>JBCDAH010000038.1:0-35431 GCA_039186015.1 Pseudomonadota bacterium
AAGCCCTTGCGTACGATCAACTGGGCATGGGGAATATCAAGATCGCAATGGAACTCGGCCCCGCTTGTGCCTTGGACACAGTGGTCCGGCCAGAGAATTTGTGGCCCATAGTCCAGTGTGATGGTGTCAAACAGAGCTTTGCCTGGATGCGACGAGGCAAATGACGTATGGCCGGCTGGATGCCAATCCTGCGTCAGAACGACGGTATCAAAGTGACCGGCAATGCGATTGATCACCGGGACGACGTCCGCTCCGTCCGGTACCGCGAGGCCTCCACCAGGGCAGAAATCGTTTTGCACGTCGATGACCAGAAGGACGCCGTCTTGCGCGTGCGGGGCGTGATTGACCATGGCCTTACCCTTCACTTGTTTCGATATCGCCGTCGATGGCGGCGACGAGCTGCTTGAGTGACGGCGCGACATCCACGTCGTATGCCGCGTCGGGATCGAGTTGGGCGTGCGGTTCCGGCAGGCTTGCCAAGCTGGCCGCGGTGCGTTCTCTGATTTCGGTTATTGATGGTCTGCCGATGCGTCGGCCGTTCGTCATCATCGGCTCGATCAGCGCGGTCCCATCATGGACCGCACTCTCAAGCGATAGAATGTCGCCGGTCATGCGCCCGTCCGGTCCAAACCGCCGCCAGACCTGTTTCCGCCCCGGCCATGTTTCCTTGCCGGGCGAGCGTTTGCGGCGGGGCACGCCGGCAAGTTCCTGGAGCTTATAGGCGCTGTCGAGTGACGGCACGTCCGCCGATGTGGTCAGGCTTGTGCCGATCCCGAAGCCATCGATCGGGGCATCAGTGGCGATTATGGTTTTGAGATCGGGCTCGTCGATACCCCCACTGGCGAGGATCACGACATCGTTCAGCCCACCGGAGTCCAAAATCCCGCGTACTTTGCGCGATAGCGCGATCAAGTCACCGCTGTCGATTCGAACGCCGGAGACCCGAATGCCGCGTGCGTTCAGCTGCGGCGCAAGGGCGACGATCTTATGGGCCGCCGCTTCCGTGTCATACGTGTCGATCAGAAGAACGAGGTGATCGGGGCGCGATTGGGCAAACGCCTCAAACGCGGCGTGTTCGTCGTCGAATGCCTGGATGAATGCGTGGGCCATGGTGCCGTACAGGGGGATGGCGAACTTCTGGCCGGCAAGAACGGTCGCAGTTCCTGCGAAACCGGCGATGTAGCTCGCCCGCGCTGCCAGCAGGCCAGCCTCAGCCGCGTGCGCGCGGCGCAAGCCGAAGTCGACAAGCTGCTTGTCCGGTGCGGCAAGTTTGAACCGCGCGGCTTTCGATGCAATCAGCGTTTCAAAGTGCAGCAGGTTAATGAGCCGGGATTCGACCAGTTGGGCGACTGGGAGTGGCGCCGTAATCCGAAGGATCGGCTCGTTCGGATAAAAAACGGTTCCTTCCGGCATGGCGTGCACGTCGCCGGTAAAGCGCAGATCTTCCAGAAAACTGAGCATGTCCGCGCTGAAGCGATTTGTGCTCTTGAGCCAATCGATGTCCTTAGGCGAGAACTTCAGGTCCTCGAGGTAGTCCAGCGCCTGCTCGAGTCCGGCTGCAACAAGGAATGCGCGGGACGCGGGTAGCCGGCGCACAAAGAACTCGAAGACCGCCTCGTCCATCTTGCCGTGTTCCAGGTAAGCCTGGATCATGTTGAGCTGATAGAGGTCGGTCAGTAGCGGACTGTTCGTGTCGTCGTTCATGCGTCGCTCTCGCGGTTCTTGCGAATGATGTCCATAATCGCTCATTGGTTCGTGGCGGAGGTGTGCGACATCGCTCCACTTAGAGTGGTTGTAAGTGTTTTACTATTGCGTCGCACGTTTTGCGCGTTCGACCGCACTGCGATTTGAGGGTGTGGGCGTTGCTGCAATGTATCGACGAACTGGAATGTATCGCCGAACTGGACTGGGCGAAGCGCGTTCGCCTACGGCGGGCGGGCGCTAAAACGTGTGGCATTACATGCGCCTCGCTCTAGCTTGCTTTCGCTCACGGGCTAATCCGGCCTTCGGCCGGGCCCGGCGCGGGCGCGGCGCAACGCGCCGGGCCGCACTCGCGGCCTGGGGTGCAAGGCGGCTAGTCCGCGCTGGATGTTTATCGCTCACGGGCTGTTCCGGCCTGCGGCCGGGCCCTCCGCGAGGGCGGCGCAACGCGCCGGGCCGCATTCGCGGCCTGGGGTGCCAGACGGCTAGTCCGCGCTGGTTGTTGATCGCTTACAGCTGTTTCGGCCTGGGGTCGTCCTCTCAGGATAGCCCGCGCTCGAGCCGCGAGCCTGCGAGCGTGCGAACAGCGCCAACTAAAGACTCGCGTGCGAACAGCGCAATTAAAGACTCTCGCTCAGGCCTGTCGATGGCACTCAGCACTCAGTCTTTGCGCCCGTCATGCGCGGATGGGACGGCGGGTTGTTGCGCGCCGGGATGGCTCAGACCACATCATCTTCGATGTCGGAAACCGGGTAACCGAACTTCTCCAAGCCTTCCTCGAGCAAATCCGCCAGCAGCGGCACGCCCATCAGATAACGCGACGTCGCGTTCACGCGTTCGCTGCGCGCCGTTGCCATGGCTTCGGCCAGATCTTCAGGCTCATAGGTGCCGCGCCCGATCCACATCAGCGCAACGAGCGCGGCTTGTTCGTCGTCGTTCAGGTCGTCGATATAGGACTTAAGCTCAGCTGCGATCGGATCATTCGGCGTCGATTCAAGCACCGACTCGATTTCGTCTTCGCGCTCTTGGCTGCTTTTGTTATCCCAGGGTTCGGTTTTGGCGTCGAATTCACGTGCCCGCACAATGATCCGAGCGACCTTTTCAGGCGAGATTTCCAGCGTCATGGGACCTCCAGAGTCGGTTGTTCGTGCCTGCGGTAACCGTGCCGGCCGGGCAGGACGCCAAACAGAGTCTGACGGATAGTGCCATATGGCAGACGGTGCCGGTGTTGATGCGGGTCAAATGACGTGCGCGTGGCCTGGCGACGGCTTGACGATGCGATATGTCTGACCTAAGTCAGGTAATATGGATGCTAAACAGATCGCTCGCTTTCGCCGTTTTAGTCGATCCGTGACCGCAGAGGTTGGTGCGCTTGATACCTCGTTCCTGGGTCGCGGCCGGCCGCTCGGGTCCGCGCGCGTGCTCAACGCGATTGGACAGGGCCACACCGATGTTGCCGATGTCCGAGACTACCTTGGTTTGGATTCCGGGTTGATGAGCCGGCTTCTGCGCGGCCTGGAACGTGAAGGTCTCGTCGAGACGCAACAGCACCGCGATGACGCCCGCCGTCGTGTTGCGCGGCTGACGTCGGCCGGCCGGGAAGAGTACGACGCGTACGAGGACCTGTCAGATGCCCAGGCCGCGGCGCTGCTGCGCCGCCACCCACAACCGGATGTCTTGTTGGCGGCGATGGATCTGGTCGCGGCGACATTCGGGCGTGATCGTATTGTGGTCGCGGAACGCGATCCTCGTGATGATGAGGCGCGTGGTTGCCTCAACGCATATTATTTAGAGCTGGCCGATCGACTCGATCAGGGGTTTGACGTGTCACGTTCGCGAGATCCCGAGGCGGATGACATGATCCGACCGCGTGGCGCCTTTCTTGTCGCGGAGTTGGACCGTCTTGCCGTTGGGTGTGTCGGGCTCAAAGGGACTGGCGGAACAGTTGGTGAGATCAAGCGGCTGTGGATCGCGCCGTCTGTTCGCGGGCTTGGGCTGTCGCGTCGCCTGATGGCTGCGGCTGAAGACGCGGCTCGGAGTTTGTCGATGACGACGCTGCGCCTGGATACCAACAGCGCGTTGCCGGAAGCCCTTCATTTGTACCGCAATTCGGGGTGGGTCGAGATTCCGCGGTTTAACGACGATCCTTATCCCGATGTGTTTTTCGAAAAGCGGCTCTGAGTTTCGGATATCGGCTGGTGAGGTATAGCGCTACGCCGCGGCCCGCCGCTCGACCCCAGATGCCGCCAGGATATGGTGCGTAATGAAATGCGCAACATCGGTCGCATGGGTGAGCGGTCCCATATGGCCTGCATCTGTAAAGCAGACGCAGCGTGATGTTGGCAGCGCTTGCAGGAGATGGCGCGCAATGACGCGTCCCGGGTCAGGGCTATGTGCCCCGCGCATCAGCAGGATGGGCATTGCAAGGCCGCTGAAGTCCTGCAGCCGTGATGGTTCGTTGAGCAATGCCTCGAAGTCGAACACGGCTTTCGGCGCCCATTGTGCCAAGGCCGCTCTCTGCTCAGGGCGGAGCGCTTGCCATGCATCTTCGCCACCCCAGTAGGTGACAAAACACACGGCAGCAGCTTCGAAGTCGCGCCTGGATATGAACCGGGCGACGCGGTTTGACAGGTGTGTGATCTCAGCGTGGCCGATGCGGCCGTCCAATCCCATGTCGTGAAGCAAGTGAAACGCCGTCGGTTCATACAGGGACATGCTGGCAATCCGCTCCGGCCGCATGCGGGCCACGTGCAGCGCGACGGCGCCACCGTAGGAGTGGCCAACCAAGTGGATCGGGCGGTCACTCGCATCGATGATATCGAGCGTCGCCGCGGCTTCATCTGCCAGCGAGAACGGCACGCCCGCGCGCGTCGTGCACAGGTTGGAACTATCCATATGGTCGGGGGCGGCGAAGGCAAACGTCGGCTCGAGTTGTGATCCGAGTTGGCGCCACTGACGGCCGTTCGCGCCGGAGCAATGGAGCGCGATAACCTGGGCCATCGGCGCCGCGCGGTCCGCCATTTGCGTCACAATTGCCATGATCGAGAACGTCCTTTTTACAACGCTGCTATTCGGTCGCCACAACTCAGCTTCCAAGCTGGCGACGGATGATAGGTGCGCGACGTTGCGTGATCTGTTCCCGTCGAGACAGCGGTAAGGTGTTTGCCGGTTCCGCATCCCCGAACGGTGCAACCGATGATCGCGTGGGCAGTCGAGAATTGCTCAGAACGCAGGTTGTTTCCGAGTTGTGTTGACGTTCATGTTCGGTGTGATACCCGGCAACAGTTCGTGGCACGGTGTCCGGAATTCGGGCACCAGTTGAGGGAGGCGATCATGCCGAAGATCCGTAACGTTGATGATTTGCCCCGGTTTCGAGGTCACAAGTAAACGACGCAAATCGTTCCCGTCCGAGACGGCCGTCAAGCGCGGTCATCGCGAAGTGCACGGCGGCGTCGAATTGATCGAAAAGCTCGGTCGCAACGATCTTTGCCCGTGCGGATCAGGCCGCCGGTTTCAAGCGCTGCTGTCTGAAGTCAAAGCGCTATGACGGCGCCGAGCGCGCATACTACTTTCCGTGAGTAGCGGCTCATGCTGAGTGGGGGATGCGAGCCGTCCGTGCATCTGCGGTTCGCATCCTGGACTCCTTTGCGTTACGCGCGCCTCAGGCACCTTTCGACGCCAGCGCTTCAAGCTGTGGCGTCGCCAAGTCCAGCGCGCGGCTCAAGCGTGCGATCGCCTCGTCGGCTTCAGCCGTTGTCATCACGAGTGGCGGCGAAAAGGCCGTGACCTCGATGAAGGGCAGCGCGCGCGTGAGGACGCCGCATTCAGCAGCCTTGGCAGCGACAATCTTATGGGCGCCGGCTTTGGGATCGAACCAGCGTTTGGCGGCCTTATCAGCAACGTACTCGATCGCGTTCATCTGGCCAATGCCGCGGATGTCGCCAACAAACGGATGATCGCCAACGGCCTGCTGTAGTGCGGTGCGGAAGTAGGCACCGACGTCCTCGGCCTGTCCGCACAGATTTTCGCGGGCCAGAATGTCGAGGTTTGCGAGCCCGATCGCACCGCCGACCGGGTGGCCGGAGTACGTGAACCCGTGCATCACGGGCCCGTAAGTCTCAGAGGCGTCGCGCAGCACATCCCAGACGCGTTCGCCAATAACCGACGCCGATAACGGGAAATAGGCCGACGTGATCCCCTTGGCCAACGTCACGATGTCCGGCTTTAGCTTCATACCGCCTGTGGCGAACCATGTCCCGGTGCGGCCGAAACCCGTTATGACTTCGTCGACAATGAACAGGATGTCGTTCTGCTCGAGAATGGGCTGAAGCTTCTCAAAGTACCCCACGGGTGGTGGCAGGACGCCACCCGTTCCCATAACGGGTTCCGCTATAAACGCAGCGATCCGGTCTGCGCCCTCCCTATCAATGATCGCTGTGATCTCAGCGATCATGCGGTCGCAGAACTGCTCTTCCGTTTCTTCCGGTAAGCCAAACCGGTAGTAGTGCGGGCAGGACGTATGAATAATATCGTCCATGGGCAGGTCCCACGCCTTATGATAGGCCGGTATGCCCGTTAACGCGGCTGCCGCGAACGTCAGGCCGTGATAGCCGCCCGTTCGGGAGATGATCTTCTTCTTTTCCGGCAGCCCGCGGAGATTGTTATAGAGGCGAACAAGTTTGAAGTTCGTGTCATTCGCATCCGATCCGCCAAGCCCGAAAAAGACCTTTGAGAGATGCTGGGCGTCGGCCTCCTCATGAAATAGGCTGAGGACCTTTTCAGCCAGCTTGATGATCGGGGGATTCGAGGCGCCGCCGAACAGATGATAATAGGCCAGCGTTTCAATCGCGTCTTTTGCAGTTTCAGCGAGTTCGCTGCGCCCGTAGCCGGCGTTGACGCACCACAGGCCGGCGCCGCAATCAATCATCTCGCGGCCGTTATGATGGTGTACGCGTACGCCGGATCCGTTCGCAAGGATCATGGGGCCGTTGTGCAAGTGGTCCGCAATCGACGTGTTCGGGTGGAACACGGTTTCGCGATCGATGTCCTCAAGCGCGACATTTCGGTTCACGTCTTCCATCGTACGCCTCCGTTCGCGGCATGCACCGCGCGTTTGAGCGGTTGTTACCGGCGATGCGCGACGCGCATATGGCGTCGCTGCGACCGCCGTGCTTCGACGAGCACCGTACCGCTGCCGGCAGCGCAGGGAAAGCTCTATGATGTGGTATCAGCTGCCCGTCGGGCAGCGTGCCACCGCGCGGCTAAGGGGTAAGATCGGTCCCGGTTGCGCTCAGCATGCCCGGTTCGTCCGCGACGTCTGCCAACGGCGCCAGGTGCGCCAACAGTATCGGAGGATAAGAAACGGCCATCGAATGGAATAGATGATAATAAAGCTGAAAACAAATGATAAAAATACAAGATACCATGAGTAATAAAACATCCCACTGTTGGTCCAGTTTGTCATGCTGCGTTGGTAAGGGTCAGCTGGCTCTGGGGGTGTCAGTCCACTTCGTTTTGCTTTCCAATAGGCCTTCAATTCTCTTTGCCATTGAAGGTTCTTTGTTTTTGCGTCAACTAAATTCAATGTGCATGTATGAGGGTGGAGGATCGCGATTGTTCCGAAAAACAATAAAAGGCGCCAACCCCGGGAACGCCGCGAGACAATGGTAAGTGCGACTGCGAATACAATAAGATTTTCAATTTGGGCCGCAAGGCGCGGATAAGCTTCGACGAGCGCGGCGTAGGCCGGCCAATAGATATAAGGTTCGATGTTGTTGACGTCCATGTCCGACGCTCGCACGTTTTCGGGGGCGGAGTTTTACCTGTCGATGTCGATATCGATCGTCCATTGATCCACGATATCGAATGGCCGGCCTGAGACGTCGGGCAGGGCGATGTCTATTTTGGCCCTTTCTCTAATCCTCTGCTCAATGCTCAATGGATCGACGTATTGGTCGTAGAACTCGATTGAGGCACGGCCCTTTACCCGCTGCCGTCCGTGAGGCCGTTGTTCCGCGATACCCCGAAAGCGGCCGGATAATCTGGCTCTACCTAAGGAGAACAGGACTTTTCCAAAATGGTATCGCTGATTGAAGCTATGCTCGAATGTGCCGTTGCCGATCCGGCGGGCTCGTTGCCAGATCTGCGTGCGAAACCGTCCTAAGGCGACGTTCTCCGCATGAGTCTTGACCCGTTCCAGCAAACCGAGACTGCGCAACGTCACGGTTCCGCCAATGCATCGGAGATAGCGCACGCCAAGAATCTTGTCGGTGGGTGACGGCCAATTGTAACCGGCGATTACAACTTCGGCAGCGGCGCGGAATGGGGATATTAATGTCTGCTTGTGACTTGTCGGGCGGGGCGGAAAGACCTCCAGATCCACACTACGACCTTGCTCCATCGCGTGTCGCCTATGACGGCCCGCATGCTCCTGTGCGAGCGATTTGCGGAGCGCCTCTTCCAACGTTGTCCCGCGATGGTCCATGCCCTGAACTCCTTCCCGTAAGCGGTTGTCTGCAGTGCGCAGTCGCTTTGAGAGTACTTTCGCCGGTTATTGCGGGGATAACGGATGATTATGGTTTCTGCCCCTCGTCATCTGGCTCGGGTGCCATTGTCCGATCGGGCTGAGGCGAACGGGATCGAAAGACGTGTCGAGATGTTCACGAAAAGTACTATAGAGTGTTACGAGTGGCGCGCAAGATCTGCCTACGGATAAAATGTGTGCTCGCCTTTACGCGACATCCCTTCGCGCGCGCACGCGTCCTGCGCTAAGCTATATGTAGAGGACGGGCAGGGCAGGAGGCGCAGGGGGGATCGTCAACATGCAAACCGATGCTGATGTGAGCAGCCGCAAGGCGCTGCGCGACAAGTTTGCGATCGTTGGTGTTGGTGAGACGACGTACACGCGCGGGTCTGGACTGACGACGCGCGCGCTGGCGACCTGGGCATTGCGCAATGCAATGGCGGACGCTGGCCTCAAGCCGGGAGACGTTGACGGTCTGCTCTCGTATTCGATGGGCGATTCCACTCCGTCGACGAAAGTTGCCACCGATCTCGGCATCCGCCCCAACTTCTTCATGGACGTCTGGGGTGGCGGCTCCAGCACGGAAGCACTGGTCGGGATTGCCATCGGTGTGATCGAGGCCGGGATGTGCAACACGGTGGCCATCTTCCGCGCCATGAACGGGTACAGTCGAACCCGCATCGGCGGTACAGGTGCCGGTGCCCAGGCGCCGATCTCGGGTGATGAACTCCACTATCGCCCGTTTGGTTGGCACAGCCCTGCGGAATGGTTTGCGCCGACGTTCATGCGCTACATGTACGAGCATGGTATCACGCCAGAGCAGGCCGCAGCCGTGAAAGTCGCGCATGCGCGCCATGCCGCCAACAATCCCAAAGCTCTCATGAAAAAGCGCGTGACGGTCGACGACGTGCTGTCGAGCCGGGTCATCGTTCGTCCGCTGCACCTACTGGACTGTTGTCTTGAGACCGACAATGGCGCGGCGATCATTGTGACGCGCGCCGAGCGAGCTCGGGACTGCCGCGCTCATCCCGTGCTGATCAAGTCCGTTGCCGGGCGAGTTTGCAAGCCACGTCCCGACATGTCCCTGCAAACGGGGCCAAGTTCCATTGTGGCCGGCCGCTATGCGCGAGACTTCTTATGGTCCAATGCCGGTGTCGGTCCGGAGGACATAGATGTGACCGGCGCCTACGATGCGTTCACGTTCACGGCGATGTTGCAGTTCGAGGCGTACGGATTCTGTGAACCAGGCGGCGCCGGTGCTTACGTGAGCGATGGCGGTATCGAGATTGGCGGCCCGCGCCCCAACAACACGAGCGGCGGGCACCTGTGCGAGGGCTACACCCACGGCATCAGCATGGTGATCGAGAATGTGCGCCAGTTGCGGCACGACGTCGACGACAGCTGTCCGATCGGATCTGACGGTCGCCGGCAACATACGTTCGATTACGCAGAGGGGGGATGTCGTCAGGTGCGGGATGCGCAGCTTTCGGCGAACTTGGGTTGGGGCACGCCAGGTTACGGTTCGGCCCTCGTATTGGGGCGGGCCTGAGAGGAGGGCTGACATGACAACCGCCGTGTCCGGCAACCATCTCGGTATGCCACTGGAGATTGATCCGTCCGACCATGAAAATCGGGCGTTCTTTGGCTATCTCGCGTCAGGTGAACTGCGTCTCCAAAAATGCACGTCGTGCGGCTTGCTGCGCTATCCGCCCGGAACGGGATGTCCGTTCTGTGGGCATCCGGATGCCGAGTGGCATGCCGTCGACCCGCGCGGTACGGTCTACACGTACGCAGAGGTTCATCACGCAATCCAACCGGCGTTTCGCGACCATGTGCCGTATCTTATTGTGATCGTCGAACTGGATACGCAATCCGGTCAGCCGGGGCCGAATGACGGTTTGCGGATCGCAGGCAACTTGGTAACAACCGACGGGCAGCTCGCGTCGCCCGAACTGGTTCGTGCTGTCGGGATCGGGACGCGCGTGCGCATGGTTTTCAAAACCGTCGGTGACGATTTCGCTTTGCCCATGTTTGCCGTCGATGACACCCAGTCGCAACCGTCGGCGCCCTGGCGGTATCCAGACCCATAAGCCATACATGCCGAACGGGCGCGCAGGCCGGACAACCAGCGAAATCTATTCGTCCGTTTGATCGTCGACAAACCACTTCTCGACTTCGTGGCGTTGAATCTTTCCGGTTGTGCTGCGCGGAAAATCCGCAAACGCGACGAACCGAATGTCCTTGGGCTGCTTGTAGCCGGCAAGAGCCTCTCTGCATTGGGTCTTGAGATCCTCTGCCGTCAGCGTTGGATCATTCAGAGCAATCGCGGCGACGGGGACCTCGCCCCACTTGTCATCGCGCCTGCGGACAACGACGGCATCGTCGACACGAGGGTCAGACAGGAGAACCCGCTCGATCTCGGCCGGATAGATGTTCTCGCCGCCCGACTTGATCATGTATTTCACGCGATCCATGAATTCGAAGCGGCCGTCCTCGCGACGCGCAAATACATCGCCCATATGGAACCAGCCGCCACGGAAATCCTTGGCATTCGTCTCCGGCGCGCGCCAGTAGCCGCTAAAAACGGTTGGGCCGCGGATTGCGCACTCGCCAGGGGTTCCGATTGGAACCTCCTGGTCCCCAGCGTCGACGAGCTTGACCTCACAAAACGAACTCTGCCGCTTTGCGAGATCGGTTGGTACTTCGCCAATTGGAATCAACACGCCCGTGCCCGGTGGCAGCCCGGTTTCGGTCGCGCCGAACGAATTCACGTAAGGTGCCTGCAGCAGCTCTGTCGCCTCAGCGATTTGATGAGGTGGCACGAGGTCCGGCATCGCGCCGATCGTGCGGATACTTCTAATGTTTGGCCGCGCATCCCGCAAAACGCCGACAAAGTTCTCCAGCATGCCTGGAATGAGCGGCAGCCAGCCGATGCGATGGTCTTGAACGGTTCGGATCAAGCGCTCTGGGTCGTAGCCGTCGATGACGATCGCGGCACCACCGCGCAACAACGTCGCCAGCGCGTGATCCGTGGAGGCCATATGAAAGAACGGCGCCCACGCGACAAAGGCTTCACCGGCCGGTAGCCCAAGGTCGAGCATGAACACCATCGCGCGTGCGATCATCGCGCGGTGATTGATCAGTGCCCCTTTGGGCAGTCCCGTCGTTCCGCTGGTGTAGAGAATGACGAGGCCGTCTTCCGGATCGACGGACACGTTCGGCTCACGCGCGTCGGCATTTGAGAGGCACATCTCATAATCGCGGCCAACGATGATGCGATCTGTGGCCTCAATCGGAAGCCGGTCCAGCGTTGCGGCGTATTCCGGCGCCACGATGGTCAGCTTGGGTGCCGCAAGATTGATGCAATGGGTCAACTCCTCATCGGCAAGACGCCAGTTTTGAACGGCGAGGATTGCGCCGATTTTTGCAGCCGCCAAGAGCATCTCAAGATATTCGGAACAGTTCCGGGTCAGGACCGCGATCCTGTCGCCCCGTTGAATTCCGCGCGACAACAGCACAGTCGCAAGCCGACAACTGCGGGCGTTCAACTCGCCGAACGTGATTGTGCGCTCGTCCTGGATCA
Source organism: Pseudomonadota bacterium (assembly GCA_039186015.1). Taxonomy (GTDB): domain Bacteria; phylum Pseudomonadota; class Alphaproteobacteria; order Rhizobiales; family Hyphomicrobiaceae; genus JBCBWG01. The sequence continues at coordinate 11,808 of JBCDAH010000038.1, forward strand.
CAGCCACCGCGTGGCGATCAATCAACGCGCGTTGCCGGAACAGCGTGCCAACCGTTGATCCGCCGACCCAGGCACCGGCGGTCGGTGAGGCGTTGCTATCGGGGGCTGAGGACATCGTATCGACCTCCTGGCTTTATATGTTGGCCTGCGCTCAGACACTGCTGGCGGTCCATTCCTTGGAACACTTTCTCATTCCGCGCGCTGCAGCCGGCCGGTCTCTTCGGCCGCTTCCATTAAGTAGCCGGATACGGTCTCAAGCAAGATCGCAGCCACGGTCGCGTCGTTACGGATGATCTCGAGCAGTTCGTCCTTACGGATGCGGAGCGCGATGATGTCCGTTGTTGCGACGAGGTCGATCGTCCGCGGCGTTTGCATAATCACGGAGAGATCCCCGATGACACGACCGGGTTCAACGTCCATTAACGGTTCGTCGCCGGGCTGAGCGTTCGGCCAGCGGAGTTCCGCTTTGCCTTTGACCATGAGATATGCGCCATCTGTCGGGTCACCTTGTTTGAACACGACCGCGCCCATTGGCCGTTTGACCCAATCGGATGCGAAGGCAAGCAGACGCGTTTGCGCCCGAGGCAGATCTCGGAACAACGCGGTATTCCGGAGCAGGCGGATCTTCTTGTCGAGTTCCGCTGACGCGCGACCGTCCGCGGCCTCGTCCGCCGTCGAGACCTGACCTGCGATGCGTCCGTCCTCGATTTCGAGGACCATGTCAAAGCTCGCAGTCTCCGTGAAAGCCGGCTCGATAAACAGAATGGTCGTGTCCGGCAGCAACGTCCGAAGGCGATCGCGGGTTTGTTGCCGGTTGCGCTCGTCATGACTGGCAAGCGCCCTGTCGAGGATCAAGACGTCGGGCCGCTTGATAACGGCACGAACAAAGGCAATGCGCTCACGCGCGATGGGCGGCAATGCTGAACCCCCAAGCCCGGTTTGCAGATTCGCAATCGTAATGGCGGCATCGGCTTTCAGGCCGGCCTCGACGATGACTTCAATGGCGAGTTCGCGAATGGCTTCGACATGTGCCGAGCCCAGGGCCACTTTACCATATAGCGCATTCTCAAGAAGCGTGAGGCCGGGAGCGTAGGCGTTCGGACTCAGCGGAACGAACAGGTCTTCGGCAGCGGCCAGCAGGTCGGCGCTTGACGTTTGCCGGATCTCCAGCGCGCGGGCTCGGATCCGGTCGGTGATAGCCTCCGGCAACGTTTCGGCCGTGATCAGAAACGGCAGTGTTAGCAGCAGCGTTTCAACGTGCGGGTCGCGATGGGTGACGCCGCGATGGTTTCGGAACGCATCGGCCAATGTTGCATACGTTTCGGCGTCGATCGGCAAGCGATTGAACATCGGATGGTCCGTGCCAATCTCTCCGAACGTCCGCATCAGGACGCGCAGAATGTCCATTGCGGTCGCCCGCAGCTCGTCTTGAATGCCCAGCCGATTGATCACGTCGCGGAAGCCCGGATCTTCGACGATCACCTCCGCATGTGCCGGATTGCGCGGAACAGCGTGCAGCACGTTTTCCGCCAGTGCGAGGCCGGGATGAAACTGCGTGGCGTCGAAACGAATGATGTTTTCGAGCAGGCCGTGTTCGGCCAGCCTGTGTGTGATGTCGGGGCGGAGCTTGACGATGGCGTCGGTCAATTCGCGGTTGTCGCTGGGGTCGACGCGGGCATCGAGTGCGCGATGAACAAGAAAGTCGTCGGTGCCCATCGTCTCGACGATACTCAGCCACCAGGACCGGAGCTCCTCACGCGTGTTGACGCCGGCGATCGTGGGATCAAGCCAAGGGACGTCAACCGGATCGGTGCTGTTGCCGACCGCTGCAGCCTCCTCAGCCAAGCGACGTGTGGCGTCCGGCCAACTCTCTTCGTCGCGGGGTGCGATCCGCAGTGGCGCTGTCAGGTTCTGGCCAATCGTGCCACTCAGAAGATAGGGCAGATCATTGACAACACCGATCCGTCTGCCGATGGCCTCCTGGTGCAGGTTGCCCAGATCGTGGCCGGCGATTGAGATTTGTCCGGATCGTAGCAAAACGGTGCGGGAGAGGGCCTGCGCGAACGCCAGCCGCTCCATCGCATTCGGGCATTGGACCGCCACCATAGCGCCAGCCGGGATCTCGACGCTGATGCGATCAAGCACGGGATGGTTGTCATTGCCCGTGACCGTAACGTTGTGCATGACAATCGGCCCGCGGAGGCTGGGCGTCTCTGTGGCGCGGCCCTCAATCAAGGGCGCCGGGATCATGCCGGGTGGGTCGAATTGTTCAATCACCGTGTGATAGCGCAGGCTCATATCCTGGAACTGATTGTAAAACGTCAGCAGCTCTTTCCACGGCGCCGACAGGTCTTTGAATGCGGCAAGTGCGGCGACAAGAGCGCCGAGTGTCAGCTGGCCTTGAATCACCAGATACCCGCCGATCGCAAAGAAGAAGAACGGCGTCAGCTGGTTAATGAAGTTGTTCAAGAACTTCATGAAGAACTTGATTCGATAGATCCTGAACCGGATCTGGAAGAGTGTGTGCAAGCTAGATGAGAACTGGGCGAGTGCAAATGGCGTGCCGTTGTTGGCGCGCAGGTCCGGCATGCCGCCAACGCTCTCCCCGATCTGTTCGGCGAGGTGGCGTACCTGTTGGATGCGGGATTTGTTCAGCAGATTGATCCGGCGTTGCAGGCGCGGGATCAGGTAAGCCTGGACCGGGATCAGCGCGACAGCGGCGATTGCGAACCACACATTCTGTATCAGCAGGAACAGTAGAATGGTCAGCATCTGCCCGGCTTGGAAGAGCGGGTGCGCGATCAGGTTGCCCATGATGCCGCCCAGCGGCTCGGCCTCTGCCGTGACCATAGATACCAGTTCGCCCTGGCTGGTCTGGCGAAAGCGGGTCAGCGGAAACCGATGGGCCCGTGCGATCAACTCATAGCGGAAGCGGCGTAGGAGCCGTTCTGCCAGTACGCCTTTCATCGTATTCAGCTGCATTTTCACGAGACCGCTTACAATGACGGCGGTCAGGAACATGGCGCACAGGATCGCCAGGTACTCAAGCTGCGTGAAGCTGAAGCCGAGGATCGTCGCGGGGAAGTTGGTTCCGCCGATCGCATCGTTTACGATCTGCTTCGGGATCTCGAGCGTCAGATACAGGACCGGAAAAGACGCAAGTGTAATCGCGAGCAGAATGAATTGATCACGCCGGCTGTGCTGCCACGCGTACTCGAACAGACTAGGCGGCATTTCGATCCTCTCGACAGATTTGGCCTCATGGCCGCACGACAGATCTGGTCAGCGTCGCACCAACATAACGCGAACAGCGCGGGTTCGGGCGATATAGGGCGGCAACGGCGCGTGGTCACGGTGCCCTCCGTTCGCTGGTTGTGCCCTGTCGCTCCAATCCCACGTTTCGAAGGCATACGTTGCGTCTGCTTACCAAGTAGGAGCAATCCATCGCAGCATCTGCACCTCAGTGAAATTTTTGTTCTTATTTGATTGTATTTTTGGAGTATCGGTGGAATTTTTTTGCTCCTGCCGTTATCTCCTCTATATGGCTCTGGCCGTAATAGGGGGCAGCAATGCGCTACTTTCCGGTGTTCATGGACGTCGCCGAACAGCCAATTGTTGTGGTTGGAGAGGGTGAGAAAGCGGCGCAAAAGCTCCGGCTTTTGGCGAAGACTGATGCGCAGATTACCGTTGTTGGCCCCGAGCCGAGCGCGGAGATTGTCGATCTGGCCGATACTGGCGCCGTAACGCTCGTTCGCGACGGCTTTCGCGACGAACAACTGCGGTCGGCGCGCTTTGTGATCTCGGCAAACGACTGTCCGGTTATCGATCTGGCGGTTGCTGAGGCTGCGCGCAGCAAAAACACACCCATCAACGTTGTCGACCGGCCGGCGGAGAGCACCTTTATCGTGCCAGCGCTGGTCGATCGCGATCCGATCGTCGTGGCGATTGGAACCGAGGGGACGGCGCCGATCCTCGCGCGCGAGGTCAAGTCCCGGCTTGAGGCGATGTTGCCGTCTCGATTTGGCAATCTGGCCCATCGTGCCGGTGCGCTTCGCGAGCGGGTTGGTCGTGAGATTGTCGACCCGCAGCGGCGGCGACGGTTTTGGGAAGGTTTGCTGCGTGGCCGATGGCGCGACGCGATCCTGGCGGGCGACTCGGAGCGCGCAGATGTCGAGTTGACGTCCCGACTATCGGCCACACGTGCCGGAGATATGGACTTCGGCCGGGTCTCGCTCGTTGGCGCAGGCCCCGGTGAACCGGACTTGCTGACTTTGAAGGCGCAACAGCGCTTGCAGGAAGCTGACGTCATCATTGTCGATGGTTTGGTCGCGCCGCGGATACTTGAATATGCTCGGCGTGATGCTGAGCGCATCGAGGTGGGCAAGAAAGGCTACGGCGCGGCAACCGATCAGGCGACAATCAACCGACTCCTCGTGCGGGAAGCGGCAAGCGGACGCAACGTTGTGCGCTTGAAAGCTGGTGATCCGTTAGTGTTCGGGCGCGCGGCGGAAGAGATGGCTGCGATCCGCGCAGCCGGCATCCCTGTCGACATTGTTCCGGGCGTCACGGCAGCGCATGCGTGTGCGGCTAGCATCGGGCTCCCGATTACGCTGCGTGAGAAAGTCCGCGAATTCTCGGTTGTCACAGGCGCAACGGTTGACGGTGTTCCGGATCTCGACTGGGCGGCGATGGCCCGGCCCGGGCAGGCATCCGCCGTCTATATGGGCGTGCGCAGCGCGCCCCTGCTGCAAAGTCATTTGCTTTCAGCTGGTGCGGCACCCGATCTTCCTGTGATCATCGTTGAAAACGGAACGCGGGATAACGAGCGTGTGGTGGCAACGACCCTCTCGGCACTTCCGGCCGCAATGACCGCGAAGTCTATCAAGGGGCCTGCGATCCTGTTCATCGGCCTGTCGTGGGCGGCGGCGAACCTTTCGCCACCTGAGCATGTGGAATGGTTCGATGCCGAGCCGCAAGGCGATGATCAAGACGCCGATTCAGAAGCAGAAACTCCGAGTGAGCCCGCGCCGCGCGCGTGGACGCCTCAGGACATCGCAAACGCAACGCTGTGGGTCGCCGGCTGATGTCGGCGCGAAGTGATGACACGGCCATAAGCCGCACAACGCGGGGAGAAGATACATGAGCAACCTTGCGCTGGTGCCGCAAACCGCGCCGTTCTCGACCGATCAAATCGCTGCGTTGAATACCGTTGTCGGCAAATCCAACCCCGCGCAACGCAGTTGGCTTGCCGGGTTTCTGGCTGGGCTCGATGCGGCGAACGGCGTGCAGCCCGTAGCGGCAGCGGCGCCGAAGACAAAGGTGCCGCTGACCATCATTTATGCGAGCGAATCCGGTAACTCCGAGGGACTGGCGCTGGCGGCAAAGAAAGCAGCGGCGAAGCAAGGATTTGATGCGCGCGTCTTCGACATGGGCGATAGCGACATCAGTCTTCTTGCCAAGGCCGAGAATGTGCTGATCTATGCTGCGACGTGGGGCGAGGGCGACCCGCCGCAACGCGCAATCGACTTTTACGAGACCCTGATGGGCGACGATGCGCCGAAGCTTGACAGCGTAAACTTCGCCGTCATGGCCTTGGGCGACAGCGCCTACGTCGACTTCTGCGAGACCGGCAAACGTATCGACGCGCGACTGGAAGAACTGGGCGCGAAGCGGATTGCCGATCGCATTGATCTCGATCTCGATTTTGCGAAGCATGCGCCGGCTTGGACGGCCAAGGCACTCGAGACCCTCCGGCCAACGGAACCTGACACATCTGACAACATCGTCCACGTTGACTTCGCGCACGCTCCGGACGGCGTCGCTGATGGGGAACCGGCCTTCACGGCCGAGGCCCCGTACGAGGCAGAAATCGCCGGTCTTGTGAACCTCAGCGGTTCGGGGTCCACGCGTGAAACGTGGCACGTCGAACTGGCTATCGAAGACCCACGGTTCACGTATGCGCCGGGCGACTCCATCGGTGTGGTTCCGGAGAACAACCGCCAGATCGTCGCGGACGTTTTGGATGCCGTCGGGTTGGGCGGCGATGCAGACGGTGCAGCCCGGCTTGCCACCGAGTTTGATGTCACCACGCTTTCGAGACGGTTTGCGCAAAAGTATGCCGAGTTGACCGGCCGAGACGATGTGGCGCGCTTGGCCGGCGACGTTGATGCCTTCCAGGCCTATGCGGCAGACCGACAGCTTGTCGACCTGCTGGCCGAGCATCCCGAGACGCTCAGCCTGGACCAGCTTGTATCCGTGCTGCGGCCGCTGCCGCCGCGGCTGTACTCCGTGGCGTCAAGCCCGATCGCGCACGCCGATGAAGCGCACCTGCTCGTCGGGGCCGTGCGTTGGGCGTCTCACGGACGGGACCGCCATGGCGTTGCGTCGACGTTTCTGGCGGATCATCGCAAAGCCGGTGACACGCTGAAGATTTATCCGAAGCCGAACAAGCATTTTAAGCTGCCCACCGATCCGGCAACGCCGATCATCATGATTGGCGCTGGGACGGGCGTGGCCCCGTATCGCGGCTTTGTGGCCGAGCGGGCCGAGCGCGGTGACACAGGCAAGAATTGGCTCGTGTTCGGAGAGCGCAACTACACGTTCGATTTCCTCTACCAGCTTGAGTGGCAGGACCACTTGGAAAGTGGCGCGCTGGCCAAACTGGACGTGGCGTTCTCGCGCGATCAACCGGAGAAGATCTACGTGCAGCATCGCCTCTGGGATGCGCGTGATGCATTGCGCGGCTGGGTCAATGATGGCGCTCACATCTACATCTGTGGTGATGAGAAGGGTATGGCGCGCGACGTCGACGCAATCCTTGCGAAGATCTTTGCTGAGACAGTCGGCGGAGATCTTTCAGCCGGAGAAGCCAAGCTCAAGGCGTTGACGAAAGCGGGACGCTATCAGCGCGACGTCTACTAACGTGCGTCCCGTGTCCGGAGCAATGGACGAGTAGAATGAGGCCAGCGCGGTCATTTGAGATCTGAACCGCTGGCCATGAGATTCATTTGTTGTGAGCCGAGATCATGAGCGACACGCCGAAAGACACGCGTGCGAAGAACGAGCACATTAAAGAGCAGAGCCGTCAGCTGCGCGGAACGATTGCCGCAGGACTTGCTGACGTATCGACCGGAGCGATCTCCGAAGATGATACGCAACTCGTCAAGTTCCACGGCACGTACATGCAGGACGATCGCGATCTCCGCCCGGAACGTACCAAGAAAAAGCTCGAAAAAGCCTTCAGCTTCATGATCCGCGTTCGGGTTCCGGGTGGACTGGCGACAGCCGAACAGTGGGTCGCAATGGACGATATCGCCAGCACTTATGCGAACGGCACGCTGCGTCTAACGACGCGCCAGGCCTTCCAGTTTCATGGTGTGATCAAGTCAAACCTGAAGACGACAATGCAGGACATCAATGCCACCTTGCTCGATACGCTTGCAGCATGTGGTGATGTGAACCGGAACGTCATGTCGACAGCGAACCCGTTCCTGTCGAAGGCGCATCGTGCAGCATTTGATCTGGCGAACGACCTGAGTGATCACCTCACCCCGCGCACCGCGGCCTATCATGAGATCTGGCTCGACGGCGAGAAGGTCGCCGGAGGTGAAGCGGCGCCGAACGAAGAGCCGATTTACGGTGTTCACTATCTACCGCGCAAATTCAAAACCGTCGTTGCCGTTCCGCCCGATAATGACGTGGACCTCTATGCGCATGATCTCGGTTTTGTCGCGATCGTGTCGCAAGGCAAGCTCACAGGTTGGAACGTGACCGTCGGTGGTGGCATGGGCATGACACATGGCGATACCGAGACCTTTCCGCGCACGGCAGATGTCTTGGGCTTCTGCCTCCCGGGGCAAGCCGTCGACGTTGCCGAGAAAATCGTGACAGTCCAGCGCGATTGGGGAAACCGCGAGAACCGAAAGCGGGCCCGGCTCAAGTACACAATCGAAGACTATGGATTGGATGCGTTCCGTGCGGAAGTCGAAGCGCGGTTGGGCTACAAACTTGGCCAGATCCGCGACATGGCGTTCGATAGCACGGGCGATCCGATCGGGTGGCGCAAGGGTTCCGATCGCCGCTGGCATTTGACGCTGTACATCGAGAACGGTCGGATCAAGGATCAGCCAGGTGTGGCGCTGCGGTCTGCCCTGTGTGAGATTGCGGAGACCCAGTCGGTCAGTTTTATTCTGAGTTCGAACCAGAACCTGATCATCGCGCAAGCGACGGCCAAGACCAAGCAGGCGATCGACAACATTCTTGCAAAGCACGGTGTTCCACAAGGCGATGTTTCCGGTCTGCGGCGCAATGCGATGGCCTGCGTGGCTTTGCCGACGTGCGCTCTGGCACTCGCTGAGAGTGAGCGCTATTTGCCAGAGCTCGTCTCGCGCCTGGAAGACAGTCTCGATCGCGTTGGCCTGAGCGATGATGATATCGTCATCCGTATGACAGGCTGCCCAAATGGATGCGCGCGACCATACCTCGCTGAAATCGGGCTCGTGGGCCGCGGGCCTGGAACCTACAACCTGTACCTTGGTGCGGCCTTCGACGGGTCGAGATTGAACAAGCTCTTCGCCAACGACGTCAACGGTGACGCCATCGTTGCGCAACTGGATCCGATGTTCGAGCGCTATGCGAAGGAGCGCGACGAAGGCGAACGGTTCGGGGACTTTGTTGTGCGTGCGGGAATTGTTGCGCCGACGACGGCCGGAAATACGTTTCACAATGACGTCGGGCACGCCAAGTAACACGCGGCGGCCTCTGCTTCCCTTATCATAGGGATGAACGAAGTCGGCCGCGCCGTATTCGACTTGAGCGTCTCAGATCTGGATCGAGCAGGGCGGCCCGATTGATCCGGCCGATGTTTCCGTTGGCGAGTGTCGGATCGCCCCCACCCCGGCCCGTGTCTTGGACATCTTTGGTTCACATTAGCCATGGCAGGCCGTGTGCTATTGTCGTGACCCAAACGTTCAAGATACAGGCATCACGCATCCCGCCATGTTTGTTGAAATCTCACTGTCTGCTGAGCCCGGTGCTGACTATTCAGCCCGTGACTTAGGCTTCCTGCTGCACAAGCACCCCGACAATCTGCACGCGCGCGATACGAATGCAGGCCAAGCCGCAATTTTCTATACTGAAGTGGGCGATGCGCGCACGATCGCCGTTTTGCATTTGGACGTTGATCCGGTTGGGCTTGTCCGCGGCAAGAACAAAGACGCTGACGGCCTGCTGGATCAGTACGTGAACGATCGACCCTATGTGGCGAATTCGTTTCTGTCGGTGGCGCTTGCACGGTCATTTGGCCAGTCCTTGTCCGGCAAGTCCAAGGAGCGGCAGGACCTGGCGGATCGTACCCTGCCGTTCGAGGTCCGCGTGACGCCAATTGCGGTTGCTGGTGGGCCCGAGATTATCGACCTGCTGTTCGGTCCGCTCGGCTACCAAGTCGATGTTCATGTGCTCGACGAGACCAGTCACCGCGGGATTTACGAGCTGCAAATCTCGGGGGATGTTCGCCTTCGTGACCTGCTGAATCACCTCTACGTGCTCGTGCCGGTGCTCGACAACGACAAGCACTATTACATTGCACGCGATGAGATCGAGAAACTGGTCGCAAAGGGCGAGGGCTGGCTGGCCAAACATCCGGCGAAGGATCTGATCGCACGGCGTGCGTTGAAACATCGGCGGTCCTTGGTGCATGCCGCGCTCGATCGCTTGGCCGAGGAGCTTGTGAACACGGACGACGAAAATCCGGACGATGCCGGCGAAGGCGGTGAGGCGCCGCGAAAGCCGGATAGTCCCGAAGAGGTGCTCGAAAAACCCATCCGTCTCCACGACCTCAGGCTCGACACGGTCCTGGAACAGCTCAAGGCGCATCACGTCTCCAGCGTGCTGGATCTCGGGTGCGGTGAAGGCAAGTTGATCAGCCGCTTGATCAAGGCGCGTGGCTTTGATCGCATTGTCGGGGTTGATCCGTCCGTGCGCACGTTGGAGGTTGCGACGCGACGCCTCAAACTGAATACGGCTGGCGCCGCGCTGAGAGATCGCGTGCAACTGCAGTTTGGCAGTCTGACGTACGGGGACCGCCGCTGGCAGGGTTTTGATGCGGCCGTTCTGGTCGAAGTGATCGAACATATCGACCCACCGCGGCTGTCGGCACTTGAGCTGTCGGTGTTCGGTGTTGCCGCGCCACGGCTGGTGATCGTGACGACGCCAAACCGCGAATACAATCAGATGTTTGAAACGATGGCGCCGGATGCCAAGCGCCATCCGGATCATCGCTTCGAGTGGACCCGTGCGGAGTTCCAGGACTGGGCAGACGGCGTGGCGCAGCGCTACGGCTACCGCGTGTCGTTCTCGCCGATCGGTCCAATCGACGAAACCCACGGTGCACCCTCGCAGATGGCCGTGTTCACGCGGGACCAGGGTATGGAGGACGCGGCATGAAAATCTCCATACCGGATTTTGCTCTGGTCGCGCTGGTTGGAGCCACAGGCTCGGGCAAGTCAAGTTTTGCGCGTAAGCACTTTCTTGAGACGGAAATCGTCTCGTCGGACCATTGCCGGGCTTTGGTTTCAGACGACGAGACGGACCAGAGTGCGACCGGCGATGCATTCGCGTTGCTGCGCTATACGGCTAGCGTCCGCTTGCGTCGGCGGAAGTTGACGGTCATCGATGCCACCTCGGTTCGGCGTGAAGACCGGGCGGAGTTGGTCCGGCTCGCGCGCCAGTACCATGCGCTCCCAGTTGCGTTGGTGCTCGATATCGACCCCGAGATTTGCCATGCGCGCAACGAAGGGCGCGAAAACCGGGATTTTGGATCTTACGTGGCGCGGAATCACTCACGGGCATTGCGGCGCGGATTGCGCGGCCTGCAAAAGGAGGGATTTCGCCAGATCCAGATCATGCGCTCGCCGGAAGACGTGGATGCGCTTGAGATCACGCGTGAACACCTTTGGACGGACCAACGCCATGAGCATGGGCCGTTCGACATCATTGGTGATGTTCATGGCTGCTTCGATGAGTTGACGCGCCTGCTGGAGACACTTGGCTACATAGTCGATCCGTTCGACGAGGGCAGCGAAGATCTGATCCGGGCGCGGCATCCGGACGGGCGCATCGCGTTCTTTGTCGGGGACATTGTCGACCGCGGGCCGCGGAACAAGGACTGCCTGCGCTTGGTCATGGGCATGTGCGAAGAAGGATCAGGCCGCTGTGTGATCGGCAACCACGACTTCAAGCTCGAGAAGTGGTTGCGCGGTCGCAAAGTGCAATTGAACCACGGTCTGGATCTGACGGCGGCGGAACTCGAAGCAACCTCGGAGACGTTTCGAACCAGCGTGAAAGGGTTTATCGGTGACCTGCGCTCGCACGCATGGCTAGCCGACGGAGCACTGGTCGTTGCCCATGCGGGACTTAAGGAAGAAATGCACGGTCGCGGTTCCGGCGCCGTGAGAAGCTTCGCCATGTTCGGCGAAACCACCGGCGAAATCGATGAGTTCGGGTTGCCGGTCCGGCTGCAATGGGCGCGCAACTATCGGGGACAAGCTGATGTCATCCACGGGCATACGCCCGTCCATACACCGGATTGGCTGAACAATACGCTGTGTGTCGACACGGGTTGCGTCTTTGGGGGCAAACTCACGGCGTTGAGATGGCCGGAGCGCGAGACCGTATCTGTCCCGGCTGCGACGCAATATGCTGTTCCGGCCAAGCCGCTCGATGCCGATGCCGGTCTCACGGCGCAGCAGGACCACGACCGCATTCTCTTTTTTGATGACTACGCTACAAAACGGCGGATCGAGACCCGGTACAAGAGCACAGTCCTTATTCCCGAAGAGAACAGCCTCGCCGCCCTTGAAGTGATGAGCCGTTTTGCCATCGATCCGCGCTGGCTGGTTTACCTGCCGCCGACCATGGCGGCGTGCCCGACCGCGCCTGACGGCTCAATGCTCGAGCACCCGACGCAAGCGCTCGACTACTTCGTGGAACAGGGTGCCCGCGATATCGTCATTGAAGAAAAGCACATGGGTTCGCGGGCGTTGTTGATTGCCGCCAAGGATACAGACGTCGCACGCGCGCGCTTCGGCGTGGAAGATGGCAAGGCCGGCGTCGTCTATACGCGGACCGGGCGGCCATTTTTCAAGGACGAGGCGTTTGAAGCCGATGTAATCGGCCGTGTGATTGCCGCCATGGCGGCGTCGGGTCTTTGGGACGAACTCGGCACCGACTGGGTCCTGCTCGATGCGGAACTCATGCCGTGGTCCGCAAAGGCACAAGAGCTTTTGCGCAAACAGTATCTGCCGACCGTTGCCGCAGCGCGGACATCCGCCGAGTCACTGTTGGCAGCGCTGGATCGGGCAAAGCATGTGACCGGATTGGAGGCCTTGCGTGCTGCGGCCGAGGTGCGCCGCGACAACGCCAATCGGATGGGCAAAACAATCGCCGGCTACTGCTGGGATGCGGATACGATTAACGACTATCGCATTGCGCCGTTCCACATTCTGGCAACGGAAGGGTGCGTGCACGCCAATCAAACCCACGTCTGGCACATGACGGTGCTTGATCGGTTGGCCAAGGCGGATGCGATTTTGCAGCCAACCGGCTGGCGTCAAATCGACGCCGGTGATGCCGAGGCCCGGGACGCCATTGTCGACTGGTGGATGCAACATACAGAGGCCGGTGGCGAAGGGTTCGTGATCAAGCCGAACGGATTTTTGGTGGCAGCCGAGCGCGGGTTTGTGCAGCCGGCTATGAAGGTACGCGGTCGCGATTACCTCAGGATTATTTACGGGCCGGATTATGATCTTCCCGACAACATCTCGCGCCTGCGCCGCCGAGGCCTAATGCGCAAGTTTTCCCTGGCGGATCGGGAGTTTAAGCTCGGGCTGGAAGGGTTGCATCGCTTTGTGGAGCGCCAACCGCTGTCCAGGGTCCATGAGTGCGCTTTGGCCGTGCTCGCGCTGGAGAGCCAGCCGGTCGATCCGCGACTTTAGCTGTTCGCCTTTTGCCGTTGTCGACGAATGCCGCTGTTTTGCGCTATTATATAAGTCATTCGTCTTTGACGTGGTGCCGCAGAGACGGCGCTTTGTAGTGGACGGCGGAGGTCGTACATGACACAGATCCCGGACTTCACGACCGTTGACTTTGAGACGCCGACGTCTCGATGCGACGTGTCCGGCATTGCGCCGTGGCAAACGCCCGAGGGCATCGCGGTTAAGCCCGTTTACGGCGAGGACGACCTCAAAGGCCTCGATTTTGTTGAGGCTTGGCCTGGTATTCCGCCGTATCTGCGCGGGCCGTATCCGACAATGTACGTCACACGGCCATGGACGATCCGGCAATATGCCGGGTTCTCGACGGCGGAAGAAAGCAACGCGTTTTATCGGCGCAATATTGCCGCCGGCCAGAAGGGCCTTTCGGTTGCGTTCGATCTTGCCACGCACCGTGGCTACGACTCCGATCATCCACGGGTGAAAGGCGATGTGGGCATGGCCGGTGTCGCGATCGATTCCATCTACGATATGCGAACGCTGTTTGACGGGATCGACCTTGGTCAGATGTCTGTGTCCATGACCATGAACGGCGCCGTCTTGCCGGTTTTGGCGCTGTTCATTGTGGCCGGTGAAGAGCAGGGTGTTCCGGCTGAAAAACTCTCCGGCACGATTCAAAACGACATTCTCAAGGAGTTCATGGTCCGCAACACGTATATCTACCCGCCTGGGCCATCGATGCGGATCATTTCGGACATCTTCAGTTTCACGTCTGCACAGATGCCGAAGTTCAATTCCATCTCGATTTCCGGCTACCATATGCAAGAGGCCGGCGCGACGGCGGACCTCGAACTCGCCTACACGTTGGCTGATGGTATCGAGTACGCGCGAGCAGGCGTTCAGGCCGGCCTGCCGATCGATAAATTTGCGCCGCGTCTGTCGTTCTTCTGGGCGACGGGCATGAACTTCTTCATGGAGGTCGCGAAGATGCGGGCCGCCCGGATGATCTGGGCGAAGCTCCTCCAGGATGAATTCAAGCCGGACAGTGAAAAGTCGCTGGCTCTGCGCACGCACTGTCAGACGTCCGGCTGGTCGCTGACGGCGCAGGATGTCTACAACAACGTCGTCCGCACGTGCATTGAGGCGATGGCAGCCACGCAAGGCCACACGCAGTCCCTGCACACCAACGCGCTGGATGAAGCGTTGGCCCTGCCAACGGACTTTTCGGCGCGCATCGCGCGAAACACGCAGCTTGTTTTGGCGCAGGAGAGCGGGACGACCCGGATCGCTGACCCCTGGGGTGGAAGTTACTTTGTCGAGCGCCTCACGGCCGATGTTGCGTCGCGCGCCATGGTGCATATCGCGGAAGTGGAAGATCTCGGCGGTATGGCCAAGGCCATTGATGCCGGTTTGCCGAAGCGCCGGATTGAAGAAGCCGCGGCGCGGACCCAGGCGCGCATTGACTCCGGCGCGCAAACGATTGTCGGCGTGAACAAGTATCGTCCGCGCGATGAAGCGGATATCGAGATTCTCAAAGTCGACAACGAGCGTGTTCGTGGCGAGCAACTTGCCAAGCTGGCGCGCCTGCGGGCGGAGCGGGACGACGCAAAGGTCAACGCCGCGCTCGAGGCTCTGCGGAATGGTGCGGCCGGCAATGGCAATCTTCTGGCGCTATCGGTTGATGCGGCGCGTGCCATGGCAACCGTTGGCGAGATTTCACAAGCCATGGAAGATGCGTTCGGCCGTCATCGCGCAGAGACGAAAGTGGTGACAGGCGTTTACAGAGCGGAGGCTGGCGCGATGCGTGATGGGCTGGACCGAGTGCAGCGCATGGTCGAAGTGTTTGCGGAACATGACGGCCGGCGTCCGCGTTTGCTTGTCGCAAAGGTGGGCCAGGACGGTCATGACCGCGGGCAAAAGGTCATCGCATCCGCGTTTGCCGACCTGGGCTTCGACGTCGATATCGGGCCGCTGTTTTCCACGCCGGACGAGGTGGCGCGCCAAGCCGTCGAAAACGACGTCCATGTAGTCGGCGTGTCGTCACTGGCCGCCGGTCATCTCACGTTGGTGCCGGAATTGCGGGACGCACTCGCCAAAGAAGGCCGGCCGGATATCCTGATTGTTGTCGGCGGCGTGATCCCGCCGGGCGACTACGATGCTCTCTTTGCAGCTGGCGCAATAGCCGTGTTTGGCCCCGGCACAAGCATTCCCGAGGCCGCTGCGGACTTGGTGAACAAGCTCAATAATGCGCTGGGCTATCCCGGTCCGGATGGCGGGACACGCGAAGCGGCGGAATGAGTTCGTTGCTGTCGGCTCTCGTTTGGATGTTGCGCCGTCGCGGTGTTGGCGTATGACGCCTTTGCAATCGGCCGCGCATGGCTGCCTGACCATGTTCCGTTCGCAATAGGGAGGCGAGGTGCGTTGGTACCGCCATTCAAGCCGTCGGCGATTGGTGAAATCGCAATCCGCTGTCACGATCTCGCGGCGATGGCGGCGTTCTATCAAGACGTGATCGGTCTCACGCATCTTTCGGGCGCGCTGGATGATGCGATCATGTTCTTGAAGGTCGCCGACGGTATTGCCGGGCACACGACCGTGCTCGCGCTGTTCCACCATACGGCAGGCCGGCCCGAGCTGCATCCGCGCGGGACGGAGCCGCCGGAGACCGGTGCTCGTTCGTCGCTTCATCACGTGGCGTTTTCGCTGCCGATTGCGGAACAGGAGAAAGCGTTGACCTGGTTGCAGGCCAAGGGCATCGATCACCGTGTGCAGGTCTTCGATTGGATCGGCTGGCGCGGTGTGTTTCTCCATGATCCGGAAGGCAACACCGTGGAACTCGTTGCCTACGATGACAGCTTTCGTGCATCCCAGGATGCCGAAGACACGCTTTGATGCGCGACTAATCGGGAGGTTTCATCTTGGCTCTCTCGGCTGAATTTCGAGACTTCGTTGCCGATCAGCTGGTGGCGATCGGGCCCGTTGCGATCAAGAGCATGTTTGGTGGTGCAGGCGTTTATGCCGATGGCGTTATGTTCGCGCTCATCGCCGATGATGAGCTTTACTTCAAAGCGGACGCGACGACCTCGCCAGATTTCGAGGCGGAAGGCAGTGCACCATTCACCTACGAAGGCAAGAGCAAGCCGATACAGCTCGGATACTGGAAATGTCCCGAACGGCTGTTTGAAGAGCCGGACGTCATGGCCGAGTGGGCGCACAAAGCGCTTGCCATTGCCCGCGCGGCTCAAGCCAAGAAAACGGGCGGCAAATCCCGAAAGAGACAGCGCTAGACCGTTTCCGCCTATGGTGGAAATGATCTAGTTCTCAAACACGTGCCTGGCCCAGCCCGGTGGTTTGCCGGGTTCGACGTTGAACAGCGAGAATGACGACCCATTCTCATTATTCTGCGGTGCTTCCGTGTTTTGCGTACTTTGGCCGCCGAGCGAAAACACGGGTTTCGCCACGGCAGGCGGCTTAGGTACCGCTGTCTGTTTCGGTGCGACTGGCCGGCGAACCGCCCGTCTCGCAACTTTCGAGATACTTTTGCGTCGTATCCGCCGCCGCTTTGGACTCACGGTCCGGCGCTTAGCGGGTGTCGCTTTCACGGGTTTCTCGGCCGCAGGTGCCGGCTTGTCAGCCGGATCATCGGCTGCCGTGCCAGATGGCGGCTCGGACTTGTCCGCGACAGGATCCGCAGCAGGGGCTGGCGCGACAGGAGACAACGTGTCCGGGACAGGAGACGCCAACAACAGGTTCGGCACGGCGATGTCGGCGCCGTCGAAGCCAGCGTCTGATACGACACGTTTGGAAACCGTGCTGGCGACAATGTCCGGCATCGGCGGCGGCACAGGCTTGGCCGACCGCACCGTCACGTCCTGTTCTCCAGCCAAGTCACCGTCGGCACGGAAGACGCGGATCTTGAAGGTCAGAGAGTTGCGATCATGCGAACCCAACCAAATCCTCAAATCGCTCAGCTGCGTCGGCAGGATGCCCCAAGACGTCGGGCTAACGCGCGTTCCGGCAGAGAAGAGCGTCTCTGGTGGCAGATCGGAGATCAGGATCGCGCTGAGCGCTGTCAGCGGCAGACGCGTCTGAACCCGGAGCGGAAATGCCGCGCCGGTCTCGTCAGCGGGTTGGAGCAGGTAGTTAACGGGCGGTTTTCCGGCTTCAGATCGCGCGGTGTCCGCAACCGTCACCGTCTTCAGTGTCGGGCCTGCAGCCGGTGTACTGAACCCGATCGTGACCTCGGCCGGTTGATTGTCCGGATCTGTTCGGGCGGGTGCCACGGGCTTCTGGGTCGGATTGCGCGTCTCCGCCGGCGTCGTTGTGTCGATCATTGTTTCAGCAAGCGTGCGCGCGGCAGGCCCAGATGGCGCGTGGCTCGCCGGTTTGAGCACCGCCTCAGGATGCGGCTGTGGGCTCGCGTTCGCCGTCGTTAGCGCTGTCGGCAATGATGTGTCGGCGACAGTCACGCTCGATAGCCATGCGGCTGAAACACCAATTGCGATGGCAACTGCCGCGGCGGACCCCGTCACCAGCCAGTTCATCTGCGAGCCGGCGCGGCTCAAGCTGCCTACTGAGTTTGACGTCTTGCGGCGGAGCCCACTTCGCGACTGGTCACGAGCGTCATGAAGGAGCTGCCTTGGCCAAGTCTGCGACGCATTATCGGCCATGGCTTCGTCGGTAGCTGCAATATCAGATCGCAAGGCCGGCAAGGCCTCGTGATGGCCGACCCGATTATGGCCGGTGTCGTGCTCTGTCGCCTGAGCCGATGTAATCAAGGCATCGAGCGCGTCCAGATTGTCCGTCGCGGAACAGATGCTGGGGAAGTACGCATCATGCGTGTCCTGATCCGTAAGGCCCTGTTCCGGATAGGCGTTGTCCGAGCGCGTCAAATTGTGAGGCGGGTTGGCTTCGAAATCCCAAATCGGGAGGTGAGCCGTTTCATCAGAGGACCAGTCCCAATCGACGACCTCAGGTGACGTGGCGACATCGGAGCTTGTGTCTGTGTATTCACCGAATTGGCTATCATCAGCCAGATGATGCTCACCGTGTTGACGATCTGTCGCGGGCTCACCGGATCCGAACACCACGGAGTCCGGTGCATGAGATTCTGAATGATCGCTGTTGGATGCCACAGCAGCGTCGCTCTCGTACCCTGTGTCCAGGGACGCCGACCACGGTTCGTCTTCAGATTGCTGCGGGGTTGCTGCATCGCGGCTGCGGAGCTGATCGGCGTCAATGAACTGGTCGATCACGTCGTCAAGCTTGCGCGATGAAGCGCTGCCGCCCTCATTATCGCGGTGACGTCCCGACATCGGCTACTCCGTTACGCTGACACTTAAGCCGAACGACTTAACTCACTCAATTGACAAAGCCTACTCGGCTCGGTCTGCGCGAATCAACACATTCGGAACTGCAGATAGGATGCGGTGCAAGATGTGCACCAAGATCACAGTTAAAGCCAATCTCAATTTCCCCCGACAGAGATGGCCGTTGAGGATGGTTAATGCTCTGTTATAGCACTCAAAATTTGGCCGCCATGTGTTAACCACGAACATAAGATGTTCTTTTGGCGTTGCGCCGGGCACATCTCCGCTACCCGTTTTCCGCTTCGGCAGGCTTTGTGCCGGCAGACTGGCCCGGCTACTTCTTCGGACCGTCAGTGGGCGGTGTTTCGGGGCGGGCAGACGACGACATGGCCGGCTGTGCGCCGACAGAGGTGCGTTCGCCTCCGTCGTTCTCGCTCGGTTTTGGACGCGGAGTTGTGACGGTTGTCGACCAGTTACGACCACGCTCCACCTCGGATGCAGGCAGCCCTGATGTCGGCGGTAAATCCCGCTCGGAGAGGGGTGCTGTCGTGGGCGGGTCGATCATCACTCTGGCAGCACCAAGGCGGTGTCCGTCCAGCCCGAGAGCACGAACAACCCAATCTGGATTCTTATCGGTGAACAGCCATGCCGGTACGTTTGCAGCCTTTTCTGAGGTACGGCGCGGCATGCGGCGTTTGCGCCAACGCCGGACCAGCGGCCGGCGCCTGCGGACGCGAGTTCTATATGTGTTGCGGCGGACCGATCGGCTGTCTGGCGGTGGGCGAGTTGGTAAGGGCGGTGGCTGCATCTCCGTGTCTCGGTTTGGCGCAAAGACGTAGCCTGACACCACGTCTTGTGGCGGCTCAGGTTCCAAACTGGCCGGCGCCGCCGCCGGTTGTGACGTCTTTGGACTGAGTGCTTCAGGCTGGAGTGTTTCAGGACGCACCGGTTCCGAGGAGGACTCAGCTGCAGGCTGAGACACCTTAGGATTTGATGTAGACGCGCCTTCGGAATTGTCCGGTGGTTCGACTGCATCGTTTACTGACGGCTTGTTTTCGACTTTGGGTGCGTACGGCGACGATGCCGTGGCGTCGGCTCGTGGTGCGGCATCGGTGGTCTGTTTCGGCCGAGAATTTGCCGCCAATCGATTGAGTGGCTTTGCCTCGGCTTGTGTGGGTGATGTGCGATCCGCCGGTCCAGTCTCCGGATTTCGCGGGGACTTGGGCTCGGGTTCAGGCTCAGGCCCAGGCTCAGGGCGAAGGTCTGTGCGAAGATCCGTTCGGTCGCGGTCTTCGCTTGGACCACCGGTAACCATCGGCGAGGACTTTCGAATGCGATCTGAAACGCGCGCCGCTGCCTCAGGTTCAGTCGCAGGCTCGGAGCTCAACATCGCGCTCGGTTGCAGGTGATTGTCTGGTGGCACTATCGGCGCACGTCCCGGAGCTGGGTCGGACACGCTCGGCTGCGGGTGGTCGAACGGCACGCGACGGGTTCTGATCGCGGTGCGGCCAGATGCATCGAGCAAATTTATGCCCGGCGTGACATTAATGTCAGTATTCTGCCGTTCATACCGCGAAGGTGCCGGTTTTCGCGGTTTTGCGCGCGATCCGGGCTCTATTGTCGTGTCGGCGGATCGTGACTCCGGATCGATCACGCGCGGCACGTTGCGCTGTTCGTTTCGTCGGATTGAGCCGGTTGTAATAGGCGTTCCAGAGCGGCCATTCGCTCTTGCCGATGGTGTCAGTTCGGCACCTGGCGCGAAGTCCAAACTGTCAGGGTTGCGCGCAGCAGGGCCAACTCTGGGTTGGCTGTATACGAGCGGACGCGGTGCCGGTTCCATCTTTGCGCGCAGCATCGATGGAATAACGTGCAGCAAAAGGCCGCCCGTTACGATAAACCCGATTATCCCGGGCAAAACCCAGCTTCTCAGCGGGTCGGATATTCCCGAGGATCTGCGCATACGACTTAGATGGCCCGTTGCGTTGAACGCGCACGCATCTCACCCCGACACAACGAAGGCGAGCAGCCTGACTAATCATGATTCGTGACCAACTTGCAGCTCTCTGGTCATTCGGTCATCGATTGATCCTGTCGATAACTCTGGCGATCGGCCATGCTAGATAGTTAAGACTTCGCAAAACTGCCTTCGTTTCAATCTCGTTTTGAAATGGTTGCTTGCCGTCTGTGCAGTTTAACGCGTTGCAGGATGTGCGAGTGTAGGTCATAGTTTGCGCTGCCTTGATGGAGCACGCCGCGACGACAAGCGGTGAAATGTCATGCCATCGGTATTGGGTTAGCGGCCTTCAAACCGGGAGGGGTTATGGCCGAGACTGCTGCGTTGGCGGCTGAGCATTCGAGCCAGTCGCAAACAGATCCGGCTATCAGCATGTCGGGTGTGAACAAATGGTACGGCGAGTTCCATGTCCTGCGCGATATTGATCTTACCGTACAATCCGGTGAGAAGATCGTGATCTGCGGGCCTTCGGGTTCGGGGAAATCGACGCTCATCCGCTGCATCAACCGACTGGAAGAGCATCAACAGGGCGACATCGTTGTCGACGGCGTTGCGCTGACGAATGATGTGCGGAACATCGACAAAATCCGATCCGAAGTTGGCATGGTGTTCCAGAGCTTCAACCTATTTCCCCACCTGACGGTTATGGACAATCTGTGTCTTGCGCCGCAGTGGGTACGGAAGATGCCGCGCGACGAAGCTGAGAAGATCGCGATGACATTCCTGGAGCGTGTTCGGATCCCCGAGCAGGCGGACAAGTATCCAGGGCAGTTGTCGGGTGGTCAGCAGCAACGCGTGGCCATCGCACGTGCGCTGTGTATGCAACCACGGATTATGCTGTTCGACGAACCGACCTCCGCGCTGGACCCAGAAATGGTCAAGGAGGTTCTCGATACCATGGTGTCGCTCGCCGAAAGCGGCATGACGATGTTGTGCGTAACCCACGAGATGGGTTTCGCGCGGGCTGTGGCGGACCGGGTCATTTTCATGGACCGTGGAGAGATCGTCGAGCAGGCTGATCCTGAGACGTTCTTCAACTCACCGCAATCTGACCGGACGAAGTTGTTCCTCAGCCAGATCCTGAATCACTAAGCGTGCCTTCAGGTCCAGGCGGCACAAGCTTGGCCTGTATCCGCACACCCTGAATCAATCCAAACGGAGGGAGTAGCGAACTGATGATGGGTTTCAAACGGACGCTCGCTGTAGCGGCCATAACAGCCTTTTCAGCAACCAGTGCACTTGCTGGTGCATCTCTTGATGCCGTCGTCAAGCGTGGAGAGCTAATCTGCGGCGTGAATACCGGTCTCGGAGGTTTCTCGATTCCGGACTCCGCCGGTAAATGGACTGGGCTCGACGTCGACGTATGTAAGGCAGTTGCGGCTGCCATTCTTAAAGACGCCTCGAAGGTCAAGTTCGTTCCGCTCACCGCGCAGCAGCGGTTTACAGCCCTTCAAACAGGCGAAGTCGACATTCTGTCGAGAAACACGACGTGGACGCTCACGCGCGATACGTCTCTGGGTCTCAACTTCGCCGGCGTCAGCTACTATGACGGCCAGGGCTTCATGGTTCCCAAGAAGCTCAACGTGAAGAGCGCGAAAGAGCTTGATGGTGCAACGGTTTGCGTTCAGCCGGGTACGACGACGGAACTCAACCTTGCCGATTACTTCCGCGCAAACGGCATGTCGTTTACGCCGGTCGTGATTGAGAAGCTGCAGGAGGTCAATGCAGCCTTCTTCTCTGGTCGTTGCGACGTATACACAACGGATGCGTCTGGCCTGGCTTCCATCCGTAAGAACGACGCGCCGAACGGGAAGAGCGAAGACTACGTGATCCTTCCAGAGATCATTTCGAAAGAGCCACTCGGCCCGGTCGTTCGTCACGGTGACGATCAGTTCTTCGACATCGTGAAGTGGACGTTGAACGCCCTGATCGAGGCAGAAGAGTACGGCGTAACCGCTGCGAACGCTGCTGACATGGCGAAGTCGTCCAAGAATCCGGGAGTACAACGCCTCCTTGGCACGACACCGGGCATGGGCAAGGCGCTCGGCCTGGATGAGCAATGGGCCCTGCGGGCGATTTCGGCCGTTGGGAACTACGGCGAAATCTGGAAAAAGAATATCGAGCCGCTCGGGTTGCCACGTGGCTTGAACAATCTGTGGACCCAAGGTGGCATCATGTATGACCCGCCGGCCCGATAAGCTGAGAGCATTTGAACCGGGGGCGCAGTCGCGCCCCCGGTTTTTCTTTTGCCTCGAAAACCGGACGGAAGAAGCCACATGGCAGACAGTAGTGTAGATGCCCGGACAACGGGTACGCGTCCCAGTACCTCTCGCAGCTTCTACGATAAAGAAGTGCAAGCCATACTCTGGCAGGTCGTCATTTTGACGATCGTCATCGGTGCCGGATACTACCTCTACTCCAATATGCAATACAATTTGGAGAAGAGGCAGATTAAGACCGGGTTCGACTTTTTATCGCGCGAAGCCGGGTTTGAGATTGGCGAAAGCTTAATTCAATACTCTGCCGCGTCGACCTACGCGCGGGCCTTTATCGTTGGCATTGTCAACACCTTATACATGGCCGCAATCGGCATTGTTTTAGCTACGATCATCGGCACGGTGATCGGTATCGCGACGCTGTCTCAAAACTGGTTGGTCGCGAAGTTGACGGAATGGTACATCCATATTCTTCGGAATATTCCTGTCCTGCTTCAGATCATATTTTGGTATGTCGTGTTCCTCAACGACAGGTTTTTCCAAGATGCGCGCGGTGCTGAGCCGCTGTTCGGCGATGTGTTCGTCACGATCCGGGGGATTTACGCGCCAATCCCGCTTGCGCACGTCGGATGGACGGCGGCGCTGATTGCGATCCCAATCGCTGTAGTCGCTGTTTGGATATTGTCTGCGTGGGCGAAACGGCGACAAACGCTAACGGGTGAGACGTTTCCGACATTCTGGGTTGGAACTGCCGTTTTGCTCGGCCTGCCTGTCATTGCCTGGCTTGTGTTTGGGGCGCCATGGGAGTTCGAGTCGCCAAGAGCAACGCGGTTTGGTTTGCGCGGCGGCGGCCGTGTCACACCGGAGTTTATGGCCGTGCTGGTGGGCCTGACGGTCTATACATCAGCGTTCATTGCCGAAATCGTCAGAGCCGGCATCCTTTCCGTCCATAAAGGGCAAACAGAGGCCGGACGGGCTTTGGGGCTGCGCGACAGTACAATCATGTATCAGATCATTCTGCCGCAAGCGCTGCGGGTGATCATTCCGCCGACGACCAGTCAATATCTGAACCTGACGAAGAACAGTTCGCTCGCCG
>JBCDAH010000039.1:0-35051 GCA_039186015.1 Pseudomonadota bacterium
AGCGCGCGCCGAATTGCAGCCAAACCACCGTAGTTGTGGATATTTGCGCAGTGCACATTATAGACGTCGACTTTGTGCTTCAAGATGGTTGAGTTTATTATGAGTCCGACGCGGAACAGGTAGACGCGCGATATCTGTTGCGTTCTGACAATTTGCGCGAGATCTGCATTGTTTGATACATCGAAGATTTTCGAGTGGCTAAATTGAAAATCCGGCCGCATCAGTTCTGCGAGGAACATCTTGCCAATGTCACTTACTCTCAACCGCCGCCTCATGACAAGTTTTACGGCGCGTTTTGCAGAACCGCCGACGTGGCGGGCTATGAGCAAGTTTGGTGCCGGAACGATTTTGGCCAACAGACAATTTGAGATCTTGTCACGTCCAACTAGGAGCAATTCCTTGCGACCACTTATCGTTTCCAATTGAATTCTCCCTGGCAAAGTCTGCCTTAGGTTGGTAAGTAGCACATGATGCTGGTTTGGCAAAGACGGGATATCGGGGAAAATGAGTATCGCATTGGTTTTGCGCGCCTTATTGCTGATAGCATTCGTGGGTGTTGTGTTTGCCATACTGGGCCGCAAGGCATCGGATGTATTCTCGAACTCTGACCTTTGGCTGGGTTTTGTTGGTGCGCAGGCATGTTCACTTTTGACGATCTTGACCACCGGCGTCACATTAGTTCTGCTGAATGGTCCGCCGGTAAGCTACGGCCAAGCGATTCGCGCGGTTGCATTATCGGTAGCGTTTTTTCTGTTTTTGCCGAGTAGGCTTTCCGATGGGTTGAAGCCGCTGTATCTCAGCGCAGTGTCGGGGCAGCCCGTGACGCGCGGCATTGCGACGGTGATGGCTGAACGGTTCCTGGATCTGGTGGTGGTTGGCGGTCTGGTTGCCATGGCGATTGTCCTGGTCGCTTCAGATGTGCATCAAAGTGCGTTGTTGGGCGCAGCCGCGGTTTTCTGGCTCATTGTCTCGGTTGGTGTCATTGGGATCGTTTTGATCTGGCGCGCACCAATGCTGTTCGATCGCGTTATTGCGATTTTGCCGTTCGAACGACTGCGTAATCTTGCAAACGATCTCGTCGTTGCAGTGCGAGCTACAGTCGCGCCTCAGAGGCTTGCGATGGCGCTCGGCACCGCATCGCTGACATGGCTGATCTCGTTGGCGCTGTTTGATGTGTTTTTGAAGATGGCGGGATCGATTGAGCTCACCATTGCTCAGGTGCTTGTGGTGTTCGTGATGGCGTCCGCGGGGCTTGCGCTTGCAATTGCGCCGGGCGGTATCGGTACCTTCGAAGCGGGTTTTGTCGCCGGGATGTCGCTCTATGGCTATGCGTTTGACGAGGCGTTGCTGCTCGCAGTTGTCGTGCGGGTTGCGACGATGTCTGTGCCACTTGTGATTGTCGCGGGCATGATACTGGCAGGTGATGTCGACATTACTTCGCTTATTAAGCGACTGCGGCGGCCCGATGCCAGGCGAGCGGCGTAATGGAAGACAGTCGCGAAGCCCGATTGTCGGTGCAAATCAGAGACTGGGTCCTTGATTGTGGTGCGCGCTATTGGGGAGATGGTCGCGAGCACCTAGCACGTCTCACACTCCTGAATAGCTTCGCATCGTCCTCACAGCATGCCTTAACCGATGCTGCGGCTATTGATCCAGGCGCCTTTGTATTTGTTCAGTTGCCGGACTGGGCTGCGGATTGCGGTGTCGACTCTGCGATTGGCGTTGATGCTGCAGCAATTTTTGATGGTGAGGGACCGGCTTGGCGTCGTTGCGACTGGCTGCTGGCGGCGTTCCTTCAACTCGGCGGTACGATCGAAAGGCGACACGAGCGCTGCCATGGCCCCATCGGATCGTATGCGTTCCGCCTCGGTGCGTCCGCCGATCCCAAGCGCTTCGAACACGCCTGGGTAAACCGGATGTTCTTGTTCCTTCGGCGCGCTGCAAGCCGCGAACGCGACGGTGACGAGGAAAAACTGTTTGGTCATCTGCCGCAGCCTCAAATCGTTCTCACTCACGATATCGATGCGTTGCGAAAGACAATCGAGATTAGGGCAAAGGCGGCCGCATTCTCGTTCTGGAACGCCGGTCGCAAACTACGTGAAGGACAACTTGCGGCTGCGCCCTCCCACGTCATGCACGGCATTCGGTTTGGGCTCGGGCCGGGGAACTTTGATACACTCGACGAGGTTCGTGAACTCGAGGAAAAAGCTGGTCTGAGAAGTGTGTTACATGTCTATGGTGGTCGTGCTGGATTTCGGCGCGGTTTTCCGCAAAGCATGTTGATTGATCCGGCTTACGACGTGAACGGACCGCGCATCCGGCAGCAACTCCGCGCGTTTATTGATGGCGGGTGGGAGATCGGCTTGCACCAGTCATATGGAGCCTGGGAGGATGCCGCGAAAATGCGTGCAGAACGGGAGCGTGTGGAGCAGACATCCGGTCGGCCCGTAACCCACTGTCGCCAACACTGGCATCGGTTCTCCTGGCACGGCACGTGGGCCGCACAAGAGGCGGCCGGACTGAGGCTGGATTCGACGCTCGGCTTTAATGATCGTCCGGGATTTCGCAACGGCGCGGCACTCAAATTGCATCCCTGGAACCCCGAAGCCGGAAACGCCATGTCGATCGCTGCCATGCCCATGGTGTTCATGGACTCTCAGTTCTACGACTATCAGCCAATGACCGACGACGAGCGCGGCGACGCCATGCAAGGTTGGCTGGATGAAGTGCGCGCGGTGCATGGGCAAGCGACCGTGAGTTGGCATACACACACGATCTCAGATTCATACGGTTGGGGCTTTGGATTTCGTCAGCTTATTGGGCTGCTTGCTTAGCAGTCTTGTCGATTTGGCGAGGTGCGCGTGCGACGAAGTATCCCGGATTTGAATACACCACCTCGATTGGTGGGCGACCTTTAAGATAGCGGCGATCAAACACAAAGTAGTCAATACCGAATTGGGAACTCATCTTTTTGAACCAGTTTAAATCGGCTGAATAGTACTTTGTGCGCAGGTCTTTGTAGATCTTGTTCCGGCCCGACCAGTGTTTCTGCCGTTCCATTTCAAGATAGTCTTCAATTTCGAACCCGAAGGCCGCGAAACGGCGGATGCCCTCGTTAAGTGTTTGCGCTCTGGTGTCATATAGCCAGCCGGTAAACAACCACTCGCGTACGCTGCCGAATGATGGTCTCCTAGCATGTTCTCGCCACGCATATGCCTGGACCGGATCAGGCATAAAAAGGGCATCCTTAGGTGTTGACTTACTCACCCACAATTGGGCGTCATGATAATACTGAGCGTTCTCAAGCCTCGCGGGATACTTGGTGAACCAGTCAGCGTTTGGCGCCCAAGCCAGTGCCGCAACCCCTATTGCAACCAACGCGGTCTTGCTGCGTTGTTGCCCGAAAAAGATCATGGGAACGACAATCGCTAGCAGCACAAGCCCGATTGGATGAACAAAACTCTCCGACCCGGTATATGCGTTATGGGTAATCGATCGAAACCGGCTCAGCAACACAATGCTCAATATGGCCGCAGCTAAAGCCGCCAAAGAAGTCGATACGAGAACCTTACGCTCGAACGTCACTTTGCCGTTTCGTTGAGGCGCATTGCTTGAAAGAACGAGAGCTGCATAGATGACGGCCCAAATGAATGGGACGCCACCTCTTGTGACAAATGGAAAACATAGTAGAAGTAGGGCCAGTAGGCTGCGGAGGTTTGGGCCGTCTACCACATCACGCCATAACATCGGAATGACGAATACGAGGCCAATGACAAGTAGAACCCCGGTGGCACGATGCAGAGCGAGTTTCGTGAATATGGGCATGCCGGAGTATTCCGACAGGAATACACCCGCTACTGCAACGATTAGCAGTCCCGAGAAGCCGGCAGCAACCCGGCGCATCAGCTCGTTCTCTCGCCATCCTCTATCAGTCAATGCGATCGATAATAGGATGAGAAAAGACAAGAACGGAAAGAACTTCTCGAAATGACGGTATCCAAACGTCTCCATGGAAATCGGATACTGATGAGAGCTCATCAACTTTGTTAGTGCAACGTAGGTTTCGGCGGGCACGGTGGCGCCAGTGACACCGGCATCGCGGAGCGTTATCAACCACCAGCTCCCGGTGATCGATAGGCCCACAACCGTAGCTGCAATCACATCTCTCAGGCGATAGGCTACTAAGTTGGGTAGCATTGCTGATGCCGTAAATACGCAGCAAAGCCCACCCAGAACCGGATGTGTTGCAATCGCCAAGGCCAACAGTACGGATCCTGAAACCAATCTCCCGGTAATAGCGAGGGACGCGCCACTTAAACCAAATCCGTAGGCGTACGTGTAAACCGACCCATAGAACGGAAACCACCAACGTCCGAGGTCGCTATTGGCAAAATGGCTGCCGAATAGATATAGACCGACAAGTAGTGCTGCTAGTTGGCAGGACTGGGGATTGAGATGTCGTGTTGCAACGAAGCCGCCAACCGCCAGAGCAACAATCTCCAACGGCATCATGAACGAGTGAATTTGCGCTCCGGTTAGTCCGGCGCTTCCGAGAAGCGGATAAATGTTGAACGGCAGCGACTTCAAGAGCTGCGGCACACCGTTTGGAAAGTCCGTACGGAATGTCTCAAGCAACCAGGTCGGGTTTGCCAGTGCTGTCGGCAAAAATCCCAGATACGCCGACAGCTCTGAAATGTGCCGAAGCCTGAAATAGATGATTGCTGAAGCCGCTGCGACAAGAATAACCAGACACATCCGGATTTGTTGGTTTTTTGCCAGGGGTTGACTGGCTAAAGCAACGGCCTGCTTCAAAGATCGCGCTCCTGCTCCGTCGAGATGTTGATGACGGTCTTTCAAGTCAGCCGTCGCATGTACGTGGTTTGTGATCAAGGTCAGCAGAAGCCGTAATGCCGGGTTATGAACGAAGGCTGTGAATTGGTGGTCTGTTTTGCACACAAAGCCCGTCGAGCCTCTCGCGTTCGACGTCTACAGCGTTGCGCTGTTGGGTGCGCGAACCATGTGTGCGTGACTTGGCGCAGTCTTGGCATTCAGATGTTCACCCGGAGGCGCAATCTCATCCTTGCGGGACGCCCTCAGCGTCATCGGTCGCGCCGTCCCGATGTGACCGTCGTCTTGTCGTCGTCACCTGCTGTTGCTCGTCGGCGCTGCGCGATCGGGCAGTGCAGGTTGAGGGCGAGAACCACATCGGACGCACCGGTTCACGAGGTGGAGGCTGATCTGTCCGAGCCGCACAAACAACGAACATCGAGCGCCAACTGGATCGCCGCAGTCGCCAAGTCGGCGCGCGTGAAATTGCAACGATCTATAGTACAAGGGGACAACCGTGGTGCGCTACCGTCGACGTGTCTCGGACCTCACACAGAAGTGCGCGCGGCACTTTCGAGCGTGACTGAAATGTGCCAGATCTGCCGGGCTTCGTGGGTGTCGCCGTTGTTCCGTCGCATCTCATAAAGCGAATGTGACTCCTGCGTGTCCGCTTCGACATGCTAGTGCGCGACCGGGACTGTAGCGTATGCGATGACAAGTCCAGGCGTGGACGCGACATGAGGTGATCAGTTGAACATTCAGGTGAAGCCACCGTTGGGGGGCGAGACGGTCCGGAAGTTTGCCGACCCTGACGTGACGGCCGGTGGCGAGGCGCGCGCGACGGTTCCCCTCGAGCGGTTGGACACGCTTTGGATTAACACCGGGACGCTGTGCAACATCGCTTGCGTCAACTGCTATATCGAATCGACACCCACGAACGACCGCCTTGTCTATTTTTCGCTCGCCGACGCGCGTGCGTACTTCGACGAGATCGAACGCGATCGCCTTGGGACCCGAGAGATCGGGTTCACGGGCGGCGAGCCATTCATGAACCCGGAAATGATCGGCTTGTTGGACGAAGCACTGGGCCGCGGCTTCGAGGTTCTGGTGTTGACGAATGCCATGCAGCCGATGCAGCGTCCGCGTATTGTTTCCGGTCTTCTGTCTCTGCGCGACCGGTTCAACGATCGATTGACGCTTCGTGTCAGCCTTGATCACTATTCGCAGGAGTTGCACGAGACGGAACGCGGCCAAGGGACCTGGGGCCGGGCCATCGCTGGATTGGACTGGCTATCGGAAAGCGGTTTCAAGATCGCGATTGCCGGTCGGACATGCTGGAATGAGAGCGACCAGGCTTCGCGTGAGGGTTATGCGGCGCTCATTGCCGAGCGTGGTTGGTCGATTGATCCCGACAACCCGTTGCAGCTGATGCTGCTTCCGGAAATGGACGGCAAGACAGACGTCCCCGAGATCACAACGGCATGTTGGGACATTCTTAATAAGAAGCCCTCTGACATGATGTGTGCGCACACCCGAATGGTGGTCAAGCGCAAAGGCGCGGACCGGCCGACGGTGCTGCCATGCACGCTCTTGCCGTACGACACAGCCTTCGACATGGGCGCAACGCTCGAAGATGCCGCGAACGCAAACCGCGGTATGTTCCGCGACGGGGCAGTCAAGCTTTGTCACCCGCATTGCGCGAAGTTCTGCGTGCTTGGAGGCGGCAGCTGTTCGTGATGCTCGGCTGAGAGATGCACGACTCGATACGTGTGGTCGGCCAGCCCTGCGGTCTTACGCTTCGCAGGGCCGGCGCACGAGTGCTCAAACCGCACGGTCTATTGCTTACGCAATTCGTCCCGGATCTCTGTGAGCAACGCGTCGGTTGTCGACACAGTCGGCGGTGCGGCGGCCTGCTCTTCCTCAAACCTGCGTCGCAATGCGTTGATGAACTTGACCATCAGAAACACGACAAATGCAAGGACGACAAAGCTAATCACATTGTTGAGGAACGCGCCGATGTTGATGGCCACGGCCGGCTTGTCGCCGACGGCTTCAGCAAGCGGAATGCTGTATTTCGAGAAATCGACACCATTCAGGAAGAAATGTCCGATCGGCGGCATGATGACATCTTTGATCAGCGAGCCTACGATTGTGCCGAAGGCGCCGCCGATGATTATGCCGACTGCCATGTCGATCACGTTGCCTTTTATGGCAAACTCTCTGAATTCGTTCAAAAGGCCCATTGGCAAATTCCTGCAACGTTGAGAAGACCGAAGTCGGTGGCTTGTCGCACGCAGTAGGTCCAGGTCAAGACCATTCATTGGTTCTCGCGGGTTGGGCGCTGCACAGAGGCGCAACCGGGCGTCACACACGCGCATGACGGATGCGCCAGTCCGTGCTCGTATTGCGGCACGTCGCACATCTCGCTTGGGCCGAGAACGTCGCGCCGGTTGTCGATGTTTACTGCAGCGCTGGCAAATTCCATCAGATTATGCTGCGTTAGGTTACAGTATGACGTTCGCGCCGACGGAGAAGAATCGGAAACTTGAGTCGTGTTCGATGGATACGGCATTTTCGCGCTAGCATTTCTGTATGCTGGTGTTTTGTTCGCCATCGCATGGGTCGGCGACACTTGGCTGCGCGCACGCACGTCCACGGCAGGGCGGCCACTGATTTATGCCTTGTCTCTTGCGGTTTACTGTACAACCTGGACCTTTTTCGGCAGCGTCGGGAATGCCGCCCGCACGGGGTATGACTTTCTGCCCGTGTATATCGGGCCGATCCTCATGTTTCTGTTTGGATGGCCACTGATCGTTCGGGTTGTCCGTCTCGCCAAAGCACAGAACATTACGTCGACGGCTGATTTTCTGGCGGCGCGCTATGGCAAAAGCCCGATGGTCGCCGCCGTCGTGACGTTGGTGGCGGTTGTCGGTCTTCTGCCTTACATCGCCCTTCAGCTCAAAGCGATTCTGATCACGACGGACACGCTGCTGTCCGCACCCAGCCTGACGGCAGTCGGCGGTAGTGTTTCCGCGGCCGCACAATCCACGGCATCCGGCCTATTGGTGGCGGCGCTCCTGGCGCTGTTCGCCATTCTGTTTGGGACGCGGCATATCGATGCCACGGAGCATCAGGATGGCATGGCATTGGCTATTGCGGCCGAGTCCGTCATCAAGCTTGCGGCCTTCCTGGCGGTTGGAATTTACGTCGTGTTCTGGGCGTTTGGCGGCCCGGGCGCATTCTTTACCGCCGTATCGCAGCATCCGGAAGTTCAGCGTGTTTTTAGCCAATCGCCCAGCGGCGGCGGATGGTTGACCGTCACCATTCTCAGCTTCACCTGCATTCTGCTGTTGCCGCGCCAGTTCCATGTGACGGTGGTTGAAAACCGCTCCGAGTTCGAGATTCAACGCGCAGCCTGGCTGTTTCCACTCTACCTGGTTCTGATCAACTTGTTCGTTGTTCCTATTGCGGCTGCGGGGCTGGCGGTCTTCGGACCAGGGTCAGTGGACTCGGATCGCTTCGTGATGCTTTTGCCGCTCTCACAGGGCAGCGAGGCGATTGCGTTGATCGTGTTTGTTGGCGGCGTATCTGCCGCAACGGCCATGGTAATCGTCGAGGCGGTCGCGTTGTCGATCATGGTCTGCAACGGGTTGATCATGCCGTTGCTATTGAGGCATCGCGTGCTCGAGCTCGACGCGCGCGGAGAACTCGGTCCGCTCCTGTTGTTCATGCGGCGGATTGTGATCGTAGCGATCGTCCTACTCGGCTACATGGTTGAGCGCGCTCTGGCGGGCGCCGAAGGTTTGACGGCCATTGGCCTCATCTCATTTGCCGCGATTGCGCAGTTGGCACCAGCGTTTGGTTTCGGGCTGTTTTGGCGTGGCGGCACGGCGCGCGGTGCGATTGCCGGAATTCTAACGGGGTTTGCCGTCTGGGCGTATACGTTGCTGTTGCCGTGGGTCGTCAAGGCGGGTTGGTTGCCGGCTGATATTCTCACTCACGGACCATTGGGGATCGGATTTCTGAAGCCTCAAGCGCTGTTCTATCTCTCGTTCGACCCGTTAACGCACGGCGTATTCTGGAGCCTCACCGCAAATACGATCGCCTTTGTTGCGGTCTCGCTGTCGCGCAGACCCGAACCAGTCGAGCGTTTGCAGAGCCAGTTCTTCGTCCAGAACGTGGCGCCCGTTGCCTCTGACGATCCCTCATTTCGACTATGGACCAGCTCGCTGACAATCGGTGATTTGCAGGCGACTGTGGGTCGGTATTTGGGACCCGAAAGGGCGAAGTCCTCGTTCGCAACCTATGGGGCAAGCCGTGGTCTTGTGCTGCGCGATGACTTGCCGGCAGATCCGCAAAGCCTGCGGTTTACGGAGCATGTGTTGACCAGTGCCATCGGCGCGGCGTCATCACGCCTCGTCTTATCGCTCCTCCTGCGTCGCCGCAACATCGGCGGCAAGATGGCGCTGAAACTTCTCGACGATGCATCCGAGGCGCTTCAGTACAACCGAGATCTTCTCCAATCCGCGATCGACCAAGTCCAGCAAGGGCTCGTGGTGTTCGACCGCGATATGAGGTTGATCTGTTGGAATCGCCGTTTTGGCATGTTGTTGGAGTTGCCGGGTTCGTTGACGCAGGTTGGTGTTCCGCTTGATCGGATCCTCCATTTTTTGGCCGAGAGAGGTGACCTGGGCGAAGGGGATCTCGACGATCTGGTCAATGATCGCTTGAACCGTATGGTGACGACTCGGGAAACGCTGCACGAGCGCCTGAGTTCGGGGCGGCGTTACATTGAAATTCGCAGCGCCCCGATGCCACAAGGCGGGATCGTCGCAACATTCGCGGATATTACGGAACGCGTTGAGGTCTCGAACGCACTTGCGCGTGTCAATCTTACGCTGGAGCGGCGCGTCGAAGAGCGCACGGCCGAACTGCTGTCACTCAATACCGCGCTCGCGGTCGCAAAGTCCGAAGCGGACGAGGCCAGCCGCGACAAAACGCGGTTTGTGGCCGCTGCCAGTCACGACATTCTCCAGCCGCTCAACGCCGCGCGACTTTATGCGACCAGTTTGACCGAGCGAGAACTTGAGCCCGGTGTCGCAAGAATTGCCGCAAACTTGGATTCGTCACTCCGTGCTGTTGAGGACATCTTCGGCGCGATCATCGAGATTTCTCGGATTGATGCTGGTCGCGCCGACCCGCAATTGATGCCAACCCCTGTCAGCGAGTTGTTTGCAAATCTGGCAGTCGAATTCGAGCCCTCCGCTGCGGAGAAGGGTGTTCGGCTGACATTCGTACCCACCTCGGCGTGGGTCAACTCCGACCGAAAACTGCTACGACGCTTGCTGCAGAATCTCTTGTCCAATGCAATCAAGTATACCGAAAGTGGTCGTGTTCTTGTTGGTGTCCGGCGCGGGGCGGAAACCCTCGAACTTGTCGTTGCAGACACTGGGCTGGGTATTCCATCGGAGCATCAGAAGGCGATATTCCGGGAGTTTCAACGTCTGCACAACGAGCGTTCAGCGCCGCGCGGACTCGGTTTGGGCCTGTCCATTGTTGATCGGCTGAGTGCCGTACTCGGTGCCAAGATTCGCGTGTCATCCGAGGTTGGGCGCGGGTCTGTGTTTTCGGTTTCTCTGCCTGTGGCGGAACCGGCGGCGCAATCACCGAGGCCACGCAGCGTCGCTTCGGTTTCAGGTAATCTGAGCGGATCGCTGGTTCTGTGCCTCGACAATGAGCCGACCGTTCTCGAAGGAATGGAGACGCTGTTGCGGAACTGGGGTTGCGACGTGATCGCGGCGCACGATATCGAGTCTGCAATTGCCGGTTTCCAGGGTGCGGAGCGCGTCCCCGACTTCATCTTTGCGGACTACCATCTGGACGAGG
The DNA here is from genome assembly GCA_039186015.1 of Pseudomonadota bacterium. GTDB lineage: Bacteria > Pseudomonadota > Alphaproteobacteria > Rhizobiales > Hyphomicrobiaceae > JBCBWG01. Next base: position 10,714 of record JBCDAH010000039.1, read on the forward strand.
GGACGGGTGTCGACGCCATCGTTGCGTTGCGGGAAATGGCAGGTCAGCCATTGCCAGCGGCGATTATTACGGCCGATCATGGCGAGGCGACTGAGAAGGAAATCCGAGATCACGATATTGCATTGTTGCGCAAGCCGATCAAAGCGGCTGCGGTGCGGGCACTTTTGACGCGCTACGCGCCGATGGCGATACAACCCGCTGCAGAATAATGCTGCATACGGTCGGCGTCTTCAGCTCAGTCGAACGTGCGCTGTCGTTCGGTGTGGGCCACGGCTATCGGACTTGACCTCTAAGCGTTGACGCTGGAGTTCTGCCAATCCTCGGAACTGATCTTGTTGACGGCGATGACGGCTTGGGTCCGGCTGTCGACATCCAGCTTCTGAAGGATGGCCGAGACGTGTGCCTTGATAGTAGCTTCGGACACGCCGAGCTTATACGCGATCTGCTTGTTCAGAAGGCCTTCACCAAGCATCATCAACACACGCACTTGCTGCGGGGTCAGCGTCGACAGTCGCTTTACCAGCTGTGCCGTCTCCTGGTCCGTTTCAGCACTCTCAAGGTCAGACGGTACCCATATCTCACCGGCCAGAACGCGATCGACGGCTTCGCGAATAACCTCGACAGGTTGCGACTTGGGAACAAAACCCAAGGCGCCGAACTCAATCGCGCGTTGGATCACGGTCGTCTCGTCACGGGCCGACACAATCATAACCGGGATTTCGGGATGTTGTGCGCGGAGATAGAGGAGGCCGGAGAAGCCTTGAACGCCTGGCATCGTCAGGTCCAGCAGTATCAGATCGATGTGGGAATCCGAGGCCAGCTCTGCTGAAAGTTCGTCCAAAGAGCCCACTTCCGTGACGGCGAAGGCATCTGATCCATCCGCGAGCGCGCTTCTCAGTGCGCCACGGAATAGCGGATGGTCATCAACAATGATCAGTCGTTGGTCTGCCACGGTTTCCTCCTGACGGCTTTTGCGCCTTCATGACCCGACATGCTATCCGATTTCGGATAGTCGTATTGTTGAGATCTGCGACATGTGCGTGTCTGATCCGCTTATATTGCATAATAAAAAGAGTGTCGCTCATTCGCGCAAGCCCGCTTGGACATGATGGTGAGCATCCGCCGTTCGGCATCAGCTCGTCAATGAACAACGTGTGCGATCAGACGGGCTTGGGCCTCGCGATAGACCTGTTAGAGTGCCGGCACCCCCGTGGAGGACAAACATGATAGATCGCCGAGAAAGAAAACCGTACTGGATGCACACCAAGTGGCAGATGTTTGTGAGCCTCGTACCATATCTGCTGTTGGTTATCGTTATACCGATCTACACGGATGTCCTGAATTCTAACAAGTTCTTAGGATATCCGCTCGGCTTCTTCATGGCTGGCCATGGCGTCATCATCATTGCTTTGTTTACAGTCGCAGGCTTCGTGAATCGCCAAGACGCAGTCGATCGGTGGCACGGCGCCAGCGAAGACTCGTGACGGGCGTGTTGGTGCACGTCCTCTGGTTGTTCGCCAAAGCAGCATTCGAAACTCACTGTTGGGCAACCTGAATGTCCGTCACCGTCCGGTCCCGCTTCGTTAACCCGCGCCTTGGGACGTTCTTTGGGATATTCGCCAGTCTCTTCGCGGCGATCTTTCTTATGGTGCTGATCTCGGCGGAGCTCGGCGCGAATGAAGCTTGGTTGCGGATCGTCGCCCTGATCGGTCCTCTGGCGCTCTACAGCGCGTTTGCCCTGGCATCGTTTACGACAGAGCCGTTTGAGTTCTTTGCAGCCGGTCGGCGCGTGCCTGCCGTCTACAACGGCGTGATTGTCGCATTTGCGGCGAGTGGTGGCACCGCCTTCATTTGTCTCACGGGTGCATTGTTCCTCAATGGATACGACGCCTGGTGTATCGTGATGGGCATCACGTCTGGCTTTGTCTTCATGGCGATGCTGGTGGCGCCATATCTGCGGAAGTTCGGCGCTTACACGGTTCCGACATTCTTGGCCCGGCGCCTGGAGAGCCGCTTTGTGCGAGTCCTGGCTGCCGCCTTCTTCGCCGTACCGATGCTTCTGATTCTGATCGCGGAGCTTCGGCTCGGTGTTTGGGTGGCGCAGCAACTCACCGGTGCCCATCAGGAACTGCTTTTTGCAATCATCGTCGGGTCCGCCGGCTTGGCTGTTGTAGCGGGGGGCATGCGCGCGTCGACGTGGTCTGGAACCGCGCAGGCGATTGCGGCACTTATCGGTGTGGTTTTGTTGTCCGGCATTGTCGGTGTCATGATGACCAACTTGCCGGTGCCGCAGTTAAGCTCGGGACCGCTGCTGCGCGGCATTGGCCGGCTTGAGTCGGATCTGGGTGTGCCAACGCCGCAAACGTCGCTCTTTGCATTCGAGTTTGCCGCTAACGAGCTGGCCAGCGTAACCGGCCGGATCGCGGAGCCTTTCGCGAGCGTCGGGCTCGCCGGTTTTCTGTTGACGGTACTGACGCTTGCGTTGGGCGTTGCCGGTGCGCCCTGGCTGGTCGTGCGCTGCACCACCACGCCTGGCGTGTACGAAGCGCGCAAGACGCTTGGCTGGGCCGTATTCTTTTTCGGCCTTCTCGTGGTGTCGGCTTCGAGCGTCGCGGTGTTCTTGCGGCATGTCTTCATGAATGATCTGGTCGGGCGATCACGCGAGGGACTGCCGGCGTGGTTTAACGATCTTCAAGGTATCGGGCTGGCGAACGTGACGGGCAGCGTGCCAAATCTGCCAGTTAACGCTTTTCAGATTCACCGCGATGCCGTTGCGTTTGTCCTGCCGCAGGCGGTGGGCATGACTGAAGTCCTCAGCTTTCTCATTCTCGCGGGTGCGCTCGGAGCAATTCTTGTTGCGGTCAGCACGACGGCCCAAGCCCTCGGGGCCATTGTCGCTGAAGACGTGATCGGCGGTCTCAGATGGTCGCCACCACCGAAGGTTGTGCGGTTGTGGACGGGGCGTATCGCTGTTGCTGGCGTTTTGCTGCTGGCTGCGCTTGCAGCGGGGCTGTTTAACGGAGATCCTCTGGCTCTGACGCTTGCTGCGCTGTCGATTTCGGCGGCGACGGCATTTCCGGCCTTGGTCATGGCAATATGGTGGCGAAAGTGTACCAGCCTCGGCGTGGTGGCAGCGCTGACATCGGGATTTGTTCTTTCGGTTCTCGCTATCCTCGCCATGCCCGCTGGATGGGGCCCCGTTGCCAATCCGCTCGCGACATTAATGGCGGTTGTGATATCGGCGCTGGCAGGTTTGATTGTATCGACGTGGACTCCGCTACCGAGCCGCGTGGCGGTTGAGCGGTTGCGCGATATGCGAATTCCCGGCGGTGAAACAATCTACGATCGCGAAATGCGATTGCTCAGGTTGCGGCAGCGAGAAACAACTCAGCCCGCTGGCTCGTAGGGTGCAGTTTGGTTAGTAGTTACCATCAACTCTGAAGCGGGTTTCAATGGGTCAGGACGACAAGTCCCAGCAGATCGACGCACTGCCGCTCTTTCCTGTGATAGAGCCGTACGCGACCGGTTACCTCGAAACGGCCGACGGGCATCGCATCTACTACGAAGAATGCGGGCGGCGGGACGGTACGCCCGTGCTGATCGTCCATGGCGGGCCTGGCGGAGGTTGCAGCCCGCTTATGCGGCGCTACCACGACCCGAGCCGATATCGGATTGTGCTGTTCGATCAACGTGGGTGTGGACGCTCCAAACCCCACGCCGCACTCGAGAACAATACGACGTGGCACCTGATTGACGATATGGAGCTGCTGCGCACAACGCTTGGGATTGAGAACTGGCAGCTGTTTGGTGGCTCTTGGGGGTCTACGTTGTCCCTCGCCTATGCCATCAGTCACCCGGAACGTGTGCGCAACATGATCCTCCGTGGCATCTTTTTGATGCGGCAATCTGAGATCGACTGGTTCTATCGCGATGGCTGCAATTGGCTGTTTCCGGACGCCTTTGCGACGCTTGTCTCGGTTCTTTCGGACGATGAGCGCTCCGATATCGTCTCGTCATTCTACAAGCGTCTGACCGGCACGGACCGCGCCGCCCAGGTTGAAGCCGCGAAAGCCTGGAGCCGCTGGGAGGCGACGACATTGTCGCTACGCAGTGATCCGGGGCGTGCCCGTGCCTTTACTTCGGAGTCCTATGCGGTGGCTTTTGCCCGTATCGAGAGCCACTATTTCGTCAATCTCGGTTTCTTTGGCGAGCCGAACTATCTGTTGGCCAATGTCGATCGAATCCGGCACATTCCGGCGCGGATTGTTCATGGGCGATTTGATGTTGTGACGCCGGTTCGCAACGCATGGGACCTCAAGCAGGCGTGGCCGGAGGTTGATTTGAACATCGTTGCCGGCTCCGGACACGCCATGAGCGAGCCAAGAATTGTCAGCGAACTCGTACGGGCAACACGCGCCTTTGCTTAATCAGCCTCGCGTGGTTTTGCTAGATTATCGCGCGCCGTCGCCACGGCGTCGCAGCCGCGTTCAGCTTCAGCGACCACCGGCTCTTGATGCGATCGAACCAGCGCGGACCGATTACAAACGTCTCTCTTCGGCTGGCGGCTCTGATGGCTTCTTTTCGAGGCGTTCCAGGCGTTCTTGGAATTTCTGAATCAGGCGCTCGAAGTAGTTCAGCGCTTCATCGACTTGCTTTTCCGACGGCAGGGTCAGGCCGGGTGCCTTTTCGCGCGGTGTGCGTGTGCCGCTGCTGCGATCGTTGAGGCCGAGCATCTCCTCAAGGCGCTTGACTTCGGTCTTAAGCGCCGAGTTCTCGCGACGCAACTGCGCAAGCTCGTCGCGTCGGGCCTTGGCAGTGTCATTCATGGGCTCGCACGACCAATTGTCGCCGGCCTTCCTGCACAGCGATACGGCGCCGGTTTGCGTGTCGAGGCGCACCAATCCGTCATTGGTCGGGTGCATGGTGTAGCGGCCGGGGCTCGCGTCTTGCGCCATGGCCACGCCGATCCATGCGAAGCCGGATATCAAAGCGCAACAAGCAGTCATCCAGAGGCGGGGAGTCATTTTCGATCTCCTAATGCTGGACCGAACCAATCGTGCTTCACGGCCCAACCACTGTATTTGATGTAGGCGCGCCTAGCACAAGACTACGGCGACACCATAACGTCTCTGCGACGCCAGCCCTGGATCAGCGTCGTACTGCATAATTGTACCCGTTGATTCGAGATCCACGTCATGAAATCCCGGTAACTGTCTGTGATTAACTGAAGTTTTACCGTAATCCGGAATATTCGATCGTACTCAGGTCTCTTCTCGTGTCGCGTGTAGGCCAGACTGATGCGAACCGGCATATCGGGAGTTGCTCTGCTGCAAACTCCGGCCTCCGAACCAAGCCGATCGCTCCGCTACGACGCGCCAGGTGAGGTCGCGAGGAAAAGAGAATGTCTGACGCCGATAGATCCAAGCTTGGGTTTGATCCGTTCGATACGCAACTCGAAGATCGCCAGCCGGTCGCCGAGGACGATGTTTCTGCGCTCAAACGCCTCGTCGAGCAGCTGACCCAGCAAGTCGCTGATCTCGATCGACAAAACGTTGCGGCGACACACGAGCTGAGAACCGAAATCGCTGATCTCGGGGCGGCCGTCGGTCGTGCACGGTATGATGTTCCAGAACCGCTGGCGCCGGCCTTTGCGCGCGCTGAGGAAGCGATTGCTGACCTCGCGACGCTGGTGGCTGACGGCTACGCCGGAAGCGACGACGCAGCAGTCCATGACGCGCAGCAAGAGGTTGCAGACCGCGCTCCGGATAATGCGGCGACCGCACCGCCGGTGCTGCTATCGGCAGTTGAGACCGACGCCGACCTTGGCGGATGGGATATCGAGTCCGCCAATGCGCTGATGAAGCTCAACGAAGAGTACGCGCCGGCTGATGATGAAGAACGCCATAGCCCCGCCGATGAACTGGGCGTCGACGCGGTCGCACCAGAGGTGGTGGACACAGCGGTCGGCGGACACGTTGACGCGACTGTCGTGACGCCGGGGCCCTACGCTGTTCCTTCCCAAGGCGGGGCGGTTACGCTCGAGCCCTCGGAGCGGTCTTGGTTTGACGAACGTTTTTCCGAGATTGCGCAACAGGTTGCGATGTCGGGCGGGCCGCCGGTTCACGACGTATCGCGCGACGCTTTGATGGCGCGCATCGACTCGCTTGAAGAAAATGTCGGCAGCGCAGTTCTGACAGCAGCGACACGGGTTGAGGTTCCAGCTGTTGATGAATTGGGCGAGGCCGTTCGGCTGCTGACGCAAGAAGTCGGCGAGGCGCGTATGGAGACCGCGCGTGTTGCCGAGATCGAGCGACATGTTCAAGCGCTCGGCGAACGCCTGTCGGACGAAGGATTGCTTGAGGTCTTGACGCCTCTGATTGCAGCGGAGAACCAAGATAGCCGTGCGGCCGGCTCCGTTGACTTTGAAGAGCTGGCCAACACGGTCGCGTTGCGTCTCAGCGAACAGATCGCGAAATTGCCGACGCGCGACCAGATCCAGAGTGATCTCGCGTCGCTCAAATCTCTTGTTTCGGACGTTGTTGCGCAGCAGCGAGCGGGTGAGAACGGTCTCAACGTAACCCTTGAAGCTTTGCAGCAAGCGATGGTTCGATTGCTGGACCGCGTGGATGCCATTGAGCAGTCTCAGCTTTCGCTGGCGGAGCGGCTGTCGGTCACACCGGCGCATCCGGGTCAGATCATACCGGGTAACTTGCGTGGTGAGCAGGACCGTTCCGCGCCGGATAATCCGGAAGCTCGCGTTGCCGCCAGTCTCGTGGATCAGCCGATGCGAGCGACTGGTCCGGCGGCGAACCTGAAAGAGCCATCCTGGAATGAGAACGTGGGTGGCGTTGAACAGCGGGCTCAGGCGCCGCAGCCGCCAACCAGTGACGGCTCTGATGCGGGCGATGGTCTTGATGAGCGTCTGCGCAAACGGCGCGACTTCAGCGCGGCGGCGCGCCGTGCTGCAGCGCGCGCCAGTGAGCGCGCCGCGCAGGCCGCCTCAGCGGAGCAACGCGGCCCAGAGCCGCGAGGCGGTGCAGCGTTACCGCAGCAGACGGGCACAGAAGCTAAACCTGCGAAAACCAAGGCGAAGAAGCGGTCGCTGTTTCGAGTTTGGGCCGCAGGTGTTGTTCTCGTTGCCGTTGCGCTCGGGGCGAGCCACCTTGTCCTGTCGCTCTACGGCCAGCCAACGCGAACGGCACCTGTCATGGTGACGGCCAACGAAGCGCCCGTGGTTGCCGGTGTGCCGAAACCGCGCCCGGTCGCTCCTGCGCAAGCCTCGGCCACGGTTGCGCCGGCGAAAGATACAGGTGCAGACAACGATAGTTTCCCGCTTGGCATTGCAGTGGCCGCATCCGGTCCCGCATCACCAAACGCACTGGCTGTAACGGATCGGCGCAAGGTGCTGGCAACGTTGTCAAGCCGTACTGGCGCGTCCGTTCCAACGGCGACTGCTATTCCTGATACGCTCATCCCACGTGCACCAGAAACCGTCACGGGAAGCCCTGGCGGCTCAGTGACGGCCCGTGCAGCCATGCCGCCGGCTCAGATTGGCCCGTCCTCGCTCAGAGCTGCCGCGGCCAAAGGCGACCCATCGGCGGAGTTTGAGATCGGGACGCGTTATGCTGAAGGGCGTGGCGTCAGCCAGGACTTCAAGAAGGCGGCCGAATGGTACGGCCGTGCCGCCAAGCGCGGATTCGCGATCGCAGAATATCGTCTTGCAACCCTTTACGAGCGCGGCATGGGCCTGCCGGCTGATGTGCGCATTGCCAAGGCGCTCTATGCGCGTGCTGCCGCTGGCGGCAACATCAAAGCGATGCACAATCTCGCGGTCATCGTTGCTGGAACGGAAGCCGGCACACGCGATTACAAGTCGGCAGCAAAATGGTTCTCGAAGGCCGCTGCGTTCGGTCTGGCCGATAGCCAGTACAATATCGGAATTCTCTATCAGAACGGCCTCGGCGTGAAGCGCGACTTGCAGCAGGCCTATCACTGGTTTGCGCTTGCAGCGAAGTCCGGGGACAAGGAAGCGGCTCGCCTGCAGACTGCACTTGCGAGTTCTCTGACGCCTGATCAGAAGCGCGCGGCAGACCTTGCCGTTCTGGCTTGGCGGCCACAGCCGTACAACCGGACAATCAACGATGCTGCCACAGCCGGTCGCATGTGGCAGTCGCCCAGCTCGCCCGCATGACGAGGCATTACAGAAAGCGTCGGCTTCGTTCGCAGCGACGTTGGGCTGCCGAACAAGAACGCAAGGCGGGATCGGCTCATAGTCTAGCGCAAGGCTCGCCTGTTCGCCCCCGTGTATCGGCGGCGCATGATCGATTCGGCGGCTAGTGACAGTCAGCTCGGTCGTGCTGCTCCAGGTGCGCACTGGGTGCATGGGTGTGTCGCAAGAACTGCACGTTGTATTTGATTGTGCGCACCACTGGACGATTGTTCTGTTTGCGCTCCCAGATTTCCGTTGACCCTCAAGGCCGTGGCTGGCTTAACCGGGCGCAACTTTAGATTCCGAACGACAAGCAATCTCAGGCCGCGACGTGGCTTGGCGCTCGCTTCGAGTTTCGAGAGCCTTGTACCAGCGCGTTCTCTGCCCACGCAGGCGGCGCGATGGATCGCCAGCGGTCCTGGAGCCCGGGCTCAGATGGGCCAGGAGACTTTTGGCCAAGTGAATCCGGGCCGAAGGACTTCTTGGTCGCAAGACTTCTCGGTCGAAAGGCTGGCGGACTGTGCAGGCGCGATGAACTTTTATCTTCCCATTGCCGAAATGTCCGTAAACGTCTTTGTTTTCCTTGGCATGGGCGCAGCGGTCGGCTTTTTGTCCGGGCTGTTCGGAGTCGGCGGCGGCTTTCTGATGACGCCGCTGCTGATCTTCTCCGGAATTCCTGCGGCCGTCGCTGTTGGAACCGAGGCTGCGCAAATCGTCGCGTCGTCGGTTTCCGGCGCCATTGCCCAGTGGCGGCGCCAGAACGTCGACGTGAAAATGGGTGTCGTGCTGCTGGCGGGCGGTGCTGTCGGATCTGTTGTCGGCGTGCAGTTCGTCAAGATTTTGCGAGAGGCCGGCCAGTTCGATTTCGTCGTCTCACTCAGTTATGTGACCTTCCTCGGCGTTGTCGGCGCACTGATGCTGATCGAAAGCGTCAATACGATCCGGAAAGTTCGCCAGGGACAGGCTGCGCCATCGCGACGGCCCGGCCAGCACAACTGGATCCATGGTCTTCCGCTGAAAATGCGGTTTCACCGCTCGAAGCTGTACATCAGTGCGATTCCGCCGCTCGTCATTGGGGCGCTTGTCGGGTTTTTGGCCGCCATCATGGGGGTTGGCGGCGGCTTCATCATGGTGCCGGCCATGATCTATCTGTTACGGGTGCCGACCAACGTGGTCGTTGGCACGTCGCTGTTTCAGATTGTGTTTGTGACCGGCATCACGACCGTCCTGCATGCCGCACAGAACTACACCGTCGACGTCGTCTTGGCGCTTTTGCTCATGATTGGTGGGGTGATTGGCGCTCAGTTTGGCGCTGTCGCGGGCGAGAGGCTACGTGGAGAACAGCTCAGGTTTCTGCTGGCCGCCTTGGTTCTGCTGGTCTGCCTGCGCATGGCGTGGGGTCTCATCGCGGAGCCGTCTGAACTCTATTCGATCACGAGCGGGGTAACCGGCGGCCATGGCTGATATCGCGGTTTATACCTCGCGGCGACTTCTGATCGGTCTGTCACTCCTGGCTTTTGCAGCCGGTCTTACGGCGAGCCGTGCAACTGCCGATCCCAAACCGGGCATCGCATCGCCCCCCGTTCAGACCGAGTCGGCGACTTTGGATCCGGCTGTTGCGGCGGCAAATGCAGAGGAGATCGAGGCCGACGTGTCGACGCGAAGCGTTGCGATCACCTCGAGCTTCACCGGTGTGGAAATCATCGTCTTCGGTGCGATTGCGAACGCGCAACCAGAGATTGCAGACGGCGGCGACTATGACATCGTCGTGATTCTCGAGGGCGCGAGCGAGCGGCACATCACGCGTAAGAAAAATCGCGTTGCCGGGATCTGGATCAATACCCAGGCGATTACGTTCGATGATGTGCCGAGCTATTACGCGATTTACTCAACCAAGCCGCTGGACGAGATTGCTGATCCGTTCACGCTGCGTCAGAACGACATCGGCTTCGAGCGCATTCGGATGCGGCCGGTCAAGGGATGGGAGACCGGCATTACCGCGGGTGGACTGGCTGATTTTCGCGAGGCTCTCGTCAGGCTCAAGAGAGATGAGCGCCGCTACATTCAAGACGAGTACGGCGTCAACTTCGTTGGTCGCAGCCTGTTTCGCGCGACAGTCGATTTGCCGGCAAATGTCCCGGTTGGCCCGCTTAAGGCACGGGTGCATCTGTTCCGGCAAGGCGTGTTGCTCGACACGTTCAACACCGTCGTCAAGTTGGAGCGCCAGGGCCTCGAGCGCGTCCTATACGTGTTCGCGTTCGACTATCCCTTGTTCTACGGGTTGTTCGCCGTGCTGATGGCGGTTTGCGCCGGTCTTCTTGCGTCTGCGATCGTAGCGCGGGTGCGGCGATAGGGGCCATGTTGGCGGCGTGTTTCGTCGCCGTGAACCGGCTAGAGATCATCTTTCAGTCGGTGTGAAAATCCGCTTCTCAATGACCGGGTATCGCAGCCCAAGTGCGACTGTCCGCGCGATGAAGAGGACATAAAGCGACAGCCACAGCCCGTGGTTGTGCAGCAGCTCTTTCAACGTCAAGGCGGCGACGAGATAGAGGATCAGGCTGAGAATCATCATGTTGCGCATTTCCGCGGTTTCGGTTGCGCCGATAAAAATGCCGTCGAGTTGAAAGCACCAGACTGCCACGATCGGAAGGAGTGCGGCCCAGATCAAGTACACGCGCGCCATTTCCCGAACAGCGGGGCTGGTCGTTGCAAAGTCGATGAAGAACGGGCCGCCAATGAACATCACGGTCGTCAGGACCGCTGCGGCAGATGCGGCCCAGAATGTTGATCTCAAAGCCGTGATGCGAAATCCGTAGCGATCACGTGCACCCACGGCGCGTCCGACAAGGCTCTCGGCTGCAAACGCAAAACCGTCGAGCATATAGATGCAGATCATCGCCAGGGAATGCAGCAGCGCGTTTGAAGCTAGTGTCAAATCACCGGCGCGCGCGCCTTGCGAATGAAAGAATGCCAGAGCAAACAGCAGGCATGCGGTACGGATGAGAATATCGCGGTTGACGGCAAAGGTCCGGAAGAGTGCCAGCGCGTTCAGGACCTGATTGCGGTCCGCCCGGGCGCCGCGCGCGCGCAGGTTGCGTAGAGCGATGACCAAGCCAACACCTGCCGCGACGACTTCCGCGGCGAGAACGGCAATGCCGACGCCCGCAACGCCCAACTCGTAAACACTTACGAGGACGACGGCCAATGCGATGTTTATGGCATTGAGTAGCAACTGAAGCCAGAAGGCGATATCCGCCCGGCCGATTCCAATGAACCAGCCGACAAGCGCGAAGTTCGCCAGAGCGGCCGGCGCGCCCCAAATTCGGATTGTGAAATAGGTTCCGGCCGCGGCCTGTACGCCTTCGGATGCGCCCATCGCCCACAGCGCGAACGGACCGATAATGCTTTGCAGGCAAACGAGGAGTAAACCGCAAACGGCAGCGACCAGCAGGGCGCGCCAGAGGTTTGCAGCAACTTCCGTTCCGTCATCGGCTCCGACGGCTTGCGCCGTCAGGCCGGTGGTGCCCATGCGCAGGAAGCCGAAAATCCAGTAGATATAGCTGAAGATGTTCGACGCGATCGCGACGCCGCCCATCAGGGTTTCCGAACCGATCTGGCCAATGACAACCGTATCGGCGTAGCCGACGAGTGGTGTGGTGGCGTTCGAGAACGTGATCGGCAGTGCGATCGCGAGCACTTCGAGGTTGGAATATCGGCGCTTGTGCGGGGGTGGGGACTGGTCCGATGTGCTGGCGGTCGAATGTTTGGTCTCACTCTGCACAGCGGGCGCTATGCTCCATCGTCGCGGTCATTCGCGCGCTTGTTGGTAAACGCCGAAAACACGCGGGTTATGAGCCAGATCGGTATGACGATTGCGGCGCCCAGGAGGAAGTACTGGAACGCCCATTGCAGCGTGTCCGCGCCGAAGTGATAGAGACGTGAGGCGAGCAGTTGCAGGCTGTAGAGTAGATTGTCCGGTGCAATGCCCAGTGCTGACAGGATGATCCCGACCACGACCGAAAGCAGGGCTAGACGGATGATAACGGACAGCGGGTTGCCACCGAAGATCTGATTGGGCGACATCTGGGATAGGCCTTTGCGTAACTCATCGAGCGATCATCTGAACGCGTTTAGCCGTAAGCGATTAGGTTAGGTCCGTCGAGGTGCCGATGCGCACCAATTCTGTGGTGTATCCTTAAGCATAGCCCTTGAGGTCTGAGTCGAGATCACCGTCATGGCGCAGCCCCGTAGTCGAGCAAAACGTGGAAAGCGACGTTCCAAGGCCAGCGAAGACGTGCTGCCGGCGGTGGTATCCCAGTGGTTCTCAGCCCGTGGCTGGACACCAAGGCCGCACCAATTGGCTCTGATTGAGCATGGCCGCGCGCGTCGGTCATCGCTATTGATCGCACCAACCGGGGCCGGCAAGACCTTGGCCGGGTTCTTGCCGAGCATTGTCGATCTCCTGTCGCCGAGGCCCGAACGATCAGGCTCGGGCTTGCACACGCTCTACATTTCCCCGCTGAAGGCCTTGGCTGTCGATATCGCTCGCAATCTTGATGAGCCCTTGGCTGAGATGGCGCTGCGCATCTCCGTCGAGACGAGAACGAGCGACACCTCGGTTGCCAAGCGCCGTCGTCAGCGCGCACGCCCACCCGACATTATGCTGACGACGCCGGAGCAGCTCGCGCTTCTTCTCAGTCATGACGATGCCGGTTTCCTGTTTGCGGACTTGAAGACCGTTGTTCTTGATGAGCTGCATGCGCTTGCCGCCTCCAAGCGGGGAGATTTGCTGGCGCTAGACATCGCGCGACTGCGAACGCTTGCGCCTGCGCTTGTCGTCACAGGGCTGTCCGCAACGGTTGCCCGGCCGACAGAGCTGCGATCCTACGTTGTGCCGCAACTTGAGCCAGAGACGGCCATTCACCTTGGCGCGCTGGTTCAGGTTATCGGCGGTGCGGAACCCGATTTGTCGATCCTCGAAGGTGATGACCCGCTGCCCTGGTCGGGGCATACCGCGCGATACGCGATGAGCCGCGTCTATGATGCGATCAAGGCGCATCGCCTGAGCCTGGTGTTTGTCAACACGCGGAGCCAGGCGGAGATGGTGTTTCAGCAGCTCTGGCGGCTGAACGAGGACGGACTTGCGATTGCGCTCCACCACGGCTCTCTTGACGCACAACAGCGGCGTAAGGTGGAAGCCGCGATGGCCGCTGGTACGCTGAAAGCCGTGGTTGCAACGTCGACGCTTGATCTCGGCATCGACTGGGGGGATGTCGATCTCGTCGTGCATGTCGGCGCGCCTAAAGGCGCCAGCCGGCTTCTGCAGCGCATCGGTCGCTCCAATCACAGACTTGATGAGCCGTCCAAGGCGATTCTCGTACCGTCAAACCGGTTCGAAGTTTTGGAATGTCGGGCAGCGTTGGATGCGGCGCGGTCTGGTACGCAGGATGCGGTCCTGAACCGGATCGGTGCTCTCGATGTTCTCGCGCAACATGTCATGGGCGTTGCGTGTTCGGGCCCCTTCCACCCGGATGCCTTGTTTGACGAGGTTCGCACTGCGACGCCATATGCGACCCTGAGGCGGGACACCTTCGATCGTGTTGTCGATTTCGTGGCAACTGGGGGATACGCCCTGCGATCCTACGAACGGTTCGCACGCTTGCGCCCAACCTCTGACGGCTTACTCCGGCTCGCGCACCCGCGTCTGGCGCAACAGCATCGCTTGAATGCCGGCACGATCGTGGATTCGCCGATGCTGAAGGTTCGGATGATCAAGCCGCGCACACTCCGCGCTGACGGTCCGTCTCGGGCCGGACAGCCGCGCCGTACCGGCCGGCAGGCATCCCCGCCTGTGTCGTCAGGCTCAGCCGCCTCAACCCAGCGGGCGTTCGCTGGCGGACGTGTGCTTGGGGAAATCGACGAGTGGTTTGCCGGAGAACTGGTGCCGGGAGACACGTTTATCTTTGCCGGAGAGATCCTGCGCTTTGAAGGTCTGCGCGATACCGATCTCTACGCGTCGCGCACAAAGGCGAACGACCCGGCAATTCCATCGTATCCAGGCGGCAAGTTTCCGTTGTCCACGCATCTCGCAGCGCGGGTTCGCGCGATGTTGTCTGACTCCGGAACATGGACGGATTTGCCGGAGCCGGTTGCAGAGTGGTTGGCTTTGCAAGCGACGTATTCGCTGACGCCGGATGCCGACGACATGTTGGTTGAGACGTTTCCGCGTGGTGATCGTTGGTACATGACGGCGTACCCGTTTGAGGGGCGGCTTGCGCATCAGACACTCGGCATGCTGCTAACGCGCCGGATGGATCGGGCCGGCGCGCGTCCACTCGGTTTCGTGGCAAATGACTACGGTCTTTCCGTGTGGTGCGCCTCTAGCCTTGACGATCTCATGGACGCCGGGCAGCTGTCCCTGTCGGCGCTGTTCTCCCAGGACATGCTCGGAGACGATCTTGAAGCGTGGCTGGCTGAATCCACGCTCATGAAGCGCACCTTTCGTATGTGTGCGGTGATTGCCGGCCTTGTCGAGCGGCGCCATCCCGGCAAGGAGAAGTCCGGGCGGCAAATGACGATCTCTTCCGATCTGATCTACGACGTGTTGCGGCGGCATGATCCGCGGCACATCCTGCTTGAAGCCACCTGGCAGGATGCGGCAACTGGCTTGCTTGATATTGCGCGTCTCGGCGAGTTTCTTGCCCGGATCGAAGGGCGCATTCGCTACGCGCGGCTGCATCGGGTTTCGCCGTTGTCCGTGCCGATCCTGCTAGAGATCGGCAAGGAGCCGGTGTCCGGCCAAACCGGCGATGCCCTGTTGAGAGATGCCGCCGCGGCGTTGATTGCCGAGGCAATGGGTGAGACACCGGATTGATCGCCGCGCTGCTTCGCGGTGCTGTCTTACGCATCGTTACCATTCCGTGGTTGTCGCTATGCATCAATTGAAGCCTGAACGATATGATCCCAGTGCCTATGCGTCGCAGACGATCACGCTGTGCGGCATCGGGTTCGTCGGTGATCAGTCCGGTGCACTGTACTGGCCGGCGCAGCGGGCCCTGATTGTCTCAGACCTGCACTTTGAGAAAGGCTCGTCCGGCAGAGGGAACGGGCGGTTGTTGCCGCCGTACGACACGCGAGAGACGCTGCTACGGCTTGCCGACGCGATTGATGCGTATCAGCCGGACTGCGTCATTTGCCTCGGGGACAGCTTCCATGATTCGGACGGCTGCGCGCGCATCGGCGACGAGGATCTGAAGGTGTTGCGCATCCTTCAGGACAACCGTCGCTGGATTTGGGTGACCGGCAATCACGATCCCAATGTTGATGCTTATGTTGTCGGTGGTGAAGTCGTTCACGAAATCGCGAGGGGTGGCTTCACTTTGCGCCACGAACCGTATCCCGCGCCGACGACGCATGAAATCGCCGGGCACCTTCATCCGGCCGCGAAGTTGAACATTCACGGCGCAAGCCTGCGACGACGCTGTTTCGTCAGTAATGGCAGACGCATCGTTATGCCGGCATTCGGGGCCTTTACCGGCGGTCTCAACGTTCTCGACGTTGCATTTGAACCGGTGTTCGGGTGTGACGGTGTATCGGTCTGGATGTTGGGCGACGAGGGTCTCTATCCGGTTGCGTCGCGGCAGCTACGTGGCGACTAAGCCCTACTGATTGCCTGCCGTTTGCAGTGGATGTGTCGCCCACATTTCGGCATCGACGCCAATCAGTTGGCTGTAGTGTTCGGCGTCGGCTTTTGCTGTCGCTGCAGTAACGGCGTGCTTGACTTCGTCGAGCAGTGGCAGGCCGCGATAGATCAAGCCAGTATAAAGCTGGACCAGAGTAGCGCCCGCTCGTATCTTGGACACGGCCGCGCTGCCGCTATCGATGCCGCCAATACCAATCAGTGGGATGTGGCCGCCGGTTGCAACGTAGATGCGAGCCAGCAATGCTGTTGAGCGTTCGAACACCGGGGGACCTGACAGGCCGCCAGCCTCCTGAACATTATCAAGCGTCGGATCAATGCTGTCGCGTGCTATCGTCGTATTCGTCGCCGCGATGCCGTCGACCTGATGGCTGACGAGGCAGTCGATGATCGGCCATAGGTCCGCCTCGGCAATATCGGGCGAGAGTTTGACGACGATCGGGACGCGACGGCTTGAAGTATCCGCAAGGCGATCGCGTTCAGACACAACGCGTGCCAGGAGACGATCCAACTCTTGCGGCGCCTGCAGATCTCTCAGACCCGGTGTGTTCGGGGAGGATATGTTGACCGTCAGATAGTGGGCACAATCAAAGAAGCGTGCCACGCCCGCAACATAGTCGTCTATCCGGTCGGATGCATCTTTGTTGGCGCCAATGTTCACGCCAAGCCCGGTAATTGCAGACTGTGCGCCGATACGTTCGCGTATCGCGGCATGACCCTCGTTGTTGAAGCCCAGTCGGTTGATCACGGCTCGGGCGTGGGGCAATCGAAAGATGCGCGGCTTTGGATTGCCCGGCTGAGGGCGTGGCGTCACAGTGCCAACTTCGACAAAGCCGAAGCCAATAGCACGCAGGCCTTTGTAGGCGCGCGCGTTTTTGTCAAAGCCGGCCGCGACGCCGATCGGGTTGTCCAACTTTGCGCCGAACACGGTCGTCTCCAGCACCGGAGAGGAACGGTCTTGCGACGACGGTACCAGATCTTTCTCAAGCGCCCACACCGAAAGATCATGGGCGACTTCCGGATCAAGCAAGCGAAGCGCCGGCCGCGCCAGTTCTAACGCGTGTCGGATCATGCCGAAGGGTCAACCCGAGTTTGGGACGCTATTGTCAGGATATCATTTGGAATCTGCGGAATGCCGTTAGCATCTAGAGCGAGACGTCTCACGTCGTCTGCGATTTCGGGGTCAAGAGCGGAATAAAGATGTGGAAAAAGTGCGCCGCCGCGCGACGGCTCCCACTTGAGTTGCGCCCCAAGGGCCGATGTTGGCAGCGAGATCAGAACAAGATTGTATTGTCCGTAAAAGTGCTTAGCCGCCGTCTCAGGCAATTGTGTCGCTGTCGACAGATGGATGAAGCCGTCGCGATGATCGTCGGCGGAACCGGTATAGGTCCCGAAACGTGTCGCATTTGACCACTCTTGTTCCGAGGAAATCTTGAAGACATGCGACGGTTGCGCATTCCACATCGCGTTTCTCGCTTCCAAAGACCATGCTTTTCTGGACAATGTTGCAGCGATCGCGTGTCGTATCGCAGGCTGATGTCTGATCAGATCATCTGACGTCGGGGTTCGCGACCGTTACGTTATCGCACGTTTTAGACGGGATTTGCTCCAAGGTCGATCAATCGACTTTGATTCGATCTATCGACGTGGTAGCTCCGATCTTCACGAGTTGTCTGACCATCACGCTCTATTGGTGGCCGCCGTGCCTTGGTGCGTGCGGGGAGCGTCGGTCGGTTTGTGCAGCCCAATGGAGGTCGTGCGTGGACGAGTTGTCATCGCGGCCGATCCGGAATTGTTGGCACTCGAGGACGTTGCGGTGGCGAAAGATGGTGGTCGGGAGAACGATTTCTCTGAATTCTTGAACGTCCGCGTTCTCGGACTGAGCGATTTGTTTGCAGCGGCTGAGCAATACTATCTGCCATGGTTGCAGCGCGCTTATGCGTGGCAGGAAGAGCATGCAACGCGTCTCTTGACGGACATGATGTTGGCGTTCCGGTCGGAACGGCAGCGCTACTTTCTCGGTTACATCAGCATCGCGCGGCAACCTGCCGATGGCTTTGCTGCCGTCATAGACGGACAGCAGCGCCTGATCACGCTGACGATGCTGTTCGCACTGCTGCG
The DNA here is from genome assembly GCA_039186015.1 of Pseudomonadota bacterium. Lineage (GTDB taxonomy): Bacteria > Pseudomonadota > Alphaproteobacteria > Rhizobiales > Hyphomicrobiaceae > JBCBWG01. The sequence continues at coordinate 28,743 of JBCDAH010000039.1, forward strand.
TGACCGGATCTCAGACCCCGAACTGCGCGCGGAAATCGACAGATGTATTTGGCGTCCAGGTCCTTCGGACCGACGGCCGCTGCTGGTGCTGCAAGAGCATGTTCAGGGCTTTTTTGAGCGGATTGTGCAGGAGCCGGGCGCGACCGAACTGCCGTCACGTCGGCAAGCCAACGGGACAGTGGCGGAGTGCGAGCAGAATATCTCCAACAACCTCATCGCGCTTGCAACCCATCTCGATGACATTGGTCTAACGTCTGATGACTTGGCCGAGTTTGCCGTTTTCGCCATGACGCGATGTGCCGTCGTCGTTCAGGTGGTCGCTGACGAAGATGAAGCGTGGCAGATCCTGGCGACGGAAGAAGAAACGGGGCTTGGTTTCCATTCCAGCGAGCGCTCCAAGGTTACGCTCATTTCCGCGATGCCGCGAGAACAGCAGGAAGATGCGGGCCAGATCTGGTCAGACTGGCAAAATCGCCTCGGATCGGAACGCATGAGCCGGCTTCTCTCTCATCTCCGCGTTCTCGCGATTGGTGAGCACTGGCGCGGTCGCAGCAACTCGCCGGTCGAGACGGACCTGTTGCGCCTCTATCAGTTGAACGGCGACGGGTTGGCGTTCATCGAGACGGTTCTGCGTCCAAATGCAACAAGCATGGCGCAGATTGGAGAGCGCGACTTCAAAAGACTGGCCCACGCTGATCAACTCACAGTGGCCGTGAACCGGCTGGAATGGGTGCCGTTTGACACGTGGATGCCTGCGGCGCTGGCCTGGGCCGGGGCTCACGGACTTGAAAGCCCGCAGACGCCTGCATTTTTTCACGACCTCGAGCGTCTTGCCTGGCTCATGCTGATTGGCGGCGTTGACCCCGTGAAGCGTGATCGGCAGTTCGCGAAGCTGGCGACTGACGTTCGGCAGTTTGCGACGCCAACCGAAATGCCGGAACTTCATATCCCTGATCAACTGCGCCTGGCTGCCTTGGCCAACCTCAGAAGCCGAACGTTCTACCGCAAGCGTTACAGCGCGCTGGTTCTGCGCCGATTGTGTGAGTCGCTCGGGAATGACCCTGGTTTGCCGGACGGGAACCGCGTGACGTGTGAACACGTTCTGCCGCTCAACCCAAAAGACGGAAGCCGTTGGCACGACGACTTTGGACCAGCGGGCGGACCGAAGCAGTTTTGCGATCGCCTCGGAAACATTGTGCTGCTCTCGTTCGATGACAACCAGAAGGCTGCGACCAGCGAGTGGGTCGTTAAACGTCATTTGTTGGAGCATTCGGGCTTTGCGCTGTCGCGAGATGCAGCCCAATGGCCGGAGTGGACACCGAATACTGTGCTTACGCGTACGGATGCCCTTGTTTCTATTCTCTTCTCAGCCTGGCAACTGCGCGTGGCGTAGACACGGCAAGTGCCACGGCGCCTATTGATACGTTCGATTGGATCGATTGTTTTTGATGTGAGTAATTCCGCGGCATCGATGCATCAGCGTTTTGAGATCGCATACAAGCCGTGTCGGCGTGACGGCTTAGCGCGCATCATTAGAGGCCGTTTGTGGTGGAGGTCGATACGAGATCATTTCTGTCATAGGCGGACTCATTTTGCCGGCCCACACCTCATGTTCGCTTCAATCTGGCCGAATATCCATGAAGTCGCGCCGCCGGGTGACCGACCAGGAAGACCAAGACAGCGGGTAGGGGTTTGTTCCAGCTAAGTCTGCCAGCTAAGTCTGAATGACTGCAGGTCCCAGTCTCATGTCTCACGCAACGCCAACGCATGAAATCGTCTCTGAGGACCTGTCTGTTGGAGCTGTACTGTCTGGCCGTTTTGCGTTGTCGCTGCCGGTCTTTCAGAGAGCCTACGCGTGGGGTCAGGACGAGGCGGAACACCTTCTTGACGACATTCTCAGCGCGCTGGATGACAGCGATCGCGACGGCGAGCGTACGCCGTACTTTCTAGGAACGATGTTGTTCGCTCTCGGCGCTCACGATCAGCCGGTTCGAAGTGCATTGGTCATCGACGGCCAGCAACGGCTCACCACGCTGACGATTCTCCTGGCCGTTTTGCGCGACTACGCCCCGACCATCGAGCAACGTGACGTCCTGCATCGCCACATCGCGATCTGGTCTTCCCCAGATGAGTGGGCGGCGGACTCGTTTCATTTGACGTTGCGCCCGGAAGACCAGAACTTTATGGCGCGCGCAATTCAAAAGCGTGGAGCAACGAGACGGGCGCGGCGCAAATCGATTCTCGCTGCGCGAAACGAGGCGCAGGAAAACATCGAGGCAGTTCGCCGTCTGTTTCGCAGGCGCGTCGGACCGACACTGGACAATGACGCACGAGAGAAAATCATGACATATATTCTCGAAAGCTGTCGTGCCCTCGTGATGCGGACAGAGAGCTTGGATTATGCGTATCAGATATTTTTGACAATCAACGGACGAGGACTGCCTCTCACGGACGACGATATTGTTATTGCGGAAGTTATTGGACCGCTTTCCGTTGATCAACGTGTACGATTTAAACCGATAATTCAGCAAATGGACCGCTATCGCGAAGCGGCGGAAGTGCAACGCCTTCGAGGCAAAACGTTCTTTTCTCACCTCGTTTCGGTTAGCGGTTGGTCTCGCCATTCGATCATCCGGGACCTTCGGCGTGCTGTGCAGGCCACCGGCGGGCCGATGCGTTTTACGGTCGATATCTTTCAGCCAATGGCCGAAGCATACCTGTTAACGCGGTGTGACTTCTCCAATCAGAGGCCGTCGCCGGCCGTTGCGGAACGGCTGAAACGGCTATTGTTACTCGAGCGCATTTGTGATGATGAATGGGTTGGGGTGGCAATGCTTGCGCTGACCCGCATGGATGCGACATCGCCCGAGTTGCTTCACTTTTTGACGCGACTTGATCGATTTGCGCATGCGCAGTTGATTTTGCGGCCAACGCGCGATGACCGACGCAAGCGATATCGCAAGATTGCACAAGCGATTGCAGAGCAAGAGTCCATTGACCCGGACGCGCTGATGGCCCTGACAGCGGGAGAAGCGAAACGCTTTGTAACGAAATGTGCGTTCGGCTTGAACGAGACGGTCAATCGAACGTGCAAGGCCGTTCTGGTGCGGCTTGATTGTGAATACTCCGGGCGACCGGTCGACGACTACCTTGCGCTGTTTTCCGGAGATGACCCGGTTGTGCAGGACGTGTCGGTCGAGCACGTTCTGCCACGGGGCCAGAGGCTGCCTCGTGGAAGTGCTTGGAGATCCCTGTATCCCCAGTATGAACATCGGCGCTTTATGGCGAACGCTATCGGCAACCTAGTGCTTGTCGACGAGACCCAGAACAGAATTGCCGGGCAGAAAGAATTTGCCGAAAAGAAGCGCGCCTACTTTCCAAGCGATGCACCGCACGACTTCTTCACAACCGATATATTGAGATGTATCGATGTTTGGGCGCCGGAAGCCTTGAGGGAAAGGCACGTGTGGCTAATGGAAAAGCTATTGGCGACTTTTGAATTCGATGGCGAAGTACCACTGCCGCCTATAAGTTGGGAGGGTATCAGTTTGCGCCAAGACAACGATCGTCCTGCAAAACGAACGAATAAAAGGAAAGGCGCACGCTAGATCATGTCTTAAAGACAAGCGTGATTTGAAAAACCAAGATCTGTGTCGCCTTACGGATTCAAAAGGCGATTGCTTTCCAGGAACGGAACAAGACGCTTTAACACCGGTACTTGTCTTACGATGCCTGCCATTTGTTTGCCAGGTGAACGGAAGTTGGTTTCGTCTACAACGGTTCCCACCAGCGGTGCATTTACGGACCGCAGATATTGTGTGGCGTCTGCGGCATCGCTCACGGCCGTCCGCCCAACCGTACAGACCAGAAGGACGGCATCCGCTATGCGCGTGATCGCGAGCGGGTTCGGCGCGCTAGGTCCGAACGAAAGGATGGGCGGCAGTTGCAGGACAATATGGGGATAGGACTCGAGATCATTGGACACGGCCCGCTTCAAGTAATCGACATTGTTGAACCGTCCGCGCGCACCTGCGTCTGGTATCGCCGTTAAGCGATCGAAACCCTCGACGTCGGCCACGAGTTTATCAACGTTGATCGGCGTACTTGGGTCCCAGCGGCCCTGTTCGTCCGATGGGGCGGGATCGCCGTTGAGATCCAAAAACAGGACTTTGTGCCCGCTTGAGGAAACGCACTTCGCATAACCTCGTGCAATTTCGTCCACCGGTGCGTCGTCGGTCGGCGCGGCAAATGCCACGACGCGGGCATCAAGAATGCTTGCTTTCAGGAAGATCGACTCATACGCGGCGAACGCTGTTTCAGCCGGACTGGCCGGGGCGACCTCCGGGTGATCGGTCAAGGTTGTGTCGTCGTCTACGCTCGACATAGCAGGGCTCGTTCAGTGGTGCGGACGCGTTTCAAACGCAACGTCAGGCGGATCGTCGTTCGGCCTCCGGCTGCCGATTAATGACGGTCTTGGCGCTTGATTGCGTCGGCGTGCCGTCGTCACGTCTCGGCGAAGACGAGGATTTCTGTCGGTTCAGTCTCGCGATGACCGGAACCTGGGTCACGCTGGCCAGTTGGGTTGCACTCCGCAGGCTGGTGTCGAGCAACTCGAGTAGAAGCGCTAGGCTGAAGACGAAAGCGAGGGCACCCGCTGCACCGCCGAACGCGAGCGTTCGCAGTGACGTCAGCGGCTTTGATGGGAGTGAGGGTGGGTCGACAACGCGGATTTGGGCTGGCGCTTTGAGGATGATCAGGGCACTTGCGCGGGCGCTGCTGTTGAGGCCTGCAACGGCCCTTTCCTGTCTTTGCTGTGCGGAGCGCAGCCGAACGCCAAGTCGGTTTCTCTCATCGATGACTGCTGCGGTCTTCGTGCGTTGGGACGTAAGGAGTGCCGTGCGTGTCCGCAGGCTCTCGATTTTTTGGCGCAGCGCGTCGATCTTGGATTGCAATGGTTCGAGTGCGACCAGCCGCTGCACGCGCGTTCTGAGCGGCGCGATTGCCGCTTCTGCACCGTTTTGCGTCTCCAGTTTTGCAAGGTCTTCTTTGCGTGCCGCAAGCAGTTCTGCATAGGTGCGTGACGCCGAGTCTCCCTCAATTGCGGTGACCTGTCTCGATAGTTCAGCTTGAACCTCAGACAGCTCACGGCTGCTCTCGGAAATCTCCATCGCAATGCGCGTCAAGGTCGTACGCAAGTCGTTCAGTCGCGTCTCGGTCGCATTCGGTGATGTCAGGCTGAGCTTCTGAAGCTCGCGTTGGAGTGCAGCAACCGCGCGCGCGCGCTCCTGTTGCACAAATGATTTCGCGTCAAATGCTGCGTCTGCCGGATTCAGAAGCGTTTCGAACAGTGTTGCCAGCAGATTGCTCAGCAGGTTCTGCAACTCGGATTGATCTGAGCCGATGACCGCCACCCGGACAAAACCAGCGCCGACTCGTTGGACGACGATCCGCTCGCGCAGGACCGCGCTGCTGGCTGCAAGTTCTGCTTCCGATGTCTCGGCCATGCCCTCACTGATCAGCACTTTCGACAACAGAAACTGGCTCTTCAGAAGTGCCTCCAGGCCTTTCACCTTGGTGGCCAATTCCTGGTAATAGCTGTAGCCCGCTGGCGAGCCTGCAAGCTCGGGCGCTTCCTGCAACATGAGCAACGCCGACGATTCGTACTCGCGGGGCTGCGACAACGCCCAGAAGTACACTGCCGGCAAAAGGATGCACAGCGGCAGCACGATGACGTAGCGTTGGCGCCAAGCAGCGCGAATAAGGGCACCGATAAGCGAGATACTCATTTCGTCGTCCCTTCGGCCCGCTCCCTGATGTGGCGTTTGCCTATGCTTCTAATCACGCGGCGGTTTCCCGCTCTTTAATCCGCGTTGTCTGACGTCCGAAGTTGGCAACGCGAGACAGCTATCATGGCTTGGTGACGTCGCTGTTACGGGCGCGCAAACAGGTCAAGCGGTCGCTATGAGATGTTTTGGCACATTTCTTCCGCATAACAACAACAGTTGTGCAACGTCTATGCCAAACCGACATCGACTCGCAGTGTCCTCTGTCGTTCTTCTGACACGCCTTGTTCTCGCTCACGGCTATTCCTCGCTACGCTCGGGCCTCCGCGGGGGCGGCGCAACGCGCCGGGCCGCGTTCGCGGCCTGGGTGCCAGACGGCTGGCCCGCCTGGTTGTTGATTGCTCACGACTGTTCCTGCCTGGGGTCATCCTCGCAGGATAGCCCGCGCTCAAGTAGCGAGCGCTTGTCGCGAGCGGTAGCGCACGTAAAGGCTCGCTCGAGCCGCGAGCCTGCGAGCGTGTGAACA
>JBCDAH010000040.1:0-34918 GCA_039186015.1 Pseudomonadota bacterium
GCGATCTTTCACCGTGGTCTCAAACAGGATGCCAGACCCACAAAGCGTACAATAGGCCAACGCAACCGGCACACCGCCGATCACGTCATTGAACATTTCGTGCCAGTTCATAATGCGTAGCGGATAGGCGCGTACATCACCGTTGATTGCGACGCCAAAAACGAGGTCGTCGTCATTGAGATAAGTGGCATCTTTGGCCGCGGTCAGCTGCGGGTTATCGAGAGACGGAATACCGTCGAGAACAACGCCGCCCCAGGCAATTTCTCCCAGCCGGATTTCGTGCGGCATTCCGCGATAGAAGAACCGCGCAAAGTTGGCGTCGTGCCGTGTCAAAACCGCGGAGATCAAACTCTCAAATCCATCAAACGCTTTGACATCGGCATTCTGCTCTTGCCAGATCATCCAGGCGTGCCAGCTGCCATTTGTTTTCGCGCCGGTGATGGTTTTGAGCGTGGTGTGGATCTCGTGCTGCTCCAACCCCTGGTATCTCAGAGCCAGGATCAGTGCGGCAACCGCGTCGCGTTTTCCGCGTTTCGCAAGCGCCTTGAGCGCGTCTTTTCGCTTTGACATGATCGGGCTGAACAGGTCAAACGCAAGCCCCAAAACCGGCGATGGGCCGGATGCCCCAAACGCCACTGATGAACGGGTTGCCGTAGCGATCACGCAAACGACAAAGCAGAGTGCGAGCCAACGGGTCATAGGACCGGTCATGGGACGGATCATGGGCGTTCCACCATGTTTATTGCGGCACAATTGCCGGATTATGTCCCTAGAGTGGTACACCTTGCGGCCATATGCATTTAACGATTGACCACGACAGCGTGAGCGGACCATGCCGTTGCCTTCAGTCAGTCAATGAGAATCGCAAAGATCTGATTGGCATCGCGCCAGCGGAGGCATGAGATGACCGACGAAGCCAAGGATGCAGCAAACGTGTTTGAGAAAAAGACCATTGCGTTGGTTTATGACTTCGACGGCACGCTCTCGCCGCGGCCGATGCAGGAGTACGCGTTCCTGCCGCAGATCGGCGTCGATGCCAGCGCATTCTGGGCCGAGTCCAATGAGATCGCGCAGCGGGAGGGGGCTGACCCGCTGATCACCTACATGCATCTGATGTACAAGAAGGCGAAGGCCGCGAACGTGCGGATCGACCGCGATGATCTTGTTGCTCAGGGGCGCGATGTCGAACTGTTTCCTGGTGTGCTGGAGTGGTTCGACGCAATCGCCCGATACGTTCAAATTGCAACCGAAACGCAGGGCGTTACGCTCAAGCATTATCTGATTTCATCGGGACTGACGGAGATCATTGAGGGCACGCCGATCTATCACAGGTTCGACAACGTCTTCGCGTCGGAATACTGGTTTGAGGCCTACGACCTGCCGTATCCAAAACGCGTCATTACCGACACCGGTAAAACGCAGTATCTCTTCCGTATAAACAAGGGCGTTGAAGATCTCGGCCAGAGCATCAACGATCATATGCCTGAAGCGACGCGCCCCGTGCCGTTCTCGAATATGATCTACTTTGGCGATGGCGATACGGATGTCCCGTCAATGGCAGTCATGCGCAAGAATGGTGGCTACGCGCTAGCTGTCCATCCCTCGGGCGAGAGCAACGCCAAGTGCGTGAAACTGTTCAACGCCGGGCGCTGCGACTTTTATGCCCCGGCGGACTATCGGCGCGGATCGGATCTCTTCCGACGCACCTGCCTGCTGATCGACAAGATGCTCGCAGATATGCGGGTGCGCGAGGAAATGTGGCAGTTGCGCCAACAGGAACCAACCGGCACTTGACCTGAATGGCGTCACCGTCCGCGTTGGCCTCCATCGGTAGCGAGGGATGCAGGCGTTCAAGCTCGACAGCGAACATGCCACGCGCATTTCATCTTTTCAGCCTACGGCAGTGTGTGCACACTCTGTTGTGTGCGACCCGACACTGGAGGCTGCCATGGCGTTCGATCTGTTGAAGGCGGAAATTCTCGATCTTGCGGATCAGATGCAGAATAACCCCAAGGATGCGCACGAGCTGTACATGAAGCTTGAGCGAAAACTGTCGGAACTGCGGGCCTACGGCATGCCAATCCCGGACGATCTCGTGAAGCTCGAAGCCGCTCTGCAGGCCGAGTTCGCAGCAGATCTCAGGCATCAAAAAACGTCGGACGAGTAGTCGTTCGGCACTTGTCGGCCTCGTACCGCGACGGCATCCAACACGACGGATCAGCGCCGGGCTACGCGTGCCGGGCGCGACGTGATCGACGACGACTGCAACAACAATCCGATGTTATCGCACGCCGATCAGGCGATCGACGGGTGCATAGTCATCGGTGAGCACGATTGGATCCGTCGTGGCCGTCAATCGGAGAACGCGTTGGTGCGCAAGACGGTGAAACGACAGGTCGCGCCGGATCGAGGAATTGATCGGACTGAACGGTGTCGGCTTTTGCAAACCGGCGACAACGAATGTCGTGCGTACGCCCGAGTCGTTCAGGCGCCACAGTTCGACGACGGGAAACGCCGTGCGGAGCGTTGCAGTAATCGACAAGGCCAGGCGTGGTCGTTGCAGCTGATCGACCACGTTCATGAGATAGATGCCATCAGGTTGCAGCCGGCTTGCGACGAGCGCGAAGAATTCCCGAGTGACCAAATGCTGCGGCACCGCAATGTCGTGAAATGCATCCCCAACGACGATATCGAAATGGCGGCGCGGCGTGCGCAGGAGCGCGGCGCGCGCATCGTCATGGGCGATCTTCAATCGCGGGTCGGCCGCATTCAACCACAAGCGATCGGCCGCGATGCGCGTGACGGCCGGGTCAATTTCCGCCACCAGGAAGTCCGCATCCGGGCGGATCGCAAGCCACGCGCGCGGCAACGTGAACGCCCCGCCACCGACGAAAAACGCGCGAAATGGCGAGCGTTGGCCACTGTGAATCCGCGCGAGCGCATCCTGCAATTCAACATACGGCGTCAGCAGATAGCGTGCGTTGCCTGAGACGTTCGTGCCATGCGCGAGATGATCGAGAACAAGCGTGCGCGCGGGTCCAAAGCGGCTCGGCGTCTCGTCCACGACGCGGATGCAGTAATAAGAGCTCTCCTGATCGCAGGGCGTTCGGAATGCGCCGATGCGTTCTCCGACCAATCCAAGCCCGACGAACACGACTGCGATCAGCGCCAGCAATTGGCCGCCGCGTACGGCAGAGCGTTGGGATGCCGCGCCCGGCACGCCGACTGCCCAAAGCGCAATTGCCATCGCCACATAGACAGCCGCAACGAGAAGGAAGGTCCAAATCGTACCGAGCCAGGAAATGAAAATGTAGCCGGCCGCCAAAGTTCCGAGAATGCTACCGAACGCGCCCGCCGCGTAAAACTCGCCAAGCGTGCGTGCCATCCGGTCCGACTGGTCGTCAATTGCGAGCTTTGTAAGGATCGGCGAAGGAATGCCGACGAAGAAACTGGGCGCGAAAAACAATACGGTCGTCAGCAGCAAAATGCTCGAAACGGTCGTGCCGCCCCACGAGAGAACGGGGCCGGACACAAGCCGGATGAGTATCAAGGCGCCCGCGCTCGTCACGGCTGCGCCAACCAATGCCCAGATTGTTCCGCGCAGAGCAACGCTATGCGGACGCTCTGCAATACGCCCGCCGATCCAATGGCCGGCTGAAAAACCCGCCAACACCACAGCGATGATTGCGGTCCAGGAGTAGAGGGACATCCCGACATAGGGCGCCAGCATCCGGCCTGCAGCGATCTCGACAACCAGTCCGCACCCGGCACTTGTTGCGGTAACAATGAGGTAGGTGAGCCGTCGCACGCGTTCTATTTTCTCCGCAGGTTTGTGCTGTTCCGCCAGCATTCGTGTTTGGGTGTTCAAGCAGGTTTGGGAGCAATGGACCAGACGTTTCCGGTTTAGCTGAACCGTCCCGCCCCCCTCGCCCAAAACTGCATCGGGTGCGGGATCTCGTGGTCGGCGCCGACTTCCTGCCAGTCATAGTTGCCGATCATGCCCGGCACTGGCTTGTAGCCGCGCTTCTCCCAGAACGGATCCAGTGCACGGTAATGGCTTGGGCACCGGCGATCAGCTGCATCCCGAATAACGCCGCAGAATGCCGATGTTTCGAAGCGGTTTCCGCGACGGGTGCGCAGCGACGCGGCCTGAGCCTCCCGCGCGTCGAAAAACGCATGACCAATGCCGCGGCCGCGGTACTCTGGCAACAAGACGGACTCACCCAGATAGTAGACCGTCTCCGGATCAAAACCGTGCTTTGCGAAGAGCGGGACGAATGCGCTGGTGTGGTCGCTTAAGGGGGCCGCCGTTGCGGCTCCGACAATCGTCTGATCGTCATATGCGGCGACGATGAAGGCATTCGGACTTGCGGCAAACTCGGCCAGGTAGGCGGCTTCGTAATCCGGATTGCCGTCGTACAGATAGGGCCAGTCCCGAAACACGCGGCAACGCAACGCCGAGAGCGCCGGCAATGCCTGCGTTGCCGCGTCGGTTATAAGCGGCACAATCGAGATGGCCATGTCGTTATCCCAAGACGGTTGCTTCGCCACGCAGGCGATCGGGCTTCGACATTATGCTACAGGCGAAGTACTACAGGCGAAAACGCGGCATTGTCATGAGATCGCCATGCGACGTGCCGGTACGGCCTGGCTGGCGCATCCAGCGGCGGTTTCTGCGTCACCCTCTACGCTGCACGGGCGGTGGGCGACACGGCTCGACCGGGGTGGCTCGCCCATATGGCATACGCCGCTTGCTGCGCTCACTTGGCAGCGCCTCGCGCGGTGCCGCACCGTCTGCGCCGTGGACGGTGCCGGCGATGTCACCGCCACCGGCAACGACGAGCCGACCGTAGGCCAGATCCCCAAAGACGCGTGCGGTCGATCGAACGTCGAGCAGTTCGTCGACGCGGACTTCGCCATCGACAAGACCGTGAATCTCCGCATGCGCTGCGCGCAGCCCCCCTTGAATGGTCCCCCCTTCGCACACCACGACGCGCTCTGCCGTCACAACGCCCTCGACGTGCCCCATCACTTCGACTTCGTCACATTCCGCAATGTCACCGACAATCCGTGTGGCCTTGCCGACCACGATCACGCCCTTGCTGTCGCGCGCGTCCTTGCCGTCATGAATTTCCAAGAGCGACAGGTCGCTGTTTGGGGGAGACGCCGACGGCTGATCGGGAACTTCCGGGATCTGCACTTTGGCCAGGTCCAACTCCGGCGACGCCTTGACAGACGCGGCAGCCTTTCGTGCACGGCGACGACCAAACCCAAACATTGCAGCCCCAATGATTAGCCGAGCGCGGCGTGCCGCACCCGCAGTTGCATGAACACCAGTTCGACGGTGTAGCTCGCGTCTGTGGGTGCAGCTTCCATGCCGAAACGCGACATCGCGCCGGGCTGGATAGGGCTATGGTTAATGCCTATTGCGTGATTTGATCCTGGCCGTCGCCGGGTGCATCGGCGCGCGCCTCCTCCGCGATCCAGTCGAGAAACGCGGATACGGCGGGCCGCGTGCGTCCGCGATCCGGCACAATCGCCCCAAACCCGTTTTGGAACGTTACAAATCCGAACGGCGCGACCAGGCGGCCTTCACGGAGATCCGTTTCCACCAAACGCCGCTCGGCCACCGCGACGCCGATACCGGCAATGGCCGCTTCCAGCGCCAGAAACGTGTGCGGGTATGAAACGACGGTCTCAGATTCCAGCCTGATGCCAGTCGCCTGCTGCCAACGATCCCAGGCGCGCGGCGTGCTCTCGTGCGTGATCCGTGTTTCCGTGGAGCATCCGCCCGGGATTCGATTGATGGTGCAGGACGGCGCATGCACCAGCGCAAAGGCGACGTCACCAAGCACGCGCAGGTCCCCGCGATCGGTGAATCCCCAGCTCAAGCGGTCCCACGACAAAATGGCATCGACTTCGTCGTCGGCGAACCGGTCCCGCCCGGACATGCGCAAGCGCACATCGACGCCCGGCCAGCGCTTGTAGAACGTCGGCATGCGCGGCATCAGCCAGCGCATTGCGAACGTGGCACTGACCCCGAGTTCCACCACGTCGTCTTGTGCCGTCGTCCGTATGGCCCGGCATCCGGTCTCGAGGTTGCCCAACGTGTTGGCCACCAGCGCGAAGAGCTTTTCGCCGTGATCAGTCAGACGCAGGCCAACACCCTGCTTTGCGAACAGTGCAACGCCAAGATCATCCGACAAATGACGGATCTGCTTACTGATCGCGCCATGGGTACGCCCCAGTTCCTCGGCTGCGGCCTTGACCGAGCCCAGACGCGCCGTCGCCTCAAAGGCCGGCAGCGCGGACAATGGCGGAAGATCGCGCACCGCATTCGTTCCTTTTTCTCACTCAAGTGAGAGAATTATTCGATTGTCTAGAGTCAGAAAGCGGCTCATGTTGGTCGCAAACCCTGAAATGGGAAGGAGCGACTTCATGAGCGTTATCTATCTGGATCGCTATCGCTTTGGTGAAAACCTAAGCGATCCAAAGCAAATTGCAAGCCGTTCATGCTGTGCGTGGACCGTCGGCGACCATGTGAAGAATTCTCACCAAACATCTGGCCAACAATCTGGATGGCGCAGCCAGGTCCTGATCCTGATCCAAACGTGGAGAAAACGGTGGCACCATCGGCGAATGCTGCGGGAAGACCTGCTACATCAGCCAGACTCCGTCCTGGCGGATGTCGGTTACACCCGCAATGACGCCGAACGAGAAGCCAACACACCATTCTGGCGCGCTTAGGCCCATGAGAACGGGTCGAGACCCGAACAGACCGACTCGAACTTGGATGCCTCCAAGTTCGAGATCCTAGTCCCTGGATCATAAAGATCGTCGGATTTATTCAGCTAGCTGCTAATAGCGTCGTTAGATGGCGAGGTTGCGCCATGTGACAGCCTGGCGGCTCTGCACCTTGTTGCTTCGTTCTGAACATCCGAAGCCCGATCGAGCCGCAGACCACCGATCGTTCTTGTATGGCAATCGTGCCCAAACTCACACGCAGCTCGGGCCTCGACAGGCAGATCCGTTCGTTGCGAGACGCTTCCCTGCGCCAGCATGACCGACCAGAATTCATATAAACTCTATACTATTTAATACTATAGTAGTAATGTGCTCATAGCGACAATTGGAGCGCTATGTGATGAGTAAGCTGAATTTCCTTGCATCCAGCATCAGATTGACCGGTTTCTCAGTCATCCTACTTTTAGGATGCGCTCTACAGGCGAGTGCCGATACCAAAGAGTTGAAACTCGCGACGCAGTTTTCGAAAGAGACGGAAATATGGGCCAACCTCGAACGTTTCGCGAAAGAGGTTCAGACAGCTTCCAAAAACACCCTAAAAATATCGATCGTCGACGCATCCAAAATTGAAGATAAAGAACTGGACAAGGCCGTTGTCCGCGGGCAGCTCGCAATGGCTTCACTGCCTCTCGAAGACTACGATGAATTGGTCCCCGCGATCGCCATATTCGAACAGCCGTTTATGTTCTTCAGTTCGCAATTGCGTATGGCAGCTACGGCCCGAAACAGCCTAATCCGCACCCCAATCGAAGAGGCCATTCGCATCGCCACGAACGAGCGCGTCCTGTGGTGGCAACCCGTTGGCGCTGCCGTTTTTGTCGGCCGAGAGGCAACAGCGTCCAAACCAAGTGACATCACGGGCAAGCGAGTCCATGTTGATCGACCGACCCATGCCGAGTTCGTGAAGCTGTGCGGCGGCATTCCGGTGGTTTCTTCCGAAATCTACAACCGGGAGTTATTGGAAACCAAGAAGGTCGATTTTTTGATCACGGCACTTGAACGCGTGGACAGCCAGAAGTTGTGGGAAACCGCCAAGTCCATCGTGGTTACGGAGCATGAGGTATTCGAGAATATTGTCGTCATGAATGAAGGAATTTGGCAGTCGCTTTCGGACGGACATAAGTCTATCGTGACGGAGGCTGCAAAAATCGTCGAAGCAGATATAAGACGCCGACAATTAGAGATCGACAAAACGATTCTCAAAAAGGCGAAGAGTGCCGGTATGTCGGTGGGCGTTATTTCAAAGTCGTCGGTTTCAGAATGGAAATACTGTGATGCGCCGATGCTGGAGACGTATCTCACCAAGGCCGGTCGTCTCGGTCGAACAGTTCTGGATGGCTACCGCAAGATCCTGATTTCAACGACGTTGAAAGGCGGCTAGACGACATCTGTCACGGACATGCCGACTTGGCGGCCCAGCTGCTCCGCCACGCAGCCCTCACGAGCACAGCCCTCATTCGGTCGCAACGATTCGACAACAGCAACCGGCTGCATAGTCGAACACGACAAGAATCGCGACTTGATTTGCTACCTATGTGCGCCCCAAACTCAGATGCTAGAAGCCACAGAAAGCAGAAACCGCCGACTATGTATTTAAAATCAAACACTTAGACTGGAGCGGGTAGCGGGAATCGAACCCGCATCCTCAGCTTGGAAGGCTGCTGCACTACCATTGTGCTATACCCGCTTGCCCGGTGCGCGCGCCTTGCGAAGGCCTGCGCGCGGGGTGTTTGGTGGAGAGGGTTGGATTCGAACCAACGTAGGCATAGCCAACGGGTTTACAGCCCGTCCCCTTTAGCCACTCGGGCACCTCTCCGTCCCTGAACACAGTGCCAGGCGCGCCGCGGCGCGTTGAACTACGCCGTGCGAGCGCGCAATACGTCAAAACGCAGCGACGATGTCAATGTCTAAATCTCAGCGATCAGGCTTGGGCTTGAGCTGGATCCGTTCCGTATCCGTCTTCCGGGGGCCGTGCCAATCAGCCATCCGCAACTTGACAATCTGGGCACGCTGCAAAGGTGGCCGATGCTCAGGATGCGCCACGGACGTCCGATCTCGCCGGCTGCGCACATGCTGCGATTGACGTTGACGGCCTGAACGGTGTTGAGCATGTGTCTGACTGCCTGATTTGCGGGCGAATTGGGACCGTCACGGAGTGCGCCGATGGCTGACGTCAACAAGAAGGTGCACCAACGGCGCCGCCCCGGTATGCGCGGACAGCGCGACGCAACACGACGCAACGCGCCGGATAGCCCGGTCATTTACGGCCTGCATGCGGTTGCATTTGCACTGCGGAATCCGGACCGGACAATCACCTCTCTGGCGCTCACGGAAAATGCGGAACACAAACTCCGCGATGCGCTCTCTGAGCGCAATCTGACGATTGAGCGGGTGCGACCGAAGGACCTGGACCACCGGCTCGGCGCGGACACGGTTCATCAGGGGGCCATGGCGCACGTTGAGCTTTTGCCCGAACCGCAACTTGAAGATCTCGTCGCGCGGACGGAACAGAGCGGACCGATCATTGTGCTCGATCAGGTGACAGATCCGCATAACGTTGGCGCCGTCGTGCGCTCTGCCGCCGTCTTCGGCGCTGCCGGTCTCGTCATGACGCGACGCCATAGTCCGCCGCTTTGGGGGGCGCTCGCCAAAGTCGCATCCGGCGCGCTTGAGCTGGTCCCGATCACACTGGTTCAGAACCTGGCGCGCGCACTCGATACACTGGCTGAGCTGGGTGTGATGCGTATTGGTCTGGATAGCGAGGGCGCCGGATCAATCGAGCACTGCGACTGGTCGCGACCCAGCGCAGTGATACTCGGCGCTGAAGGCCGCGGCCTCAGACCATCGACACGCGCGGCCTGCGATACGCTGGCCCAAATCGGAACGCGCGGGCCGATTACCAGCCTCAACGTGTCGAACGCCGCAGTTGTCACACTTTACGAAGCGGCACGCTTGCGCCGCTCAGGTGATTGAAAACATGGCAGCGGCGTTTGCGCCCTACCACCGCCAGAATGGGATACGGCCGTGGTTACGGCGATGCCACTCGCGATGTTTGTAGTGACGACGGTTGTCACCCCAGGCGCGGTAGTACGGCGGATGGCGAAAGCGGTAGTTGCGCCGTACCTTGTTGCGCGGGCGCCAATAACCGCTGTTGTAGTACGGATAGTATCCGCGCGGCTCATACCGGTACCGATACGGATCCTCATGTGAATTGACCCGATAGCGTGGGCGATAAACCCACCGCTTGATGGGTTGCACCCGCGCGTATCCAGCCGGTGCACCGTGGCGCTTCCAGCCGAACGCCGCTGCATCGTCTGGCGTGAACGCCAAGCATGAGAAGATCACGGCCAAAACGGCCGCAAGGCTAAGCAAACGCATTCGGATCACTCCACGCAAATCCTCACTTGCAAGCGTCTTAGCGTCTTATAGCTAAGAAATCTTTGCATAACCTGTATTTGCATCTCTATTTCGGCCGTCCATGCGGCCGGAAAAACGCAGATTAAGAACTTGCTCATTCAATTCATCGATTATTTCTACTCATTTTATCGAAATCTCATTGGCGGGCGGCATCGTGCCCGTCTGTGGGCTGGGATGAGTGGCGCAATCAGTGACGAGTGAACGTGACAAGCCGGGCAGCGACCGCGCCCCTGGACCTGCGACTGCTTCGGGCGACCCGCCGTCATCCGAGCACGCTGATGATGTACCCGTGCGAACCGCTGATGCAAAAGCTGCACGGGCAGCGCGCAACAAGACAGGTTTCACACCTGTCCCGTCTCCGCCGCGCCGGTCGATGGTCACCGAACCGATTCGGCTTGTTCCCAACGCACAAAGCGAGGACTTCAGCCATCTGCCGTCAGCGTCGCGTGCACGCCTTGAAGCCCTGATTGACGGCAAGATCAGCCTCGCAGAACGCGACAACAGCGACGATAAAGCGGAGCCGAACGCGCTGGAGCAGGCTCCGGGCGCTTCAGATGAGCCGACCGAGACGGCACACGAGACGGCCAACGAGGCCGACAGTTTGGCGCCGGCGTCACACGCGGCGGACCAGGCCGAACCAGAGACGCCGGCATCCACGCCGCCTGATGCCGCGACCGTACCACCAGAACCGGCTGAGCCGCCGCAGCCGCCACCGACAATGCAACCGCCTCAGGCAACACAGGCATCTCATGTAACAAAGGCGCCTCAGGCAACACAGACACCTGATGCGTCGCCGACAGTTGATCCAGCACCTTCGGGACGGGCTACAGCGGCGCAGGCCGAGCCGTCGCGCCCGCCTCCGAACGCACCGTCCAACGCGTCAGCCGGACGACGGTCAGACCAGAGCGGCGAGCTGTTGGCGGCACTCAAGGAGGGCCGTGGCCCGCTCATTGGCGTTGCACTCTTTAGTTGCGTGATCAACCTGCTGATGCTGGCCGGCCCACTGTTCATGCTGCAGGTCTACGATCGGGTAATGACGTCAGGCTCATTGCCGACACTGATCGCGCTGCTTGCGCTCACCCTCAGCCTCTATGTCATCATCGGCCTGTTAGAGATGATCCGCGCGCGTGTTGTCGTGCGCATGGGGCTCGAATTCGATCAGCGAGTCGCGGACCGGATCTTTCGTGCCGCAATGCGACGCAGCGCCGTCGGCAGCGCCACGTCGGTTCCAGCACTCCGCGAGCTGGATAGTGTCCGCCAATTCATGTCGGGGCCCGGCCCATTATCACTGCTCGACGCACCCTGGACACCGATTTACTTGTGCGTCGTATTCGCACTGCATTGGGTCTTGGGCGTGGTTGCGACGGTTGGTGCGATGATCCTTATCGCGTTTGCCTGGCTCAGCGAGCGGGCCAGCCGCAAGCCACTTATTGACGCCGGACGTCAGGCGGCAGGTGCAATTGAACTTGCAGAAATCGGCCAACGCAATGCCGAGGCCATCACCGCCATGGGCATGACCGACGCCGTACGCAGCCGCTGGGAAGCCATCAACCGCAGCGCACTGGATCTGCAAACCCTGGCCGCCGATCGTCTCGGCGCGCTGACGGCGACAACAAAAACGCTTCGCCTGGCGCTGCAGTCCATCATGCTTGCGATTGGTGCAGCCCTTGCGCTGGACGGCGCAATCACCGCCGGCACCATCGTCGCAGCAACCATCATTTTCGGCCGTGCGCTTGCGCCGGTTGAGCTGGCACTCAGTCAGTGGCGCGCCGTCGTCAAGGTCATCGAGAGCTTTGGGAAACTCGATGAGCTTTTGCGTCTGCAGCCGGAGGCAACTCAGAAAACCCAACTGCCGGCGCCCACCGGGCACCTGAAAGTGACGGACCTGAAAATCGCCGCGCCGGACACCCGCAACCTCTTGCTTGCCAACGTCTCATTCGCTCTCGAACCAGGACAGATGGTTGCCATCGTCGGGCCGTCCGCGTCCGGCAAGTCGACACTGGCCCGCGCACTTGTAGGTGTGTGGCCGCCGGCCGGCGGTCGCATTCGCCTCGACGGTGCCGCACTTGACCAATGGCATCCGGATGAATTGGGCAAGTACGTTGGTTATCTGCCCCAGGAGATCGAACTGTTTTCCGGCTCTGTGCGCGACAACATTGCCCGCTTCCAAGCAAACGCATGCGACGCAGACATTGTTGACGCTGCCAAGCAGGCCTACGCGCACGACCTGATCCTATCCCTGCCGCAAGGTTATGAGACTGACATCGGCACGTGCGGTGCGCATTTGTCTGCCGGTCAACGACAGCGCATTGCCCTGGCGCGCGCACTCTTCACGAATCCGGTCCTCGTGGTGTTGGACGAACCCAACGCCAACCTCGACCGTGCCGGAGATCAGGCCTTGTCCGCTGCAATCGACGGCATGCGGAAACGCGGCCAGGCCATCGTATTGGTCTCTCACCGCATGCAAGCGATCGCCAAGGCCGACTTGCTTCTTGTGATCGAAAAAGGACTACAGCGGGACTTCGGGCGTCGTGACGAGGTCTTACGGCGACTGCAGGCGGCTTCCATGGCCGGCGAGGCAGATCCGGCGACCGGCGGCCGTGTCGCAGAAGGGGTGCGGGCATGAGCCAAGTAAACGGGCGAGACAATGCGCATTCGGGCTGGTCCGGCAGTGATGCCTGGGTGCGGCTGGGCGTTCGCATTGTCCTAGCGCTGATCATCTTCGTGGTCGGGTTCGGCTGGCTGGTCAAGATCAACGGCGCGGTTGTGACCAGCGGCACCGTTACTGTCGAGAACCGCTACCAGACCGTGCAGCATTTGGATGGCGGCATTGTCGGCCGGATCCATGTCCGCAACGGCGACCGCGTCACTGCCGGGGACGTCTTGATTACGCTCGACAAGACGACCGATCGCGCCGAATTGAGCGTGATCACCAGCCGCATTGACGAGTTGCTCGTCCAACGCGCGCGATTGGCCGCGGAACGCGATGGCGGCGATCGTTTCGAACTCCCTCAAGGGATTACGGTGACGCCGCAAATCCGCCAGCGCCTTGAGAGCCAACAGGCCCTGTTTCAGGCACGCCTGGCGTCGCGGAACGGCGAATCCTCGATGTTGAGCCGTAGGGTCGAGCAGCTTTCCGCCCAATTGAAGGGGCTAGAAGTCCAACGCGCTGCACGCGTGCAGGAGGAAGAGCTTGCCAGAAAAGAGCTGGAGGCGATCCGAGGGCTGTTCGCGAAAGGCTATACCAACCGCCAACGCCTTACGGCGGCAGAGCGCGATGCGGCACGCCTCAAAGGCGACATCGGTCGCCTCTCAAGCGACGTCGCGCGGGTCAATGTGGCGATTTCCGAAGCGAAGTTGCGCCTGGCGCAAAGCCGTAAGACCTTCATCGAGAGCGTTCTCGAGGAGTTGCGCACGGTGCGTCAATCGCTCAACGAGCTCGAAGAGCGGCAGAAAGCGCTGAACGCAAAAGTCAGTCGCGGCATTATCCGGGCGCCACGCGGCGGCCTGGTTCACGCATTGGCCGTCAATACCGAAGGCGGCGTGATTGAACCCGCTAAGCCGATTTTGCAGATCGTTCCAGAGGGCGAGCGCTTTATCGTCGAAGCACGCGTGCGACCGCAGGATATCGATAAAGTGCGCAGCGGGCTTCCGGCCGACATCCGGTTTCCCGCCTTTAACGCACGTGAAACGCCACGGCTGACGGGATCGGTTCTGCGGATCTCGGCAGCCGAGTTAAAAGACAGCAGTGGCGGCACGTTCTTTACAGCGCTGATCACGCTGACGGGCGAGGAGATGAAGCGCCTGGGTGCAAGCCGACGTCTCGTTCCCGGTATGCCGGCAGAAGTGTTCATCAGGACAGATGCTCGTTCGATCCTGAGCTATGTCCTAAAGCCGCTGACGGACAGCATGTTCCACGCACTGCGGTAGTGCTGCAGAATTGCGCTGGCACCGCGGCGCGCGCGCTTGATGTGACCTAACCAGCGGCTGCGTCTGCGGCCTCACTCGCATTCGCTGATGTCATCCAACCGACGGCGCCACCGGTTGGGTCGATGATCACCGCTATCCTCCCGACGTTGGGAACATCCCAGGGCTCGCGTGCAATCATTGCGCCGGCCGCACGCGCTTTCTCGACCCGCGCATCGATGTCGTCGACCTCAAGGTATGAAAACCAGTGCGGCGGCGTGCCAGGCGGCAACGTCTTGATGACCGCCATATCCAGGATCCCGGCCACTGGCCTGTCATCGACCATGGCGCACCAGTATTGCCCACCGTCAGGCATCGGCATGCCCTGAAACGTCCACCCGATGGTCTCGGTATAAAATGCCTTTGCACCTTCGACATTGGAGGTGACCAATTCGTTCCAACAGAATGCGCCGTGTGGAACTTTCGACATGTTTCACTCCCTTTGGACGAATCGAAGCGCTTCCAGGCTTCGACACCGGGGAGTTTGACAGATTCCGGCGGGAGATGGGAAGGGGCCTGACGGTTTACCTCTGGACGCAGATCCGATCTCGCAGCCAGTCACCGACGAGGTTGAGCGTCAGGACCAGCAACGCAAGGGCGAGCCCCGGGATCATCGACATCCACCATTCGCCTGAAAACAGGAAATCGCTTCCGGTCCGGATCAACGTGCCGAGCGAAGGGTGCGTCGCCGGCATGCCAACGCCGAGGAATGAGAGCGTTGCTTCGGTCAGCATCGCCACGGCCAGGTTGAGCACCGCGAGAACAACGACCGGGCCGGCGATGTTAGGTACCAAGTGGTACGCCATGATCGCGGCCGGAGAGCGGCCGAGCAGGCGCGCAGCCGACACATAGGTTTTCTCCCGCTCGACGAGCGTGGCCGCCCGTACGGTGCGGGCGAACTGCGCCCAGAATGCCGTCGCAATCGCGATGATGAGGACGACCTGACCGAAGCTCTCGCGAGATCCCGGCCCGAGAGCACCCGTGAGGACACCGTCAACAAGAAGCGCAATCAGGATGGCCGGGAACGTCAATTGAATGTCCGTCAGCCGCATGGCAACGGCATCGATCCAACCGCCGAAGAAGCCTGATACCAGTCCAACTGCGGTGCCGAACACGGTCGCGACTGCAACGCCCAGCCCGGCGACGATCAAAGAGGTCCGCAAGCCATAAAGGCAGGCAGACAGAAGATCTCTCCCTTGCCCGTCGGTACCGAGTGGGTAGGCAGCGTTGCCGTCTTCGAGCCAGGACGGCGGCAAACTCGCGTCAAGCAACGAGAGGGCGGCCAGATCATAGGTATCGTACGGGGCGATGGGGCCGGCGCCGAGCGCAGCACCTACCAGCACGGCAAGGACAGCTCCGGCAACGATCGGCTCGTCACGCTCGGCAAACACGTATCGGACGCAACCGGACACCGCCACGATTCCACGTCCCAGCCAGGCGCCCAGTCGTGTTGCGCCCATCGTTATCGCGGACACGAGCGGAGTCGGTCTGTGCGAGAGTGCCGGCGTTGGTTCAACCGTCATGGCCACCTGCCAGTCGCACACGCGGGTCGACGCACACATAGAGAAGGTCCACTGCCAGGTTGATGAGGATGAAGAGCAGGGCCGTGAACACGAGATAGGCTGCCATCACCGGTATGTCGGCCGTCTGGACGGCTTGGAAGAACAAGCGACCAAGCCCTGGCCATTGGAACACCGTTTCCGTGACAATCGCGAAGGCGACGACCGTTCCCAATTGCAGGCCGATAAGCGTTACGATCGGGACAAGAGCCGATCTCAGGCCATGGCGAAAATGGACGATGCGATCGGGCAAGCCGCGCGCATGCGCAAACCGGATATGATCGGCAGCAAGCGCATCGATCATCTCGCCCCGCACCAGTCGGACAATCAAGGCGATTTGAAAGAGCGCCAAGGTCGTGGCCGGCAGCACGAGCGCTTTCAGGCCGGAGACGGTTAGGAGTCCGGTTGTCCATCCCCCCAGGTCGATGACCTCACCGCGACCGAACGCCGGCAGCACCTGCAGTTTCACCGAGAATATGAAGGTGAGAACAATGGCGACAAAGAACGTTGGCAACGAAATACCGAGCAGCGACGCCGACAGAACCGCTTTCGATATCGGGTGATCGCGATGCAGCGCCAATGCGATTCCTGCCGGAAGACCGATGAGGATCGATAGGGCCGTTGCGATCAAGGCAAGCTCAAGCGTTGCCGGCAAACGCTCGGCAAAGAGTTGCAGAACCGGCATGTCGAACTGGTAGGACCGGCCGAGGTCGAGCTGTCCCGTGCGCACAATAAAGTCCACGAACTGTTCGATCATCGGCCGGTCGAGGCCGAGCTCTACACGAAGCGCTGCACGGTCCTCAAGTGTGGTTTCCAGACCGACGAGATGCTCGACGGGGTCGCCGACAAACCGGACCATGACGAACGCAATCAGCGCGACAACCATCACAGAGATCAGCGCTTGACCGATACGTTCGATAACAACCGCAAGCATCACGCATCCATTTCGTCAGCATCGGCGCCGAACATGCCGGCCCCAAGCTGGTTCAACCTGCTTGGGGCGAGATGGCCGGCTGTCATTGCGATTGCTAGTCCTTTTGAACCCACTGGAAGTGAAAGACGTTATCCGCGCGCTGCTTGATGCTCACGCGCTTCGAAACACCCCACGCCAGCATTTGCTGATGCAGCGGGATATAGGCGACATCGGACGTCGTGATTTTGAAGGCTTTCTCGATCAAAACGTCACGGCGCGCCGGATCATTTTCGACAAGGATCCGATCCGCAAGAGCATCGACTTCAGGGTTGCAGTATCCGCCGAGATTGAACTGGCCGCGCGCCGAGCCTTTGCTGCGACATCCATGGATTTTATGCAGGACGTTGTAGGAATCGAACGAGCTCGGTGTCCAACCAAGAAGATAGAATGACGTTTGATAGCCGTTGGAGCCCAGAACCTTGGCAAAGAAACGAGACTTCGGCTGCACATTCAGTTTTACACGGATGCCGACTTTGGCCAATAGGGCCGCAACCGCCTGGCAGATTGCGCCGTCGTTGACGTAACGGTCGTTTGAGCAGTCCATTCCAACTTCGAAACCTGACGGATAGCCAGCGCTTGACAAAAGCTCGTGTGCTTTCTTGGGGTTATAAGCTAACCGCTCGGGCGGGGTTTCACCTTGAAACAGAACCGGCGAAATCATCTGTGCGGTCGGCACTGAACGCTTTCGCATAATCCGGGACTGGATCGCCTTGATATTGATCGCGTGATAAACGGCCTGGCGGACGCGCTTATCCTTGAATGGATTGCGTCCCTTGACATTGCTATCGATCAACTCGTCGCGGAACTGATCCATTCCAAGGAAAATGGTGCGCAATTCCGGGCCGGCCAAAACTGAGGTGCCCGGGTTGGCAGACACGCGCGCTTCGTCCTGAACCGGGATCGGGAACGCCATGTCAACTTCGCCCGACAGCAGCGCCGCAACCCGCGTAGACGCCGCGCTGATCGGTACGAATTCAACGCGGGTTAGATTGTGTTCGCGCTTGCCCCACCACGCATCGTTCCGCTCGAATACGGTCTTGACGCCAACGCGATGGCTGACAACACGGAATGGACCTGTGCCATTCGCGTGCTTTGCCGCGTAGCTGACTTTTTTGCTGGTTGGCGACGCGACGGCGACGGCATCGTTGGCTTCCGCCCATTCGCGGTCCATGATGCCCCAGCTCGCCCATTCCGACAGCAGAATTGGATTTGGCGAACTCAAATGAACGTCGACGGTGTGGTCGTCGACAGCGACAAAGCGCGCATCCTTGGGAACACGGGCCCGAAGATTCGAGCCCTTGGACCGCACGCGCTCGGCGGAAAACACGACGTCTGCGGCTGTAAACGGGTTGCCGTTGTGGAACGTCACACCTTTGCGAAGATGGAAACGCCAGTGCGTGGGGCTTAGCCGCTCCCACCGTTCGGCGAGTGCCGGACGAATTTTCAGGTCGGCGTCTCGTGCGACGAGACCTTCATAGACGTTCGTCAACGTGCCAAGCGTGAACGTCTCAGCGAGTGCATATATATCCAGCGACTTGAGCGTGCCTTGGAATGCATATCTCAGGGTTTTAGCTTCTACTGCTGCGCTAGCGCATACTGCGCACGCAAGCGCAATCGAAAATCGCCGCCGGGACATCTCGCGCGGATCCTCTGTCGATCAGTTGGCACATCCGTTCGGCCGAATGCATCAGCTGCGCCGGGCTATCTGGATCGACAGTTCGGCTCAATCAACATTCAGCAGCGATCATCATACCGATGAGCCGTCAACAAAGGCTTCCTGAAATTAAAACGAGTTGTTCGTAATTCCTAATCAACTAAAAACAAATTCGGAAACGATCACGGGCAAAGCGTTTTTCACAGCCGTTTGGCTGTAAAGCTCCCGGTAATATATGCCCACCGCCACCTCACAGAGATTTTTCCGGCAACGCGAGACCGGCTTGTGCAAAAACGCTGGTTTGTCGCTGTGAAACGACGTCGGTATCGAAGTTCTCGATTTGCTCGTTGAACAAGCGATACCAATTCAAACGTGCAGCGAGATGCAGAAATACGCCGCCAAGGCCAATGGCCGCGCGGTCCATGAACACGAATTCCCGCGGGATCTTAACGGGACCTTTCTCCTTGAGGATCTTGTGGACTGTGAACGCCTCTTTGCGTCCATAATCGCCCGGCGCAATATCTTCAGCGACCGTCCGCTCCCGGTCGTCAAGCAGTGGGCCATATATAAAGCGTGCCCAGATCGACATCGCGTCGATGAGTTCGTTCGTGAGGCCTTCAAAGCCCCAACTCTCATAGGCATGGGCGACCTGATCGCGATCGTCCTTCAACAGTCCGGTATAAAGATCGACCACGCCGCGGACGAAAGCCGGTGGAAACTTGCGGATACAGCCATAGTCGAGAAGGTTTATCCCAGCCGGCACGCCGTCATCTTCGGAGATCGTATAATTGCCGAGATGCGGGTCGCCGTGGATGACCCCGAAATGGCTAAACGGATGCCACCACGCCTTGAACATCGCCTCTGCGATGAGGTTGCGATGCTCGATCGGTGACTCCTTGTACGTCATCAGCCGGTTGCCATGGAGCCAGTTCATGGTCAGCAGCCGCTTCGATGACAGCTCAGAGCGGACGTCGGGCACCGTTACGAGCGGCTCATTAGCGAGTATGGCTTCATAGAGCCGGATATGGCGCGCCTCGAGCGTGTAGTCCAATTCCTCCCGCAGGCGATCCGAAATCTCCTGGAACATCTCGCGGGTATCAACCGCCGGATTCATGCGGCCGTGGATCGAAAAGACCATGCGGAGCTGGCTGAGATCCGCCTCGACGGCCGATTCCATATCCGGATACTGGAGCTTGCAGGCCAATTGCGTACCATCGTGCGCCACGGCGCGATGGACCTGGCCCAGCGACGCTGATGCCGTAGCCTGAGGCTCAAACGCTTGGAACCGGTCGGCCCAATCGTCGCCGAGTTCGACTTTCATGCGGCGCTTGACAAAGGCCGGGCCCATCGGCGGCGCATCGGCTTGCAGCTGAGCCAGCTCGCGGGCGTACTCCGGCGGCAGAGCCTCAGGGATGGTCGACAACAGCTGAGCGACTTTCATCAACGGGCCCTTCAGCCCGCCGAGTGCACGTGCAAGATCTGCGGCATCCTTTGCGTTGTCCGGCGAAAACCCGAACAAGCGTTGGCCGGCGACGCGCGCTGCGACGCCGCCGATATTGGTCCCGACCCGGGCATAGCGGGCGGCACGGGCAGACAGTCGATTTTCTTCACTGCTCATCGGTTTCGATCTCGGTCGCCCTGTTGGTGATAGCCGGCAGATGGCCACAAATCATATACGTCGTATGTGGGTGGCGGATTGTCGAGCGGCATTATCCTGTGGCAACCGGTCTCCTAATCCGTCAAGCTGGTGCGATGTCTCATCCGTCTTTGACGCCGCAAGATCGCATCCTCCTGCCCCGTTCGACCACATTCGCAGTTATCGCATTGGGGATGACCCAGATCGTGGCGTGGGGCAGTTCGTTTTATGCCCTGGGGGTCCTGGGGCAGCCAATTGTTTCCGACACGGGCTGGGACAAGGCGACGGTGTTTGGCGGGTTCACCATTGCAGTTCTCGCGTCCAGCGCCGTGTCGACCTGGGCTGGCCGCGCTATTGATCGATGGGGCGCACGCGGTGTTATGTCTGCGGGCTTTCTGGCGCTCGCCGCGTCGATCTATGCCCTGTCTGGAGTTCGCACGATCTGGGCCTACTACGCCGTATGGCCAGTGATCGGGATCGCGATGCGGCTTACGCTTTACGATGCGGCATTTGCCGCGATGGTTCAGGTTGATCCTGCGAACGGCCGGCGTGCGATTGCCTACCTGACCTTGTTTGGCGGGTTCGCATCGACGGTCGGCTGGACCGTAGGGCATGCGTTGAATGAGGCCGTCGGCTGGCGTGATACGCTCGTGATATTCGCCGTCGCCAATCTGATCATTAGTCTACCGCTTGCATGGTTTGGGTTACCGACCGAGCGCAAAGAAGCGTCAGTTGATGCCGCCTCGCCGTCTGAGGCTGCGACCCACGTGAGCAAACCTCTCGAAGGACGCGCGCGGACGATCGCGATGGTGCTGTTTTCGGTCGTGATGTCCGCAAACGCTTTCATCTTCGGGGTGGGCGCCATTCATCTCGTCGGAATTATCGAAGCATCGGGCCTTGCGCTGGCGACCGCGGTCGGGCTCGCGGCATTTAAGGGCGTGGCCCAAGTCGGCGGACGCCTCTGGGAACTGCTGTTCGGCCGCAATCTGGCGCCCATGATGCTGGGACGCATCGCCATCGGGCTCCTTCCGATCGCCTTCTGCGTTTTTTTGATCACAAACGGAAACTACTTTGGCGCGCTCGCCTTTACGCTCATTTTTGGCGCCTCGAATGGCCTGGTGACCATCGTGCGCGGCGCCGTTCCGCTGGCGCTGTTCGGCCCCGCGGGTTACGGCACCATTCTCGGCATCCTGGCGACACCGGTGCTCCTGTTCAATGCGGTGTCACCGCTTGCGTTTGCCGCTCTCGTCGACGTAGCGGGCTACGGCGCGGGCGCATGGGTCCTCCTCGCCATCAGCGTCCTCGCCAGCGTCGCGATGGAAGTGCTTTGCGTGTGGTATCGCCGACGAGACCAAGGCTCCGACGAGAGCCAAGATGCACGCGCACCGGCGCCTTGAGGCGCCTCGGAGTGCGCGCGACCGGCCCCGTACGTCATACCGAGTGTGGTGGCTGCGATTTAGAGCGTCATCCGCGTGCTTGGTCTCACTATGCATCGTTTAAGATGCTGGGCTCCGCGAACGTGAGCATTCAGGTCGATAAAGCGTGCCGTCATATCGGATTGAATATAGGCGACCACAACTTCTCCGGCCTCAACCGGACCGAGCCTGGGAAAAAGCCCGGGTTGCGTACCGACGGACAGTCTGATCCGATCTGCAGTTGTAATCTGTCCGCCCAGGTTGCTTATCTCTTCCAATGGCCGGCTGTAGCTTCCAAACACGCAGACAGCCTTCCAATTCCCGCCATTCACGCGCGTGAAGTCGATCTCAACAGCACCGCGCGGTGGCGAAAGACGATCAAGCTCGGTCTTGATCCACTGATAGTCCTGATCGTCCGTGTTGAACATCTGCCGCGTGAGAATGGCATCGACGGCCGCAGCTACGACTAAGACCGCGAACATCGCCACGATCAGACCTCCGAGTGCGAACACCGTGTAGCCCATGCTTTTGCCGATGCCCCTCAAAGCGGACACGCGCTATCTCTCCATCGCTTCCAGTTCGTCGATCAGTCCTTCAATGACCGCGAGGCCTTTGTGCCAGAACTCTGGCTTCGATGCGTCCAGGCCGAACGGCGCCAGGAGTTCGGAGTGGTGTTTGGTGCCACCGGCACTCAGCATCTCAAAGTACTTGTCGACGAAGCCCGGATGCGCGTCCTCGTACAGCGCGTAGAGCGAGTTCACCAGACAATCGCCAAACGCGTAGGCGTAGACGTAAAACGGCGAGTGAATGAAGTGCGGGACGTACGCCCAAAACAGCTCATAGCCGGGCTTCAGTTCGATAGCGGGTCCAAGGCTCTCACCTTGAACGCTCATCCACGCCTCACCGATTTGTTCGCTGGTGAGTTCACCATCCCGACGGGCGAGGTGGATCTTCCGCTCGAACTCGTAGAAGGCAATCTGGCGCACAACCGTGTTGATCATGTCCTCGACCTTGCCCGCCAGCAGCGCCTTGCGCTCCTTCGGATCGGCCGCGCCTTTAAGGAGCGCCTTAAAGGTGAGCATCTCACCGAACACCGACGCGGTCTCAGCCAGCGTCAACGGCGTTGACGACAAGATCAGGCCCTGCTTAGCGGCGAGCCGCTGGTGAACGCCATGCCCCAGTTCGTGCGCGAGCGTCATGACGTCGCGCGATTTGCCCTGGTAGTTCATCATGACATAGGGGTGCACGGACGGAACGGTCGGGTGCGCAAAGGCGCCTGAGCCCTTGCCCGGCCGCGTCGGTGCGTCGATCCAGCGATCATCGAAGAACGGCTGTGCAAGCTCCGCCATCATCGGCGCAAAACCGCGGTACGCGCCAAGTACAATGCTTTGCGCCTCTGCCCAGGGAATCACGCGTTCCGGCTTCTCAGGTAGCGGCGCGTTGCGGTCCCAGTGCGCGAGCTTGTCCATGCCAAGCCAGCGGGCCTTCATCGCGTAATAGCGATGCGACAGCTTTGGATAGCTTTCGCGCACGGCCGTGACCAATGCATCGACGACAGGGGCCTCGACCCTGTTGGATAGATGGCGGGCATCTGCAACATCTTTGAAGCCGCGCCAGCGGTCCGAGATCTCTTTGTCCTTCGCCAACGTGTTGGTGATCAGTGTGAACAAGCGCACATTGTCTTTGAGTGTCGCTGCCACGGCGTCTGATGCAGCTTCGCGCCGCTTGCGATCCTTGTCCGTCAGAAGGTTGAGCGTTGGCTCAAGGGGCATCGGCTCCGGCTCACCCGCAACGTCAAAGCGGAGCCCGGACATCGTCTCGTCGAACAGGCGGTTGAAGGCCGATCGCGACGTTTGCGACTTGTCGTGAAAGACGCGCTCCAACTCCTCATCGAGCTGAAACGGCTTACCTTTTCGCAACTCATCGAAGTAGGGCTTGTACCGGCTCAAGCCGTCATGCTTCAGCGCTGCCGCCAGGTCATCGTCCGCGATCTCGTTGAGTTCCAGCGTAAAGAAGATGTAGTGCGACGAGATATCGGTGAGCTTGCCTTGTATGTCCCCAAAGAACTTGACGCGGTCCGGATTTTGTTGGTCGCCGACATAATTCAAAAACCCGAACGCGCCGATCCGGCCCATGACTTCGCTTGTGGCCTCATAGGTTTCGATCGCCGTCAGAATGGTCTCGGCGTCGGCACCGACAAGCTTGCCCTGGTAGGTTGCCTTGAACGCTTCCGCATCAGCCGCCACGCGCTCCAGGTCCGCGAGCAATTCTGGCGAGTCCGGCCCCGGATAGAGATCCGACAAGTTCCATTCCGGTAGATCGCCCAATGGCTCAGTCTGCTGCGCGTCACTCATCGAAGACCCTCTCTATGATCATGCGCCCGAAGCGTCTGCGCCCTCGGCATCTGCACTTTGGCCTGAATGCGGTCGCCAAAACGGTTCGCATCCGCGCCTGCAGTATTCTTCATACATAATGCAACAAGCGCCGGATAATATGTCACGGGGCACGGCGCCCAGGCCAGCAGCTCGACCGGCGAACCGGGGTTCACTTGTCGTTGTCGCGAGGTTTAAAGGCCCACGATGGCGCCCTCGCTAACAATCGATTCACCTATATAGTGCAAGGTGATAGTGCCGAACTCGTGAATGTTGGTTGCATTGCGGGATTGCGGCGGCCAGGCAGCCCGTTGCGTCACGACGCCGTCGCTGTCGGCCACTTCACTGTTTCGTAGTTGCGTAGAGTACATCATGGTCAAGCGCGTCCTGATCGTCGACGACGATCCCGCCCAACGCCGTCTGCTGGAAGCGGCCATTACACGACTTGGCTACGAGACCAAGCTCGCGTCATCGGGCGATGAAGCAATCGAAATTCTCTGTGACAACGCGCGCAATCGGATTGCGATCGCCCTGCTCGACCTCATGATGCCGGGCACAGATGGCATGGCGGTGCTTCGCCAGCTCCAGAACAAAACCGACACGCCGCCGATTATCGTTCAGACCGCGAACGGGTCGATCGATGTTGCGATCAAAGCCATGCAGGCCGGCGCCGTCGACTTCGTGATCAAGCCGGCAAGCCCGGAGCGGCTTGAGGTTTCGATCAACAGCGCCCTCAAAATCGAAGCGCTGTCTGGTGAAATCACCCGCATCAAAAAGGCTGCCGGCGGCAATCTGACCTTTGCAGACCTGATCGGCAGCGGCGACGCGATGGGCCGGGTTGTCGAACTTGGCCGACGGTCCGCGACGTCGAACATTCCGGTTCTGATCGAAGGCGAATCGGGTGTTGGTAAAGAACTCATCGCCCGCGCTATCCAAGGCGAGAGCGAGCGCGCAGGAAAGGCGTTCGTCACCGTCAATTGCGGTGCGATCCCGGAAAATCTGGTTGAGAGCATCCTGTTCGGTCACGAGAAGGGATCGTTCACGGGCGCAACCGACAAGCGGATCGGCAAGTTCCAGGAAGCCGATGGCGGCACGCTGTTTCTCGACGAAGTTGGCGAGTTGCCATTGGATGCACAGGTCAAACTCCTGCGCGCGTTGCAGGAAGGCGAAGTCGACCCTGTCGGTGCCAAAAAGCCCATCAAGGTTGACTTCCGCCTCATATCCGCAACCAACCGGGACATGATCCAGCGCGTGAAGGAAGGTCTGTTCCGCGAGGACCTCTACTATAGGTTGAACGTCTTCCCGATCTGGGTACCGAGCCTGAAAGATCGTGCAGAGGACATTCCAGATATCGCGCACCATTTCCTTGCGCGGTTCGCCGCTGAGGAAGGCAAGCGCGTCAGCGCGATTGCCGATGATGCGATCAAACTGCTGCAGAGCTACAGCTGGCCAGGCAACGTGCGTCAGCTTGAGAACGCGGTCTTCCGCGCCGTCGTATTGGCCGACAGCAGCACGCTGACCGTCAGCGAGTTCCCGCAAATCGCGGCGCACGTTGAAGGCTTCGCCGCGCAGATTCCAGCGGCGCCACCGCCGGAGGATCGGGCATTTAAAGGTCAAGCCGTGCTTGGCGCCGAGGAGTTCATTCCGCAAACCATTACCTTGAATGATCACGATGGCGATCGATCCGTCGGCATTCCGGCGACCAATTCGGCTGGGGATATCCGTTCACTGGATGACATCGAGGCCGACATGATCCGGTTGGCCCTCGGCCGCTACCGCGGTCACGTCACGGAAGTTGCCAAGCGGCTCGGCATCGGCCGGTCGACCCTGTACAGAAAAATGCAGGCGTACGGATTGGACACACACGCGGGTTAGGATGACATCCGCCGTAGGCGGAGGCGGTTCACCCGCCCACACCCGCGTTCGAGTCAACTTGGCCGGCCAGGAAGACCCAAAGACAAGGTGTGGGATGGTTCCAGCTAAGTCTGAATCGCTAAAGGTGACATCCCGACGGCCACAGTCGAAAAATTGTTACATCTAAGGCCTCGCACTGCCGTCACAGACGCATTACGTTGCCGGCAATGCTGCCACAGGACCTATGATCATGTGTTCACGCTCTTTCATGACTCTCGCTGGCCTATTCGTGCTCAGCGGCTCGATTCCATCGGCATTGGCCGATCCCGCTGCGAAGCCAGACTCGACAGTGACCGTGGCGACGAACTCAGAGGCGCGCGTCGACGAGTCCCGCGTTGATACCGAGAACCTCGACCAGCCAATCGATATTCGGCGCCGGGCCCAACACAACGGTCCGATTGAGCGTGAGGCCGATCCGGAAACGGCGGCATTGCCAAAGACTCCCAAGCCGTCTTCGAACACTCAGCCGCAGCCGGTTTCGAACGATTCCTCCGAGGTTGCGTCAACACAGCCGCTGGTGGACGAGCCAAAGCCGGAAACCGCGCTTGAAAAACCAGAACCTCCGCCCACGGAAACTCCCGCTGCTGCGGATGCGACAGCCGCGCCCGTAACCAAGGCACCGGTCGTCACGAAGGCGCCGATTGAAAAGCCTCCGGTTCTCGCCGACGTCGCAAGTCGGCTCAGCGTGTTGGACCGCGCGAAGTCGGACTATGACAAGTCAGCGCGCGAAGCGATCATTGCCTTCTACGGCGCTCGCGAGAACGAACCGGTATGGGTTTCAGCCAAGGGGCTGACTCCTCGGGCAATTGCCGTCAGGGCCGAGATGGCCGAAGCCGGGAGCTGGGGCCTGGAGCCGGCCGCGTTCAAGTTGCCTGAGGCTGACGCATCGTCTGATGCGCCAACTCCGGAAGCTCTCGCCGATCTTGAGGTTCGGATGGCGTTGGCGGTTCTGACATACGCGCACCATGCCCGCGGCGGCCGTGTCGACCCGGAAGACCTATCATTCGACATTGATTTCCGGCGCACGATCAAAGACCCAGCCAACGTCCTCGCTGAAATTGCAAACGCTCTTGATCCGGTGGCTTATCTTCGTCGTCTGCATCCGAAAGCGGAACAGTTTCATTTGTTGCGCGCGGCATATCTGAAGCTCACGGCTCCGGAGAGCGAGTCCGCGGGGCCACGGATTGACGAGGTCGCTTACAAGCGCGTGTCCCGTGTGGCCATGGATGCCGGCCTCCCGCCGCCGCCGCGTCCGAACTTTTCCAAGCGGAAGCTGACACAGCCATCACGGGACAAGCAGGCTGCGCGTCTGCTCCGCAACATGGAAATGTGGCGTTGGATGCCAGAGGACCTTGGCGAAACATACATTTTCGCGAACATCCCGGAGTATCAAGTTCGGATCTTTGAGGCTGGCAAGGTGACGTTCCGTGAGAGGATCATCGTCGGCAAGTTCAAGAACCAGACGCCATTGTTTTCCGATCAGATGGAACTCGTGGTCTTCAATCCGCTTTGGCATGTGCCGAATTCGATCAAGGTCAAGGAACTGCTGCCGGGCCTCATCCGCGGCGGTGATCCGGTCACGCGCCAAGGCCTCAAAATGCGGCTCGGCAAGCGCATTCTCAATCCGCGCTCTGTGAATTGGTCGAAAGTGGACATTCGCAACGTCCATGTCTTCCAGCCAGCCGGCGAGCGCAACGCTCTGGGGCGGATGAAGTTCCTGTTCCCAAACAAGCATGCCGTGTACATGCATGACACGCCGTCGCGCCACCTCTTCAACAAGCGGCGCCGTGCCTACAGCCATGGCTGCGTCAGAACACGCAACCCGCTTGAGTTCGCCGTCAACCTGCTCCGTATCGGTAAGGGTTGGAGCCGCAACAAGGCCGTTGCGACGTACAAGTCTAGTGCGGACAACAACGAGATCCGGCTCAACAAAAAAATTCCGGTTCACATCGGATACTTCACCGCCTGGGCTGATCCGGAGACCGGTAGGGTCCGGTACTTCGAGGATATCTACAAGCACGAGAAGCACATTCGCTACGCGCTTACCGGCAAGAAGCACCTGATCGTCAAGCGCAAGCCGAATACGAACGCGAACCTGCAGCGCATTCGTGCCGAGCTGATCGAGCGCAATCAGTCCTCCCAGCCTGCATGGTTCCCCGGTGGTTTTGCATCGCCCTGGAACGGCGGACCAAGCCAAGACAATTATTCGAACCAGCGCAGATCTTGGTCTCGTAACCCATTCGATAACGACTAGGTCGTTTGATGTCGATCATTGCGGGTGGCGGAGCGCTACCCCACCAATTGACCAGCGATCCCGCAATGATCCGTTCGTCTTTTGCATGGATGGCATAGGCATGACCCAGGTCGGCGGCAGGCGCGACACAGCACATCGTGCTGCCACAAATCGGGGAAATGTTGTGGATTGAGGGGATTCGTTTTTCGCAGGGGCACACGTGAGGGTTTTCCGAACCTGCAAGGCGCGATTCGCGGCCGCAGTTCTGGCTGCGGCGAGCGGTGTGTCTGCGACTTGTGCGGCCGCGGAAGAGCGGACGATTTCACTTTATGAGATCCACACGCGAGAGAAACTCTCAATTGTCTATAAGCGCAACGGCGTCTTCGTTCCGGCCGCACTTGAGAAGTTGAACTGGGTCCTAAGGGATTGGCGGACGAATCAGCCGACCAAGATGGATCCGAAGCTGTTTGACCTTCTATGGAGCATCCATCGTGAGTTGGGCAGCAAGCGCCATATTCACGTGATCTCCGGATACCGTTCCCCCAAGACAAATGCCATGCTGCGACGCACCCGCGGTGGGCAGGCGCGACGCTCGCAACATATGATCGGCCGAGCGATAGACGTTCATTTCCCCGACGTCTCAGTACGGCGCCTGCGTTATTCTGCGATGATCCGCGAGCAAGGTGGCGTCGGCTATTATCCCACGTCGTCGCTGCCGTTTGTCCATGTCGACACCGGCCGCGTGCGCCACTGGCCACGCATGCCGCGGCAGGAGCTGGCATTGCTGTTTCCGTCAGGGAAAACGCGCCATGTCCCGTCAGATCGGCGCCCGCTGGTTCGAGGCGACTCCAGGCGTGCTAAGGCCTCGCATCCGCGCTTGGCGGTTGTCGTGGCCAGCTTCCATCACCTCAGGAAGTCCGGCCCTGACAGCCTTCAGCCGACGGCACCTGTGATTCCGGACTGGTCTTCCAGAACGCAAGTTGCGGCTGCTGTCCCGCGGCCGGCATCACCGCCACCAGGCCTGGCGCTGGCGGGAGTGACATCGCCCGGCCTTTATCAGGCCGCGCCGACTGCAGCCCCTGCGCCGAGGCTGACCACACCTCCGAAGCTCGTGGCCCATGCACCTAATGGACTATCTGCCAATGCGCCGAACGCACTTGAGCGACGGTTGCTCGCGCGCCTGTCTGCGCTTGCCGCGAACCCCGGTCCCGTACCGCCGAACCCGGCTGCAATGCTCCGCACGAACGGCTCAAAGATCGCGCCGCCAACAACCGCGTCTTGGGTTGCAGCACCTGCCTTCGACGATGAGCATCCTGACGAGATGTCCTATCGACCGTTCCCAATCGCGCCGTATCTGACGGCCACATCATCCAGCGACGATGCCGCGCTTGTCAGGCTGACCCAGCCGGCACCACAACTGACCGTGGCTTTCGTATCATTCGGCGGTTCGGTACTTTCGAGTTGGCTAACGCGCGGTCGCAGCCGCGCGGTCTATCCGCGCGTCCACCGCTTCCAGGGCCGCGCTGTCCGCGTCTTCAAGCTCATGCGCCCGCGTGGCCTAGACGTTGCCACGCACCCCCGGCTTGGCGGCGCTCCGGCACGCCGCATCGCGGTTCGTTAAGATCAAGTCTTCCGCAAACGCTTGATAGGCTTGTCAGAGCCGGCCGCCTGTCGATCAGACGACCGTCCGGCTGCGCAGTTCCGCAATTGCCGCGTCCGAATAGCCGAGTTCTGAGAGGATTTCGTCCGTCTCACCGCCGCGTGCGGGCGCTCCGCGAGCCATCCGGCTCGGCGTTCGCGTTAACGTAACCGGCTGCGCGACAGCCTTCGTCTCACCGTATGGCTCGGTTGCAATCTCAGCGCCGACACCAAGATGGCGGACTTGCGGATCCGCGAAAACCTCGTTGATGGCGTTGATCGGCCCGCACGGCACACCCTGGGCTGTGAGAACCTCGTCCCACTCTGCTGTCGTTCGGGTTTGCATAACCTCTTCGATCAACTCGTACATGATCTTGCGGTTGGTTCGCCGGGCGTCGTCCGTGCTGAATCGTGCATCGTCGATCCACTCATCCTTACCGATCGCCTTGCAGAATCGGCCGAAAATCACATCCCCCGCGACGGCAAGGTTCATTGCGCCGTCTTTGGTATTGATCTTATTGGTTGGGACGCTGGTCGGATGTTCATTGCCGACTTGCTGCGGAACATCTTCATCCATCAGCCAGCGTGCGGCCTGGAAGTCGAGCATGAAGATTTGCGACTGCAGCAGTGATGTGTGCAGCCACTGGCCCGCACCAGATTTCTCTCGCTCGATCAACGCCGTGAGAATTCCGAGCGCGCAAAACAAGCCCGCCGACAAGTCCGCAACAGGTATGCCCACCCGCATCGGGCCGCGGCCGGGCTCACCCGTTACCGACATCAGACCACCCATGCCCTGGGCGATCTGGTCGAACCCTGGCCGCTTGGCATAGGGCCCGTCCTGTCCGAAGCCGGAGATGCTGGCGAGAATTATTTTTGGGTTTCGCGCCTTGAGCACATCATAGTCGATGCCCAGGCGGGTCTTCACATCCGGGCGGAAGTTCTCGACCACCACATCTGCCGTTTCAGCGAGGCGCAGCAAGATTTCGCGCCCATCATCTTCCTTGAGATTGAGCGTCAGCGACCGTTTGTTGCGCTGCAGGTTCTGAAAGTCCGGCGTTGCACGACCGGCGCCGAGCGCGCCTTCACGCTCCAGCGCCTCCGGCTGCTCAATTTTTATGACATCCGCACCCCAGTCCGCGAGTTGACGCACTGCGGTTGGCCCGGAGCGAACCCGCGTGAGGTCTAACACCCGAATATGCGAAAGTGCGTCTGATGCGGCGACATGGGGCATAGGTTTCCTCCTGACGCGCCTGAAGCCCGCTTATCGACCGCGGGATGTGCAGTACGCTTGGTCACCCCAGCATAGCGCGCGACCGCATCAATGACGAGTGCATGCAGCGCTACTCTGCTGCCATCATCTGTTCTGGAGCCGCATCGTCCAACATACCGAGCGCGTGCAAATAGACGTCGAGTATAGCCTGCTCTTCCTGGCGCTCGTCACGGCCTTTTTTCCGCAACTTGAGGATCTGGCGCAGCGCTTTCACGTCGAAGCCAACCGCTTTGGCCTCGGCCATCTTGTCGCGAATATCATCAGTAATCTGCTTTTTATCCTCCTCCAGCCGCTCAATTTGTTCCACAAACTGGCGCAATTGTTGTTGCGTCGCATTGTTCATCGCAGTCATCGCGTCCCCCAACCGTAAAGCCTTATCGTGAACGACCCGAGTCCCATACCGAGCCCCACGACGCCGTCCCGAGAGTTGCAGACGCTATGAGGGGCTTGGCCCGGCTTCAACCCGTGAAACCACGAACTCCCCAACTCTGAGGCCGCAATGCGAATCCGCGACGCGAATTCGCGCAAATTCGCGCTTGCTGCAATTTGACAAGTCAGTGCTTGCTTGTCTCAATCTGCAAAATCTGATTTATCGAAAATAGGTCAGCCGCTCTGACCTTTGTGCATATCAACTATTGTCGTGTCGAGATTGGACGATCGTGATGCGCTTTGCGCTCGCACACATGATGAACTCGGCTCCACGGCGACCCGTTTGCGGGCGGCACCGGACAATGGGCCGCGTGCCAATCGATGTCGCGCGTTGTGGGCTTGCAGATTGGTTCATCCGAAAACGGATGTACGTTTGCGCCTGACGGGTTGAGGACGTTCGACCTCACTCTCTGCGGTGCACCGGTTGCCGGGCCCGCGGTATGCTCCCCCTGACGTTCATTGATACGGCCACGATTGCCGCGAGAGGTTTCTGAGATGACGACGCGCCGACTCCCCCTCGGAATCGCCCCCAACCGCGCCGCTGAAGGTCTGTTCGACCCGAAAAACGAACATGACGCCTGCGGGGTGGGCTTTATCGCGAATCTCAAGGGCGTGAAGTCGCACGATATCATTAAGGATGCCTTGTTTATCCTCGAGAACCTCGAGCACCGCGGCGCGGTTGGGGCGGATCCGCTCACCGGAGATGGTGCGGGCATTCTCCTTCAGATTCCACATACGTTCCTGGCAGACGAGTGCAGTCGGCTTGGCTTCGACCTGCCAGCGCCGTTTGCTTATGCGATCGCGCAGATCTTCATGCCGCAAGACGCACGCTTGCGTCAGCATTGCACGAACGTCTGGAACCGCATCATGCGGGAGGAAGGGTTCGAGGTTTTGGGCTGGCGCGAAGTGCCGGTCGACAATTCAAAGCTGTCAGAAGCGGTTGCTGAAACCGAACCATCGCAATGGCAGATCTTCATCAAGCGCCCGCATCATCTTGATGAAAATGCGTTTTCCCGCCGCCTGTATATTGCGCGCAAAGTGATCTCGAATGCGATTTACAATGCCTACAAAGGACGAGACATCGGCCACTACGTGGTCAGTCTGTCGACGCGGACGGTCGTCTACAAAGGCATGTTCCTGTCCTATCAGGTGAGGGACTACTACCAGGATCTGTCGGATAGCCGGGTGGAGAGCGCAATGGCGCTGGTCCACCAAAGGTTCTCAACCAACACGTTCCCGTCTTGGAAGCTTGCGCATCCCTATCGGATGGTCGCGCACAATGGTGAAATCAATACACTGCGCGGTAACGTCAACTGGATGGCTGCGCGCCAAGCCTCGGTCTCTTCTCCATTGTTTGGTGAAGACATCAAGAAACTCTGGCCGATATCCTACGAAGGACAGTCAGACACGGCGTGTTTCGATAACGCGCTCGAGTTTCTGACCATGGGTGGCTACAGCCTGGCGCACGCCGCCATGATGCTGATCCCGGAAGCCTGGGCCGGCAACCCTTTGATGGGCGAAGATCGGCGTGCGTTCTACGAGTATCATGCCGCACTCATGGAACCGTGGGACGGTCCGGCTGCGATGGCGTTTACCGACGGTCGCCAGATCGGCGCAACGCTGGATCGGAACGGGCTGCGCCCGGCACGGTACTTGGTAACCAATGATGACCGCGTCGTCATGGCATCCGAGGCCGGCACGCTTCCGGTCCCCGAAGACTCCATTATCGAGAAGTGGCGCCTCCAGCCCGGCAAGATGCTGTTGATTGATCTTGAAGCTGGACGGATCATCGGCGATGACGAACTCAAGCAACAGCTTGCGGCTGGTCTGCCCTATCCGCAATGGCTAAGCCGCGCGCAAATCCAAGTTGGCGATCTTCCGCTGCCGGACGAATTCGTCCACGTTGAGGAGTCCGCTGCGGCGACCCTCGATCTGCAACAAGCCTTTGGCTACACGGAAGAAAGCTTGAAGTTCCTGATGGCGCCCATGGCAATCACCGGCCAGGAGGCGATCGGTTCCATGGGCACCGACACACCGCTGTCGGCGCTGTCGTCGAAGCCGAAACTGCTGCACACCTACTTCAAGCAGAACTTTGCGCAGGTCACGAACCCGCCAATCGATCCGATCCGGGAAGAACTCGTCATGAGTCTCGTCTCGTTCATCGGGCCGCGGCCAAACATTCTCGATCTGGAAGGGACGGCAAACACCAAGCGCCTTGAGGTCTACCAACCGATCCTCAGCAACGAGGACCTGGAGCGGATTCGTCAGATCGGCGACGTGCCGGACAACAATTTCAATTCGCTGACTGTCGACATCACCTACCCTGCCGAGTACGGCGCCGAAGGGATGGAAGCAGCACTTGACGTTGTCTGCGCTGAGGCGGAAGAAGCCGTGCGGGCGGGCGCGTGCAACATTATCATTTTGTCCGATCGGAAAACGTGCGCCGACTACATTCCGATCCCGTCGCTCCTCGCCACCAGCGCCGTCCATCATCACCTGATCCGTCAGGGATTGCGGACGTCCGTCGGGCTCGTTGTTGAGACCGGCGAAGCGCATGAAGTCAATCAATTCGCGACGCTGGCCGGATACGGCGCCGAAGCAATCAACCCGTATCTGGCGTTCGACACGATCGACGCGATGCGGAGCGATATCGACAAAGACCTGACGCGTAGCGAAGCCAACACGCGGTTCATCAAGGCCGTGAACAAGGGCTTGCTCAAAGTCATGTCGAAGATGGGCATCTCGACATACCAGTCCTACTGCGGGGCGCAGATTTTCGATGCGGTGGGTCTGGCGACGGGATTCGTCGAGAAGTACTTTACTGGCACACACAGCCAGATCGAGGGCGTTGGCCTCAGCGAGGTCGCACGCGAAACCGTTGAACGCCATGCGCGCGCGTTCGTTGATGATCCGGTCCTTGAGAATGCCCTCGATGTTGGCGGTGAATACGCATTCCGCATTCGCGGTGAAGCGCATTCCTGGCGGCCCAATACCGTTGCCGACCTCCAGCACGCCGTGCGTGGGAACACACCGGACAAGTACCGCGCGTTC
Source organism: Pseudomonadota bacterium (assembly GCA_039186015.1). Lineage (GTDB taxonomy): Bacteria > Pseudomonadota > Alphaproteobacteria > Rhizobiales > Hyphomicrobiaceae > JBCBWG01. The sequence continues at coordinate 34,332 of JBCDAH010000040.1, forward strand.
GCCGAGAACATCAACGCACAGTCCGCCCAGCTCATGACAATGCGCGGCATGTTCCGGATCAAGTCGGCAGACGAAGCGGGACGCCAAGCGATACCGCTGGACGCAGTCGAGCCGGCGGCAGAGATCGTCAAACGGTTTGCGACCGGCGCCATGAGCTTCGGCTCGATCAGTCACGAGGCGCATTCGACGCTCGCGATTGCGATGAACCGGATCGGCGGGAAATCGAACACCGGCGAAGGTGGCGAAGAGCCCGCACGGTTCAAGCCGCTTGAGAACGGCGACAGCATGCGTTCGGCGATCAAGCAGGTCGCCTCCGGCCGGTTCGGCGTGACGACGGAATACCTTGTGAATTCCGACATGGCGCAGATCAAGATGGCCCAGGGCGCCAAGCCGGGCGAAGGCGGCCAGTTGCCGGGGCACAAGGTCGATCAGCGGATCGCAAAGGTCCGCCATTCCACGCCGGGCGTCGGCTTGATCTCGCCGCCGCCGCACCCCGACAACGATTCGAATTATGATCGGGCACATCAGATAATCGACCTCAAAAACCACAAACCGGCTGGCGACGTGTCCCGCAAGCTCGTCTCCCA
>JBCDAH010000041.1:0-33980 GCA_039186015.1 Pseudomonadota bacterium
GCGCCGCTAGTGCACCAAATCCTAACGTTTACCGATAGTCATACGTCTGATTCTGGTGCGAACGTTAGGTCATAGATGACGTGCGGGTCTTGAGCGGTGTCCAAGACTCGCGAGCGATGGCGCCTCGCGGCCGCTGCGGTTCATGCGCGGTCGGCGTCGACAGACCGTAGCTTCGCCGCTCTTGCCTACGTACCAGGCTGATGCGCACCAGCATTGGTGTGCTAAAGAGGCGGCGTAAACCAGAGAAAACCGAAAGAACGAAAGACGACAGATGTTTGACATCCATCGCGTTGAAATCGAGTGGGGCGGCCGTCCGCTCAAGCTCGAGACGGGCCACATCGCTCGTCAGGCTGATGGCGCGGTCTTCGCCCAGTATGGCGAAACCAGCGTCCTTGCGACCGTAGTCGCTGCCAAATCCCCAAGGCCGGGCGTCGATTTCTTCCCGCTGACCGTGAACTATCAAGAGAAGACCTATGCCGCCGGAAAGATCCCAGGCGGCTTTTTCAAACGCGAAGGGCGCCCGACCGAAAAAGAGACCCTGACATCGCGCCTGATTGATCGCCCGATCCGGCCTCTGTTCGTGGACGGCTTCAAGCACGAGACGCAGGTTATTGCGACCGTGCTGTCCTTCGACAATGAGAACGATGCCGACATTGTTGCAATGGTCGCGGCCAGTGCCGCGCTGACGCTGTCCGGCGTTCCGTTTCTTGGACCAATCGCAGCCGCACGGGTCGGTTTGATCGACGGCGAGCTTGTGCTCAATCCGCTGATCGACGAGATGGACCAGACAAAACTGGACCTTGTTGTTGCCGGCACCAACGATGCCGTGATGATGGTCGAGTCGGAGGCGCACGAGCTTCCGGAAATGCAAATGCTGGAAGCGGTCATGTTCGGCCACAAGCATTTCCAGCCCGTCATTGACGCGATCATCAAACTTGCGGAGACAGCCGCGAAAGAGCCATGGGATTTCACGCCGCCTGAACTCAAGTTCAAGGATCAGGTTCGCGGTCTTGTCGGTGACGACCTCACGGCTGCGTTCTCCACGCCGGATAAGCAGACGCGCAACGACATGGTCGCGGCGGCGAAGGACAAGGTGCTCGCCGAAATCAAGATTCCCGAAGACAACGCAGAAGATGCCGTTCTGCTCGGTGGTAGCTTCAAAGCCGTCGAAATGGACATTATGCGCTCCGACGTCGTCAAGACCGGCAAGCGGATCGACGGCCGGGCACTCGACGACGTGCGCCCGATCGTGGCGGAGGTCGGCCTTCTGCCACGGACCCACGGCTCGGCGTTGTTTACGCGCGGCGAGACGCAGGCCATTGTCGTCGCGACGTTGGGGACGGGCGATGACGAACTGTTCGTTGACAGTCTCGAAGGCACGCGCAAAGAGCGCTTCATGCTGCACTATAACTTCCCGCCGTATTCCGTCGGTGAAACCGGGCGGATGGGCTCACCAGGCCGCCGCGAAATTGGGCACGGCAAGTTGGCATGGCGCGCGGTGCACCCGCTGGTGCCAAGCCAGGACGATTTCCCGTATGTCATTCGTGTCGTCTCAGAAGTTACGGAGTCCAACGGTTCATCCTCGATGGCCACCGTTTGCGGCACCTCGCTTGCCATGATGGATGCCGGCATTCCGCTGCGGGCGCCGATTGCTGGCATAGCGATGGGTCTCATCAAAGAGGGCGACGATTTCGCTGTGCTCTCCGATATTCTCGGTGACGAAGATCACCTCGGCGATATGGACTTCAAGGTTGCGGGAACGGCAGCTGGCGTCACGTCGCTGCAAATGGACATCAAGATCACAGGCATTACCGAAGAAATCATGCGTGTTGCGCTGGAACAGGCGCGGGCGGGCCGGCTTCACATTCTTGATGAAATGGGCAAGGCGATCGGCGTCGCGCGGACGGACCTCGGTGAGCATGCGCCGCGTATCGAGACCATCGTCATTCCGACCGACAAGATCCGTGAGGTTATCGGCAGCGGCGGTTCCGTTATTCGGGAAATCGTCTCAGAGTCGGGTGCCAAGATTGACATTGACGATGACGGGACGGTCAAAGTTGCGGCCGCCAACCGTGAATCGATCGACGATGCCATTCGCCGGATCAAGGAGATCACGTCTGAGCCGGAAGTCGGGATGATCTACAAGGGTAAGGTCGTCAAGCTGATGGACTTCGGCGCGTTCGTGAACTTCTTTGGATCAAAGGACGGGCTTGTTCACGTCTCGCAATTGACGGCTGACAGCCGCCCTGACCATCCGAAAGATGTTGTCAATGAAGGCCAAGAAGTCTTCGTGAAGCTGCTTGGTTTCGACGATCGCGGCAAGGTTCGATTGTCCATGAAGATCGTCAATCAGGAAACCGGCGAAGAAATCCCGCGTGCCGAAGGTGAGCCTGACCCAATGGAAGGTGGCAACGACGGCCGTCGCGGTCGTCGTCCTCCCGGCGGTGGCCGTCGCCGCGACCGCAACAACGACTAAGAGCCCATCAGGGGTATTCGGCAGGGCACGCGGTCTTGTGTGCGCGTGCCCTGTGTCCATTACGGCGAGAGATAGCGTTTGCGCTAAGCCGCCAGGTTGTCCGGCGCGACGTCTGTTGCGGGTTGCGTTGGGAAAGCCAGAATCTCTGCGGAGTCCAATGCGGCTGTCGGCACATGATCACCTGCGTCGGCTGTTGCCATCGGCCGGCGGCGAAACCAACGCAGGGCCGTGTTGGCGAACACGACGTCCTCTCCGACTTCCTGTACAATCAGCCCATCCTCGTCGCAGAGATGCGACGTGATCTCGGCCTCGATGTTTGCGGCTTCTCCTGCGCACCGCACATACCAGGTTTGATCGAGCGGGCGGGCCCACGCCTCACCAATGGCCATGATGTGGCTGGTGATCGTCTGCTTGTTGCGAGACGGATCAGCCAGGTCGTAGGAAATGAGAAAGGTTGTCATCGGTTTTTCTCTCGCTGCGCGTGGTCGCGATGTTCCGATCGCGATCCACTGCGGGAATTGGGGGAAGCCCGCCAGCGGAACGCTGGCGTCACGCACGCAACACTTGGTCTGGACGCAAAACCGAACGCATGACCTCTGACGCGACGGACTAAACGCAACGAACGCTGCCATCCACAGCGGGCTTCGACGGGGGCGTTCTCGGGTCGATGGTGGGGCAATGACCCTGGGGTGAGAACGTAAGAAGAACTTACAGACTCACTGGCGCTGAGTCCAGCAAAAGTTTCTGAAAAGTTCTCTTTTGTTCCTCTTCTTTCTCAGCTCAGAACAAATCGAGCTGATGCTCCGGGTCCGGACCACGGGGAATGCGCCGATGGTGCGAGAAATCGACCTGCCTGGCCAACGCCGGGTGACGTTCAAGGAATACGGCGAGCGCTTTCTCGCGCGCGTTCGGAAACCTGCGGCCTTCCCAGATTTCGTAAATGCGGCGCGGATCGCAGCCGTATCGTGCAATAAGTTCTTTGCGGCGCACGCGCAGCCAGCGCGCGAGCCAAATATCAATCGCGTCGGCTTCGCTGAGCGGTACGCCGGGTTGACGAAGCGGCTGTGCCGAGTTGTCGATCTCGATAGGAAGCATAATGGAACGCGCAACGAGTGCCTTGACAGGATGATCCGAGGTTCGCAGTTGTCTCAGAACAAAATAGCAATCTCAAGGCTACGAGGCGGCAAGCTGTGTGTGGCCGGAAGATCGGTGGTGATGGCGTGATCCTATTTCCTGCAATTGATCTCAAGGACGGTGCATGTGTTCGCTTGAAGCTGGGAGACATGGCGCAAGCCACGGTTTTCAATGCCGATCCTGCAGCACAAGCACGTCAGTTTCAGGCACAGAGTTTTTCCTGGATACATGTGGTTGATCTGAACGGTGCATTTGCCGGGCATCCGGTGAACGGAGCTGCGGTCGACGCCATCCTGCAGGCCGTCAACATTCCCGTGCAGCTTGGTGGCGGCATTCGCGATCTTGCCACCGTTGAGATGTGGCTCGGCAAGGGCGTGCATCGCGTTATCCTCGGAACGGCCGCAGTCCGCGATCCGGACTTGGTCAGAGCTGCCTGTCGTGCCTTTCCCGGGCAAATCGCCGTCGGGATTGATGCCAAAGGCGGCCGGGTGGCCGTCGAGGGTTGGGCAGAATCCAGCGAGTTGACGGCGATCGAACTTGCTACGCGGTTCGTGGATGCCGGGGTTGCTGCGATCATTTTCACCGACGTTGATCGCGACGGCATTCTGTGCGGGCTCAATCTGCCGGCAACGCGCGCGCTGGCCGAAGCGGTATCAATCCCGGTGATCGCGTCCGGCGGACTGGCGTCGATGGCCGATGTCGAAGCTCTGGTTGCACCGGAGAACCAGATCCTGGCCGGTGCAATCAGTGGCCGAGCGCTCTACGACGGCCGTATCGATCCGGCCGAGGCGCTACGCGTTCTGACGGCTGCTGCCGATTAAGCCGAACCTGCGGTCTCGATGGACTCCGTATCATCGTCTTGGGCTTGGCCATCGAACAGGCCCATGACCAGGCGGATGATCAAGTCCCGCTGCGAAGGTTCGCTTTCGGCAATCAACAGCGCAATCGCAACTAGTGTATTGTCATCGATGCGTGGTGCGCCGTCGTCGTAGAGGCGCTTGTTCCGTTCGAGGTAGTGCAGAAACAGAAAGCTGCCGATTCGCTTATTTCCATCCGTAAACGGATGGTCCTTAATGATGAAGTAAATCAGGTTGGCCGCGCGGATCTCGACGTTGGGGTAAAGAGGTTCGCCACCGAATGTCTGTTCAATGTTGCCAAGCACGCCCGCGAGACCGTCGCCACGCGGCTGGCCGAACAGCTCCGTTGCTTCGCCCTTCTCCATCAACGTGGCCTTGAGCTGCGCAATTGCGGTTTCCGCGTCGGACAGCGGCAATTCCACCATGTCAGTGGACGCGTGCTGCGGTTGGTCGGGCAGGCGGTCTTCGTCATATTGGAGTAGAAGCGTGAACGAGCGTGCATAGCGCTCGATGACGTCAAAGACGGCCTGAGCGCGCTCTGGGACCACGTCATGTGTCACGACCGCGCCCTTGGCGAGGGCCAGCATGTTCTGGATTTCGATCAGGCCCGAGGTTTCGAGCAGTTTGCGGCGCTTCACGTCCTCTTCGATTCGGTCACGTAAGACCCGTGTGGCCCACCTGCGGAAGCGCGTGCCGCGTTTGGAGCTTACGCGGTAACCAACGGACAGGATCGCATCGAGGTTATAGTGGTTCAGCGCGCGCTTGACCGTGCGCTCGCCCTCCGCGCGGGAGATCTGAATCCGCCGCATGGTATCTTCGGGGCTCAGCTCCTCGGCTTCGTAGATGTTGGCGAGATGCTGGCTGATCGTGCTCGCGCCAACCGAGAAGATTTCACCCATTTGCGCCTGGGTCAGCCAGACGGTGTCGTTCTCGACATGCACATTGATGTTGCGGCCGGTCTCGTCACTGACAAAAACAAGCTGATCGGACTTTCTGGTACTCATGTGAACTCGTTTAGGGAACTCGTTGGTAAAACTGGTTCGTCGTTTCGACGGTCGCAATCGTGCGCGGCGCGTGACTTGGTCATCCGGCATGTCCCGGCGCTCAGGAATAGGATACGACGGAGTTGCGTCACCGGTACTGCAACTCGCATTCACCTTTAGAGTATGTTCGCCCTAGGCGGAAATGCTGCGTCGCCGTAGCAGAAACCAGAAGATCAAGTCCGGAATACCTCACATGTCGCTGAAGACCCGCATCATTCCGTGCCTCGACGTCAAAGATGGCCGTGTTGTCAAAGGCGTAAACTTCGTTGACCTCGTCGATGCCGGAGATCCGGTTGAGGCCGCAGCCGCCTATGACGCGGCCGGCGCCGACGAGCTCTGTTTCCTGGATATCACGGCCAGCCATGAGGATCGCGGGACGTTGCTGGATGTCGTGTCACGTACGGCTGAACGCTGCTTCATGCCGCTTACGGTTGGTGGCGGGGTGCGTACAACCGCCGACATTCGGACGTTGCTTGAGGCGGGCGCGGACAAGGTCTCGATCAACACCGCGGCTGTGAACAATCGCGCCTTCGTGGCTGAGGCCTCCGAGAAGTTTGGCGCTCAGTGCATCGTGGTCGCGATCGACGCGAAGCGCGTTGATGATGATGAGAATGGCGAGAGGCGCTGGGAAATCTATACCCACGGCGGGCGCAAGCCGACCGGTATCGAAGCGATCGGCTTTGCAAAGGAGGTCGTTGCGCTGGGTGCCGGCGAGATTCTACTCACATCGATGGATCGAGACGGAACAAAATCCGGGTTCGATATCGCGTTGACCCGTGCTGTTGCCGATGCGGTTTCGGTCCCCGTGATCGCCTCGGGCGGCGTTGGAACGCTGGACCATCTCGTCGACGGTGTCCGCGATGGGCACGCAAGCGCCGTACTGGCCGCGTCCATTTTCCACTTTGGCACGTTCACGATCGGCGAAGCGAAGCAGTGCATGCATGCGGCTGGCCTGCCCATCCGCATGGACGGGATTGCTGCCTCAGTGCCGTAGCGCAATGAGGCTCGCGTTTGAGTTCAGGCCGCTACGGTTTTCTCCTTGAATGTGCAGAGATCGTGTATCACGCATGCCGGGCAGTTCGGCTTGCGTGCCTTGCAGACGTAGCGGCCGTGTAAAATCAACCAATGGTGCGCGTGCAGAGCGTACGCGTCTGGAATAATCCGCAACAGCCCCTCTTCAACTTCCAACGGCGTTGTGCCCGGCGCGAGGCCGGTGCGATTTGCGACACGAAATACATGCGTATCGACAGCCATTGTCGGGTGACCGAACGCAACGTTCATGACGACATTCGCGGTCTTTCGGCCGACACCGGGCAACTGCTCCAGCGCGTCACGGTCCTCGGGCACTGCACTGTTGTGATTGGCAATCAGGCCCTCGCAGAGGGCGATCACGTTCTTGGCCTTGTTGCGGTACAGTCCGATCGTCTTGATGTAATCCCGCACTGCATCCTCACCGAGAGCCAGCATGGCCTCAGGGGTGTCCGCAATCGCGAACAACGGCCGTGTTGCCTTGTTTACGCCGGCGTCCGTTGCCTGAGCAGACAGCACGACAGCAACCAGAAGCGTGAACGGATTTCGATATTCCAGCTCACTTTCTGGGTTCGGATCAGTAGCCGATAGTCGCGCGAAGATCTCGTCGGCCGCGGCGCGCGTAACTTTCGCGCGTGATCGACGCTTTGATTTGGCGGGTGGTTTTGCGGTTGTCGCCGTCTTGGCCGCGCGAACAGATCTGGAGTTTGCCGTTCTTGTTTTCGCCGTACTGCGCTCGCTCACGCTTTCATCCTCTTGGCTTTCACACTAGCATCACGCAATGGCATCTGACGACATAACACCAAACCGCCCCCCGGAACGCTCGCCGCTGACATTCAGTGCAACGCTTGTGCCCCACAGATCGCTTTCACGCACTTGATTTGCTCTCCTGATGGCGGCCATCGGCGGCGTCAGCTTTGTCTGCGGCGTCGTCTTCCTCATAATGGGTGCGTGGCCGATCTTCTTCTTTTTCGGTCTCGATTTTCTGCTTATCTACATTGCATTTCGACTGAATTATCGCTCGGGTCGGATTTACGAAGTCGTCGATCTGTCGTGCGATCAACTCAGTCTCCAGCGTGTGCATCCGTCCGGCCGCACCGAGATTTTCACATTTAACCCCGCCTGGGTTCGTGTCATTCTGGCGGAGCGCAAGGATGGCCGGAATGCGATCACACTCTCCTCCCATGGACGGTCGGTGCCGTTCGGTGCGTTTCTGACCGATCACGAGCGCCGCGAGTTCTCCCATGCTCTCACGACAGCGATCATAGACGCCCGAGGTGGTCCGCGGATCTAGCAGTGTCGGATCTGTCATCGCTTACCGCTCGTCACTCATCGTCATTTTGTAGCTTGCTCGGTTCGGCCGCGGTGCTTTCGTGCCTGGGCAGCAGGTAAGGATCATTGGTGGGCCGCTTGCCGCGGCGCCAAGTCTCCTCGCGGGACAGGAAATCGCTGAGTGTGCGCCCGGGTTCGTGCCGGAACACATCGTCCAGCGACTCAAAGTTCGCCATACGATCCAGGCGGAAGACGCGAAAGTCCTCGCGGAGTTCACACCAGGCCGCAAGCAACCAGATGGCGCCAAAATAGGCGAGCGACAGCGGTCGAACGGTGCGACACGTGCCGGCGCCAATTCCGTCGGTGTATGTAAATCGTATCTTATTTTGTCCCCGCAGCGCATGGCGCACATCTGCGATGTCGAAGGGGATCGGTGCTTCAATCCGGTCGCTGGGTGCGAGCAGCGCCGTCTTTTCCATGTAGTCGCGCAACGGCGGCGGCAGAACGGCTTCGACTTTGGCAATCGCACTGCAGGACGCGCGCGCAAGTTCGGCGTCACTGGAACTTTCGACAATCCGCGCGCCCAGAAGTAAGGCTTCAACTTCGGTCTCGGTAAACATGATGGGTGGCAGATCGAAACCGGCCCGCATGACGTAGCCGACGCCGGCCTCTCCTTCTATGGGAACACCGCTTGCGATCAGATCCTGGATGTCTCGATAAACCGTCCGCTCAGAGATCTCCAGACGTTCTGCAAGATCCCGCGCGCGGACAAGTTTCGATTGCCGCATGATCTGGATGATTGAAAAGAGCCTGTCTGCACGTCGCATCGTCTCGCCCCACCCGTCAGCCCCTCCAACATAACACTCCTGACACCACGGTGGCAGGAGCGCCAGATGTCCGGTGTCTACTGGTGACACCACGCTGTCAGGAGGGATTTGCGATGACTAGGCATCGCCGCCGTCAACACGATTCACCGGTTGTCAGCGGCAGATCCCAGAGAGGTGACAATCATGATGCATGCATATTGTGAGGGCAGCGGCAAGGAGAACGTCGAGCGTCAACTGACGGAGCGTTCGACGTCTGCATGGCCGGTCTTTGCGTGGGTCCGTCGTTTGGCTGCGGCAATTGCCAAACGTCGAAGTCTGTCCAAGTTGCGGCGGCTGGATGATCGGGCGTTAGCCGACATCGGCTTGACGCGCGGGGATGTCGACCGGGCATTACTTGCGCCACTGGGCCACGACCCGACAATGGAGCTGGAAGTTGCCCGTCGTTTGCGATCGCTGGGTTGGCGTCCAACACGCAATGGAGCACAGATTCGCCGCGGCTAGATACTCTCTGCCATAGGCGCAATCGCTTCACCGTCCCACACCGTGTTCGATCCAACTTGGCTGACCACCCATTTGATCGTGCGGTTGGGTGGCCGGCCAGGACGAACAGAAGACCGGGTGTGGGACGGTTCCAGCGCAACCTGAAACACTCTATAGACCTGCAAAACTCTAATTGCGGTCTTCAGGCAGTGTCGGCAGTGCGTAGAAGTCGACGCCGTCTTCCACTAGATCGCGTGCTTCTTCGGACGTTGCTTGACCGTAGATTGAACGCGGTTCCACTTCCTCAAAGTGGATCTTGCGCGCTTCTTCTGCGAAGCGAGGGCCGACATTTTCTGATTTCGCGAGCACTTCGTCCCGGACCTGACGGATCGCTTCAACCAACTGAGCCACCTGGGCTGCGGCATCGCTGTTGTTGGACACGTCGACCGGCGCCTCCGAGTCTGGCGTTGTTGCGACGTCGGAGCCATTGGGACTCGGCCGCGGCGCATCGTCGGAAGACTTCTGGCGTGTCCGCGGTGATACGTTTGGCGCCATGATGGCCTTACGAACCTGCGTGCTCCCACAGATCGGACAGGTGATCTCGCCAAGGTCAGACAGCGAGTCGAAGGCTGCGCTGTTCGCAAACCAGGACTCGAAGGTGTGCTCCTCGTCGCAAATGAGTTGATACCTGATCATGCTGCATCTTCCGCTGTGTCGGCGCCCGGACCGGCCGTTGTCGTCGGTGCTTGGCCCTGCTCCGAAACGCCTTCGAATGCGCGGCGATGATCAAGCGCCGGGACTTTGCGTCGCGCTTCCGCGATGTCGCTCATAGCAATGTCCGCGGTGACGACTTCCGGCGCACTGTCTCCACCCTCGGCCAAGATTTCTCCCCAAGGTGATATGATCAAGCTGTGGCCGTAAGTGGATCGCCTACACGCGTGCTCGCCAGCCTGGGCAGCCGCAAAGACAAAACACTGCGTTTCGATGGCGCGGGCGCGCAGTAGCGCCTCCCAGTGGGCTTTACCGGTCGGGATTGTGAAAGCTGATGGAATGGCCAGCATCTCTGTTTCGGCACGAGCCAGCTCTTCGTACAGACTCGGAAATCGCAAATCGTAACAGATCGTCATGCCCATCCGGCCCCAGGGAAGACGGGCGACGACCGGTGTCGTCCCCGGCCGGTAGTTCTTGCTTTCACGATAATGTTCGCCGTTGCCGAGTGTCACGTCGAACATATGGATCTTGTCGTAGCTCGCGGCGATTTCACCCGCCGGTGAGAACAGGAACGACCGGTTCGCAATCTTATCGTCGGACACGCGGACTCCCATCGATCCGATGTGAAGCCAAATGCCGAGAGTCTGCGCAAGCGATGCGAACGCTGATGCCGGCGCGTTGTTGTCAGCCCAGGGCGTCTTTTCGAAGAGATCGGCGCTGCGCATTTCCATCAGCGTCGTGACCTCGGGGGTCTGGATGTAATTCGCGCCGTCTGCAGCTGCTTGTTTGATCAACGCCGTGGCTGTGGCGACGTTCTCATCTAGATCGCGGCTCGTGCACATTTGTATGAGTGCGGCACGAAAGGTCGCTGGATGTTCCGTCCGATCGCTCATGGGGCCGCACTGCCGCTTAGTACGGCATCGAGTTTGCCGTCGCGCTCAAGTGCGTGAAGTTCGTCGCACCCGCCAATATGGTGCTCTCCAATGAATATCTGAGGTACGGTTCTGCGCCCGCCGGCGCGGCGCGTCATCGCCTCTCGGTCGGAACTCCGGCTGACGTTGATTTCCTCGAACGCAACGCCCTTCTGCGACAGCAGGCGCTTTGCCCGGTGGCAGTAGGGGCAAAGTATCGTCGTATAGATGGTCACCGGCAGCATTGTTGTCTGCAATCCCTGGCAATCGCCCGACCGCGCATGCGTTGGCAGTCTGAGCCCTCGACTGCTAAAATATGATGACTTGCAACAAATTCAAAGTGTTCACATGCGGTGGAGCGGTCATTTCAGGCGTCGCTGCGTGCGACGATCGCCGCAGTTATGGCTCTCGACCGGGCAACAATACCAGCGCGTTGCCGGAATACGCGGTTGCGCGGTGAGCTGACGAAAGGTCCGGGTGCTCACACTCCGACACTCATGCGAAATCGTGAGCTTGATTCGTCGCGATAGACAAAGCAAGAACATCTACCTGCTTCGCTCCGGCAGCTTTCAGAGCACGCGCGCAGGCGTTCACGGTTGATCCAGTCGTAATGACATCGTCGATCACGAGAATGCGGCTGTTTTTCACGTCGGTGCGATGACGCGCGTTAACCGAGAATGCGCCACGCGGTGTTCTCCGCCGCTCTGCGCCGCGCAAGCCGACCTGACGCTTTGTTTTCCGCGGCCGCTGGAGCAGGTGATAGGCCACGGGTTTGCCTGTGGCCTGGCCAACAGCCTTGGCCAGAATGGCTGATTGATTGTAGCGGCGTTCGATCAGTCGCCATCTGTGCAGGGGGACCGGGACAATCAGGTCTGCGTCCTCCAAAAGTTCTGCGCCGGCGCTTATCAGCCATCCGGTCAAGAGCAAGCGTGCGTTCTGCTTGTCCGCATACTTGAAACCGGCAATCAGGCGCCGCATGAGGCCCGCGTGGTGGGCGACAGCTCGGGCGCGATCAAAATCGGGCGGATTGGCGATAGCTTCGGCAGATACGGTGGGCTCGCCGGTATCGTAGGGCATGGGAAGGCCTAGGCGATCGCAGACGGGCGAGCAAATGAAGCGAACCTCTCGCCAGCAGTGGGCGCATAGGGCGTTGTCTCGGGCAAGCGGCTTCTGACAGCTGACACAGCTGGGCGGCATGACTTGGTCCGTCAGCCAGTCGACAATCACCTTAAGCGCGTGATGTGTTGCTGCAATTCCTGATGGTCGGTCTGTCGCTTTTGAAACCTGCTCGCATTCCACCATTGGTGTCCTGTCGTTATCCGCCGACGCGGCGATTTGATTGTCATTGTACGTCTATATTTCATTTCCGGCAGTGGTGACGTGCGGCGAAAGACGACCTAAATCATGTCCATGGCGCCAACGGTTGTTTTTGATCGCAGTTTGCTGTCGGCCCGCCGCGACCGCGCGGCAGGGCACATCGCGTCGTGTGCGTTCCTGCTTGATCGCGTCATGGACGACGTTGTTGATCGGCTGGGGATCGTTCGCCGAAGCTTTGAAGATGTCGTCTGCCTTGGCTCACACCACGGGGCGCCGGGTCGTGCGCTTCGCGCGGCTTTGCCGGACGCGTCGGTTATCGAGACAGATGTGTCGCAGGCGATGTGTCGCTTATGCGATGGCCCGGCCATGTGTGTCGACGAGGAGGTCTTGCCGTTCGACGCCGCCTCGGTTGACTGCATTGTCGCGCCGCTGACGCTCCAATTCGTGAACGATCTCCCAGGGTCGATGGTGCAAATCCGTCGCGCGTTGCGGCCGGACGGATTCTTTCTGGGCGCGATGACAGGTGGCGATACCCTGTTTGAGCTTGCAGAGGCGTTTGCGATCGCGGAGGCCGACATCCGAGGTGGTGCTTCTCCGCGCGTTGCGCCGCGAGTCGACGTGCGCGCGCTTGGCGGCCTGTTGCAGCGGGCCGGGTTCACATTGCCAGTCACCGACGTCGATCAGATCCGCGTCACCTATGCCACGCCGCTCGATCTCATGCGGGACCTCAAAGCGATGGGCGCAAGCAACTGCCTGGCGGATCGCAGTCGCGTGCCAATGTCCCGCGAGCTGCTGATGCGGGCCGTCGAAGTTTATCAAGACCGCTTCACCGGGGCGGACGGTCGTGTCTATGCAACGTTTGAGATCATCACGATGACGGGATGGTCGCCACATCCGGATCAGCCGCAGCCGCTCAGACCCGGAAGCGCGACGCACCGCCTCGCCGACGCCCTTGGCGTTTCGGAGCAATCGGCCGGCGAGACCGTTTCCGGCGGGCCGACGTCCGGAACCAACAATGCGAATGAAGACGACGGAGACTAGCTACGGATACGTGCACCACGCTTCCAGGCGCCAGAGGCCTTACGGGGCTTGCAAGGCATGGGCGGCGTCCTCGTTCACCACATGCCTGGGCCGGACCCCAAGTGACACATCGACGATGGATCGCAAGGCTGTGCGTGCAATGTCTTCGAAGCACTCGTCCGTCCAGCAAAGCGCGTGCGGGGTAATAATCACGTTATCCATTGCAAGCAATGGACTGTCGTCCGCGATTGGCTCGCTCTCCGTGACGTCCAGTCCAGCAGCGGCGATTTGACCGGATTGAAGCGCTGCCGCGAGGGCTGCCTCATCATGCACAGGGCCCCGCGCCATATTGATGAAACGCGCGGTTGGCTTCATGCGCGCAAATGCGTCGGCATTCATGATATGGCGCGTTTCATCGGTAAGCAGGCAGCATGCGACCACGAATTCCGATTGTGCGAGTAGATGCTCAAACTCCGCTTTGCTACCTCCAGACGCGGCAATGGTGTCCGCATCGACGAACGGGTCGAACGCCAGCACGGTTCCGAAGAACGGCTGAGCCAGTTTGATGATCTCGCGGCCGATACTGCCGGCGCCAATCAGGCCGAGCGTTCTGGTTGTTAGCCCGGTCCCCATGAACTCAACGCGGTCGTTCCATCGTCCCTGCCGGACAATGCGATCCTTCTCGAACAAGCGACCCGCAAGTGCGAAGATGAGCGTTAAAGTCGCGACGGCGACTGGGCGCCGCACGGCCAAAGGTGCGTTGGTGACAACAATGTCGCGGCGCGTTGCAGCCTCGAGGTCGACGGTGTCATAGCCGACGCCGTTCCGGGCAATGACGCGTACACGGCAATCATCCCGGGCCAGTGTGGCCCGCGTGACCCGCGGCAGGTTGATGTGCAACCCGTCATACTGAGCAGCGATATCCGGCGTGATTTCCGGGATGTCCTCCGGCAACCACGTCCAGTCAATGTCAGGGTTCCTCGCAAGTTCCTCGAACGCGGCTGGATTGAAGCATGGGTCGCCGCTGGCTGTGAGAAGATCGCGTGTCACGCCTACCTTGAAGCTCATGATGAGGCCTCCACGGTCGCGGTAATATCAGCCATGCCGCGCGCCATAAGCTGGTGTTCCGGTCCGGCTGCAAGCATGTTGAACCCAAGTGCGCGGTAGTTCTTAGCCCACGTGCCATCCGCGGCCATGAAACCAAGGCCTTTGCCGTACTTTTTGCCCGCTGCGACAACGCGCTCTAATGCTTGTTTGTAGTTTGGAGATTCGAAATCGCCGGGAATGCCGAGAAAATTGGTGAGGTCAAAATGGCCAACCCACAAAACGTCAATTCCGTCGATCGACGCAATATCATCGACATTTTCAAGACCGCGCTCTGTTTCGATTTGAGCGATAACGAGTGTCTCTGCCTGAGCATTTGAGATCTTCGTCGCGGGTGGCCCCGGCGTATAGTCATCGTGCGCGAAACCGAACGCAGCGCCCCGCCGACCATGCGGAGGATAATGGGTGGCTTCCGCAATCGCGCGAGCTTGATCGGCGCTCTCGACCATGGGGATCATGACGCCTTTGACACCGACGTCGAGCGCCCCAGCCAGGAACGCATATTCCCCGCGGGGGACGCGCACCATCGGAACAATATCAAGGCCGCGACATGCCGAAACTTGCCATTTTATGGTCTCAAGGCCGATGCCCGTATGTTCCATGTCGTAGATTACAAACCGGCAGCCGGCCAACTGCAGCAGCTGTGCGACGCCGGGGGAGAAGAACTCGAAGACCATCCCGCCGGCTACGGTTGCGCCGGCGCGAACCTGATCCCGCAGTTCGGATGCGCGCATGTCACGTTTCCTCCGCAAACTTTCGTGTTGTGGCCGGAAGTTTGGCAACTTGCCCTGACGGAGGCAAGGAGGTGCACAGATGACCGCTGCAAAGCGCCGATTTGCATTTGTCATTAAGCTGTCTTATTTTATTAAGAGAAATTTGAGCGTTTGTGCGAAATCAAAATACAAAAAAGAGAACACGGCTTATGCACAAAGATCTCTATGATCGTTATTCAGCTCCGCCCCATCCCGGAGAAATACTGAGAGAGGACATTCTCCCTCAGCTTAAAATGACGCGGCGAGAATTTGCTGCGCAGCTTGGCGTGTCGCGGCGGCGACTGTCGGAGTTGTTGCTGGAGCGTCGGACGATAACGGCAGAGCTCGCCGCACGGCTGGATCGTGCGCTTGGATTGGGCGTGCACTACTGGCTGGGTTTGCAGTTCCAGTATGATTTGTGGTGGGCGCAAAGGCTGTCGTTCGATGACGTTCGGGCCGTCGGTGGCGCAAGGCGGTTGCGTCGGTCTGAGGCTTTTGGTCGATCTGAGACTGGGCAGCCCTATCTGAACGACTTGCCGCGCGTGTAAAACCGATCACCTGACGCTGCGCGCACGATAGATAGCGCACGGAGCCCAGGGAGAGCTCCGCGCGCGACGCGTTCCCGGACCCTGATGCTATCCGAGATCGCGTGACCGGAACCGACGTACATGCGCCTGCGTTTTCGTCTTGCGACCAACCTCGGGTGTGTCGAAGAAGCCGCGTGTACTCTCGCGGAACGCCATCGACTTGGACAGACCGATATCTTTGAGGATCCGCTCATCCAGCGCGGCCAGCGACTGGCGCTCCCGGCGAATCTGGAGCGCATATCGGACCCACTGAACTGCTTTCGTGAGCTGTTTGGCCGGTGACGTGTGATTGCTGGTGTCGGTGGATTGGGAATGGATCGTTTTCGTCAACATGGCGGATTGCTCCTTGGCTCATGACCGCTCTTCTCTGGGCGGTATGCAGCGAACATAGGCCCACACCTTGAATTAGGAAATTGAATATATTTTCGTTTGTGTATAAGATATGCTTACGCAAAGGTGCGCGGTGGGGAGTACTGTGGGGTACCGCGATCTGCACACTGGAACGGAGGCGTTCGCTATGGCGCGCGACATAGATATTTCGTTGCTACGGGCATTCGTAGCGGTTGCTGACACGGGCAGCGTTACGGCAGCGGCGCGCCTTCTCAATCGCACGCAAGCCGCTGTTAGTCAGCAGCTCAAGCGGCTTGAGGAGCTTTTTGGCGTCGGCTTGTTCCAGAGGGAGCATAAACGGGTCGCTCTGGCTCCGCCCGGCGAGCAATTGCTGGATTCTGCGCGGCGCCTGATTGCTATGAACGATGAAGTCTGGGGCATGATGACAACGCCAAGCTATAATGGCGAAGTGCGTCTTGGCGTGCCGTTCGACATCGTGCCGACCTATGCGCCAAACATTCTGCGGCGGTTTGCACAGGCGTGGCCGCAGGTGCAAGTCAGTCTGGCCACGCAGAACTCCGTCGAGCTGGTGGAACTGCTCGATGACGGGAAGATCGATCTGACGATCACGACAGAGCTTGGACCAAGTCGGGAGAACGGTGAACTGTTGCGTCGTGATCGTCTGGTCTGGGTCACGGCGCCGGATAGTGATGCGCATTTGCGGCGGCCATTGCCGATCTCGATCGGCGGCCGGACGTGCTTGTTCCGCCCGGTCGTGCTCGATGCGCTCCGTGCCGAGGATATCGAATGGCGTTTCGTTGTCGAGGTTTCGAACCAGGAAGCCGTGAACGCCACGATTGCAGCTGGGTTGGGTGTTGCCGCCATGCTCGCGGACTCGGTTCCCGATGGGCTCGTTGTTTTGGAGGACGATGCAGGCTTGCCGCCACTGCCGGAGTTTTCCATCATTCTCTATCTGCCGCGAACGGGCAGCACCGAACTTGCTGAGGAGCTTGCGTGTCATATCCGAACGGAGTTTGCGCTTCGATTTGGTAGCGCAGGTCTGATGCGGGCGCCGGCGGCGGCATCTCGCCCGATGCGTCGCAGTGGGGCGGGCGCTCAGGCGCCCCGCCTTGTGTCCAGCGCATGATCACAAGCATCGTTGACTGGTGGATTGGGTGTCGCGGGCGAGATCCAATCTTGCCGCGATCTGAGGGCGCCGACGCCGGTCTGGCATCGGCCGTTGTCGTTACAGGGGCAACCGGAGGTATTGGCGTCGAGATCGCCCGCATTTTCGCGACGCGCGGCGACGTTGTTGTACTTGTTGCTCGCGATATCGCTCGGTTGGAAGACGTTGCCGGCCGCCTGAGTGCGGACACGGGCGGTGACATTCGTGTTCTCAGCCTCGACCTCTGCGCGTCTGATGCATCCACGGCGCTGCGCGACTGGTTGGGTGAGAACGACCTGTTCTGCGACATTCTCGTGAATAGCGCCGGGATTGGGTTGAGCGGTCGGTTCGTCCAGCATGCCCCTCATGCGCTCTCCGAACTGGCGCTGTTGAATGTCGAAGCATTGACGCAGCTGTCCCGTGCGGTGCTGCCGGACATGATCCGCCGTCGTCGTGGCGGTGTTTTGAATGTCGCATCGCTTGGCGGTTACACCCCGGGGCCCTATCAGGCGGCGTACTATGCCAGCAAGGCCTACGTCATCTCTCTGACCGAAGCGATCGCGTGGGAACTGCGCGGTTTCGGTGTGCGTGTGACGTGTATTTCGCCGGGTCCGGTTGAAACGGGGTTTCATGCGGCAATGGGCTCGGAAAGCGCGCTTTACCGACGGGTTATCCCGGCGCTGACACCGACTGCCGTCGCGCGAATCGCTGTGAACAGTTTTTGGCTTGGACGCACGGCCGTCGTGCCAGGGTGGTTCAGCCGGGTTCTGGCGTTGGCGTTGCACTTCACGCCGCGTAAAATTCTGGCATTTATCTTAGGGATTATGCTCAGACCAAGAGGAGATGGCTAAGATGCAGGACGCGACCTGTGGTGATCGCGCAGTTGGTACAACTTCACCCCATTGGGACGGCGAGCCAATGCGAGACGCCAAGCCGATTCTGGTCGTGTTGCATCAGGAGCATTCCAACCCGGGCCACATCGGTCAGGTTTTGCGGGCGCAAGGGCACGCACTCGACGTGCGTAAGCCGCGTTTCGGTGACGCGCTTCCCGAAACGCTCGATCATCACGACGGTGCGGTTATCTTCGGCGGCCCGATGAGCGCCAACGACCCGGACGATTACGTCAAGCGCGAGACCGACTGGATCGGGGTGGCGCTGCGCGAAAAAGCACCGTTCCTCGGAGTGTGTCTCGGCGGGCAGATGCTGGCCAAGCATCTCGGAGGGACGGTGTTTCTCCATGAGGCTGGGCATGTGGAGATCGGCTATCATCCCGTGCGTCCCCTACGACCCGTCTATGCAGAAGGCGACTGGCCGTCGTTCGTCTACCAATGGCACAAGGAGGGGTTCACCGTTCCGCGTGGCTGCGACGTGCTGATGGAAGGTGGCAATGCCTTTCCGAGTCAGGCCTTCGAGTATGGTCCCACTGCTGTTGGTATCCAGTTTCATCCTGAAATCACCTACGCCATGATCAGTCGCTGGTCGGGGCACAATCCGCACAAACTGACACAGCCCGGCGCCAAAGATCGCGCATCGCAGCTTCGCGATCACATCGCACATGGGCCGGCAATTCGCACTTGGCTCGATCGGTTCTTACGGAGCTGGGTGCGCGAGGGGCGACAGCAGCGGGCGATTTAGAGGCTCGCAGACGTCGTTGGAACTATCCCATGCCTGTTTTTTTGGTCTGCCTGGCCGGCAACGCCGTGTTTCACGCCTGGCAGAGAAATGCTCAAACGTCGCTATAGACATTCGGCAACTGTTGCCGAGACCGCACGTAAGAATTGCGACTTTTGCGGCGTTTTTGAACTAGCGTTTGGATTTGTGAAACGACCGTGCGGTAAAACAAGGGCGTGCCAATCTTGTGGTTTTGCGTACTTTGGCGCGCAATCCGGCACCAGCCTTCGGGCTGGTGCCGGGTTCGATAAACGATAGATTAATTCGCAACAATCAGGACTCGCGCTTGAGCGGCGTAGGCCCATGCCATACCGTGTCACGCGCTGCCGATTAGGATCCCAGCCGCAAAGACTAGGGCGCCGCCAAGGACGACCTGAAATGCAGCCCGAAGAAACGGCGTCGCCATATAGGTGTTCTGGATCCAGGCAATCACCCACAATTCAACAAATACGAGCAGGATTGCGATCGTGGTTGCCGTTGTGAAGTCCGGGATCAGGTACGGCAGGGCGTGACCCAGGCCGCCAATTGTCGTCATCACGCCAGACGCGAACCCGCGCTTGATAGGCGAGCCGCGGCCTGAGATCTGGCCATCGTCGGATGCAGCTTCCGTAAAGCCCATCGATATGCCGGCTCCGACGGATGCCGCGAGCCCGACCAAAAAGGTCGTCCACGTGTCCCCGGTCGCAAAGGCAGTGGCAAAGATCGGGGCAAGTGTTGAGACAGATCCATCCATGAGGCCTGCAAGGCCGGGCTGCACCCATGTCAGAACAAACTGACGGTGTGCGGCTTCGTCCTCGCGCTCGCGGCGATCGTCGTCGAGATACGCCGCTAGCAGTTCATCGGCTTTTTGGACATGTGAGGTCTCAGCCGCGGCTAGATCTCCGAGTAGCTGGCGGGTGTCGGCATCGCTCGTTTGCTTTGCGGCTTCGAGGTAGAATCTATGGGCATCCGCTTCCATTTCGCTTGCTTCAGCGCGGATCCGATCTAGTCCTAACGTTTCCATAAGCCAGACGGGTCTGCGCGCATCAACTCCGGCGACGTGTTCGCGGCGGATCAGCGGGATCGTTGTGCCAAATCGCGCCTTGTGGGCGTCGATGAGACGCCGACGGTGCTCGTCCTCTTCGATCGCCATGCCGTCAAAGACAGCGGCGCTGTCCGGAAAGTCTTTTCGCAGGCGTTCGGCGTAGGTCCGATAGATCCGCGCGTCGTCCTCTTCGGAGGAAATCGCAAGCGCGAGGATTTCCTGTTCGCTCAGATCCTTGAAGCTGCGTCGGTCGTTGCGCAAGGACAGCATCGGCGGTCACCCTAGTTTAGAATTATTCTAAAATAAGATGTCAGGCGTGGTTTCGCAAGCGTATCGCTGCGCTCGTCCGCAGATTGATTACGCAGTGATTACCCGGCGTTCGGGCCGCGCAGACGGCTCCGTCACAAGCGAAAGAGATCTTGGGGATGTCGTTGCGGTACAGGGTGGCATGAGGAGGGACGCCGGGCCGCGGCGCATAGTCCACGGCCCAGTCTGGTTGATCAGGGAGCGCAGATTGCGCCCGCCTTACGTGTCGCTCTCGCTGCCCGACTTTGGCTTCTCAAGCTGGTACAGCCCACGAAGCAGGGCGTCGAGGCCACCGCCTTGTGAACCTGCGTGCAGGTCAATACGGCCGACCTTCTCGACCAGCTTCTCCAGAGCCTCCAGCTCCTTCAAGCGGAGAAGCAGCGGGTTGTCCTCCATCATCCGGGAGGTGTTTAGCAGCGAACGGGTCGCTGCCGTCTCTTCCTGACGACGGATCAGGTTGGCTTTGGCCGTCCGCTCGGCCTCGACCACCTTGTTCAACAGCTCGCGCACGTCGCCCGGCAAGATGACGTCCTTGACGCCGATCTCACCGATCGTGACGCCAAGATCGCCTGCGCGTTCGGTAACGAACGCACGAACCTGACGATCGAGCTCATCGCGGGCCGCCAGGATGTCGTCGAGCGTGCGCGTTGCAACCGCCTCACGGATCGCGAACTGCACGAGGCGGTACACCGTCTCCGCGACATTCGACGTCTCGAGGATCGCCTTGACCGGATCCACGATCTTGTAGAATGCCGTCAGCGTGACCCGGACGCCGACGCGGTCCTTCGTCAGGATTTCCTGCGCCGTAACCTCGAGCAACTGCGGACGCGCGTCTGCACGCTCAATGCGCACCTCTCGGCCCACCTGCCAGAACGCGTGCCGGCCGGCCGGCAGCTTCTCGACCAAATCGCCGTCAACGATCAGGAGGCCGAACTCGTTCGCGCGCACGATGTCATGCGCGATGAGCGTGTTGCGACCCAGGTCGAGGCGGTCGAGCACTGACTTCGGCACGCGCATGTCGGCAGCCGTGTCGATGAGTTCGACGTCGACGCGTGTCACCGTTTTCCAAAACGTACGCGTTTCGTTCGGGCGGACAACGTGCATCGGTTGGCCGTCGAACGAGATGATCGCGACTTCGGTTGCGCGCGGCCGCACAATCTGGAAGTGCTCGGCTGCGAGATCCGGATTGGTGCGCTCGAACAGCAGAGCGATCTCGGGCTTCACCTCGCTGCGCACAACCGTGTGGACGTCGACCGACAAACGGCCCGCCGGATCGAATTCACGATATCGACCCGGACCAAGCAGCCGCTCGAAGCGGCCGTCGCGACGGAGGAACGCGCGCTGGTCGTCACGAACAGTGACCTGAAAGACATGGAACGGGCGCATGGCCACACCTCTAAACACAGTTTCTGATCCGAGCGAATATGAAATTCCGTATACAGATCTATTTCAACATTTGATAAATAAGGTCCCCAGCATGCCAGCCACGCCGCAGGAGCGGGCCCGCACTTAAGCCTCGATGCGTGGCCTTTGACAGTCGGCTGCGTCCATCGCCTCCGAAGAGGGCGATGCCGGTGCCGCTGCGCCGGCGTTGCAAAGGGGCGGTATCCGTGCGGGCGCAAAGCGCCTTCGTCGCTGCCGTCGAGCGCGCACCGTCCGCCGAGGCTTCAGGATTGTGCCGTCTGGCCGGCCGGCACTGCCGGGTCCCCAGTTTATCGATCGGCCCCAAACCGAGTGCGCTTTTAGACGCTGGCTAACGACGTGGGAGTCGAACCCACGACTTCAGGATTAACAGTCCCGCGCTCTACCAACTGAGCTAGTCGTTCTGGGAGCAGTTAAAGGGAATCGAACCCCCGACCTCCCGCAAAAACTGCGGGTGCTCTCCCACTGAGCTATAACCGCGACCTGCACGCGGAACACACGCACCGCAAAGCGGCATGCGCCAGCCGGGTCTCAAGAGCCCGTACCCAAGGCGTATTGCAGGGTCGCGGTGATTAATAACTGAATTAGGCAAAATAATGTACGCACTCGAAAAAAACGCCCGCAAGAATTGCAGGCGTAGTTGTTTTGTTGTGTCGAGAGAGACGAGATCGTTAGAAGGTCTGGCGGATGCCGAATAGGATTTGGTGATCTTCGATATCAGTTGAGCTGTTGGTACCGTCTTCGGCTGTGAGGTCAACGTCATAGACCGCGAAGTATCGGTAACCGAGTTCGAACGTCAGGCCGCGACCGAAATCGTAGTTCACGCCTGCGCCGAGTTGGAGCGCGTAGGCCGTGTCGTCATCGTCCATGACGACGCCTGGGCCGTCGACGGCATGACCGTCGAAGCTCACGTTCGCAAGCCCCCCGCCGGCTGAGAGATAGGGTGTAAATCTGGTGCCGGTCTTGAAGTCGACGGTCAGGTTGGCCAATCCGTAGAACACGCTGGTGTCGCCGGAGGATTCGCTGCTGGAGAACTGCGTGCCTGCAACGTTGTGGGTGTCAATTTCGGCTTCGCGATATCCGAGTTCCAGATCGCCGCGGACTTTGACATTGGATGTTTCGTAGAGGCGCATGCCGACGGCGCCACTGATGAAGTACGCCACGTCTTCATAAGAGTTGACGACGTTCATAGCCCCGCCATCGATGTCAAAGTCGGTATCTTCCGGAAAGGCTAGTCCACCGCGAATTGCGACGTAGTAGCGCTTTAAGGGCGAGTAGGCCAAGGGCTCGTCCTTCAGAGAGCCGCGGTCACCTCCGAGGTCGGCAGCTTGCGCACCGAAGACAAGCAGTCCGGATATCGCGAAACTGAGAACCAAAATGATAAGCTGTCTCATCAGCTATTTCCCCCAAACGTATGTCAGCCACTGTCGAGACGCATACTGGTTTCGCGAACGGGAAGGCTCGCGAAGCAGACCCTGATAAGCATGTTTGTTGTGAGATATCTATTGTGGCTGCGAGTATAATCAATGGAATTTGTTTGTTACAAAAAACTATAAAACATTTTTCCTACCCAATTCGATTTGCTCGACGATATCACATTCATCAATTGCTTTCGAACAAAGTCTTGATTCTTTTATTCGGCAAAATGTATTTGTGGTTTTAATTGGGCGGCACGCAGCGCCTCTTTGGCTGTTTTCGATAGCTGATGTGCAATTTGACGCAGGTGGCGCTGGCGACCTGCAGTGCAGGATGTGTATAGATCAATCTCGACACAACGGAGCGCGCCATGCCGACCTGCAGGACAGCTTTGGGACGATTGCATTATACCTTCAATGGCGTTGCGACGTCGGGCCCTGCACTCGTCTTGATTCATGGTGCCGGTGGCCGGGCGGCGGACTGGCCGTTCGAATGGCGGGAGACGGCTTCGGCTGTTGGACTGCTTGGCGTTGGAACCCGGTCTCCTTCGCGTTGGATCACGCAGTATCCGGTCTACGCGTTTGATTTGCCGGGCCACGGAAAGTCGACCGGGCCAGGCTTTGCCGAGATCGGAGACTATGCGGACGTGGTTGTCGCGTTTGTCGAGGCGATGCAGCTTCCGCGCGCTGTTCTGGTGGGGCACTCGATGGGTGGCGCAATCGCGCTGGACGTGGCTTTGCGGCACGGCGAACGCCTTGGTGCGGTTCTGGATGGCCTCATCATCCTCGGTTCTGCC
This sequence comes from Pseudomonadota bacterium, assembly GCA_039186015.1. Lineage (GTDB taxonomy): Bacteria > Pseudomonadota > Alphaproteobacteria > Rhizobiales > Hyphomicrobiaceae > JBCBWG01. The sequence goes on from JBCDAH010000041.1 coordinate 23,651, forward strand.
GCACACTTGCCAGTGGCGCCGGCCATTCTCGATGGCCTCACAACGGACTTTCGCGCAACCGTGGCCACGATTGTCCAATACTGCTGGCCGGAAGATACAACTGAGTTCTACAAAAGGGTCTGTCGCCGTCGCATGATCGAGGCCGGAGAGGCCATTGTTTACGGTGATTTCCTGGCGAGCAGCCGGTTCGACGTGCGCAACGACCTCAGCCTTATTCCTCATCCGGTCCTGGTCATTGCGGGTGAGGCGGAGCGTATGGTGCGTACCAGCGCAAGCGAAAAGCTTGCGACCGGTTTGCCGAATGCGCGCTTTGTCATTGTGCCTGGCGGCGGCCACTTCTTCCATATCGATAAGGTCGGCCGCGTGACGCCGGAGATTACGGCGTTTTGCGCGGCGCGCGCCGCCGATGCGGCCGTCCATGCACCGACGCAATAACCACGTGATCTTGCCGCCAAGCTGCAGCCGCCGCGATCTATACCGTGGCGATCGGCGTCGTCGGCGATCCGACAGCGCCCGGAAGACGCAAGGGCGGTGCGGTCAACAGAAAGCGCGTGCGCCCCGCATCGCGCAGATAGGCTGCAAGATCCGTCAGCCACCAGATCTCGCCGAGGTGGATGCCAAGTTTGAACAGGCAGAGTTCGTGTAGCGGCAACATCGCCCGCGGGCCGGTCCCGGTGGCACTTGGCGCCCGCTCGACGGCATAGTTGTCGGCGATCAGAACAGACAGGCCGCTGTCTCTGATCCATTCCTGCAGCTTCGGGTCGCGCCCTTCGAGCGCGGCGCACACGTTGTGCAGCGTATGGGCGTCTGGCTCTCGGTTCATTTCGAGGACACGTCGCGCGAAGCCGGTATGCAGGCAGACCATGTCACCGGCCTCGACAACGACGTTCTGAGCCGTCATGGCGGCTTCGAGGCCGTCGAAATCGACGTCGACTTTGTCGTCACCGTAGACGGCATGCAGATCAATCATGATCGCGCGGCCCTGCACGCAGCGCGCGGCCATGTTCTCAATGCCCAGTCGCGACGCGTCTGATCCCGCGATCCCGCCGCACTCGGAACAGGAGCCGGGCGCTGTGATGTCGGTGCCACCGCGCCAGCCGTTGTAGAACACCGCTTCCGGCGTTCCATCGCCGTCCGCGTCAAACATGGCGCCGACATGGGATAGGGCATCCCACTGCGTCGAGTATTGCGTATGGAGCAGCACGCGATCATCGTTCACCACGTCACTGAAGGCTTCGTCCGGGAACTGGTCGGACAATGCGAGGAGAAAGCGCTTTCGACCATCCGGGGTTTCTGTTGCAAAGCGCTGGGGCGGATGGCGCGCCGGGTTCAACAGGTTACTGCCCGGATAGTCGAGTGGCAGCGATAGACAGAACGTGCGGCCGTCGCGCACTTCGGCGATACCCTGGCGGACCTTTTCCGGCGTGATGAGATTGAGGCGCCCGCATTCGTCGTCCGGCCCGAAGTCCCCCCAGTTGGAGCCATCGGGTCTTTGTTTCCAACGGCCTGTCATGATGTCCGCTCCGGTTTGAGAATTGCCCGTGTCAGCCATTCGGCCACGAGGGCCGGTTTGTGCGCGCCGCTGACGTCAACGCTGACGCCCCACGCCAGCTGCACTTCATTTGGCCCCCGGGCCTCCAGCGCGGCCAACGTAAATCTCCCGCGCACACGCGAACCAGACGGTACGGGGCTGATGAAGCGGACGCGCTCGAAGCCATAGTTGATGCCCATTGCAATGCCGACGATCGGCGGGACGGCGTTCGCGCGCATCTGCGTGACGAGCGAGAGCAGCAGAAAGCCATGAGCGATTGTCCCGCCAAACGGCGTCTCCGCCCTCGCCCGCGCTGGATCAACATGTATGAACTGAGGATCCCCCGTGAGTTCGGCAAATGCGGAGATCTTGGCCTGATCGACCAGGATCCAGTCCGATACGCCGATGACGTCGCCAACGCGTTGTTTCAGCGCCGAAAGGTCGATTGTTTCGCCCGACAGTTTGACGTCGCTGGGATTTGTCATGGGCATCAAGCCTTCAAGTCCACCACGATGCGGCCCTTCACCTGACCTTTGATGATCGCAGGCCCGAGGTTGGGCAGATCCGACAGGCTTGCCGTTTGCACCATTTTGTCGAGCTTATCCATCGGCAGGTCTTCGGTAATCCGCTGCCAGGCGGTCGTACGGTTGGCCAGTGGCTGCATCACACTGTCGATGCCGAGCAAATTGACGCCGCGGAGTAGAAACGGAATGACGGTCGTATTGAGTTTCGGCCCACCGGCGAGGCCCACGGCCGCGACCGATGCGCCGTAATTCATCTGCGGGAGAATGGTTGCAAGCATCGCACCGCCAACCGCATCGACACAGCCGGCCCAGGTCTCGCGGTCCAGTGGTCGTCCTGAAGGTGTGTTGATGTCATCGCGTGCGACAATCCGGGCCGCACCAAGATCGGTCAGGTACGCGGCCTGCTCCGGCCGTCCGGTGACTGCGGCAACCTGATAGCCACGCTTGGCAAGGATCGCTGTTGCAACGGACCCGACGCCGCCTGCTGCACCTGTCACCAGGACTTCACCGTCATCCGGCTTGAGGCCATGCGTCTCCAGCGCCATGACGGCAAGCATTGCCGTGAAGCCGGCGGTTCCGACAGCCATGGCCTGGCGCGTTGACAATCCGTCGGGCAAAGGAACCAGCCAGTCTGCTTCGACTTTCGCGCGTTCGGCATAGCCGCCCCACCAGACTTCGCCAACGCGCCATCCCGTCAGGACAACTTTGTCACCTGCTGCAAAGCGCGGATCTTCTGAGCTCTCAACAGTGCCCGCAAAATCGATGCCGGGGATATGGGGAAAGTCGCGAACCAGGCCACCCTGGCCGGTAATGCACAGGCCATCCTTGTAGTTTACGGTGGAGTACTCCACCGAAACCGTCACGTTCCCGTCTGCCGGGAGACGCAAGTCTTCAAGTGTCATGACGGATTGGGAAATCGTGCCATCGTCTGCTTTGTCGACGAGGAGAGCTCTAAAAGGCATAGGTCACCGGCCGGTTCTGTTTGCTGCTGCCGCTGTGGATCACAAGCGTGCGACGTATCCAAACGGGCTTCGCTGCAGCATGCAAGTTGTCATCTCGTTGGGGGCTTGTGGCAATAACTCTGATGTGTGCCCGTCGGGTGGAACCCACCCGACGGGTGTTTTCTGGACTACTTTGCAGCCCGCCTCAAGCGATCGATCCGCTGACTAATCGCGTCGATCGTCTCGCCGTTCGGGAACCTGGGCAGCAGTTGGTGTTGCCCCTTCGCGCGCCAGTAGGGGAGCCAAATGCGCTGCCACGTTGCGAGTGCCGGTGCCGGACTCGTGTTTTCCGGGTCAGGAAGGCCGTATCTCGCCTGTTTTCCCAGCCACGTGAACGCCGCAGCCCAGACCCGGTCGGGTGCATCCTCGTTGTCCGGCCCAAGCAGCTGAACAATCTGAGGAATACCGTCGTGAGACGGATGTGCCTGCACTTCCAATGTCGCAACATGGGTGGCGCCTCGACGCATGCTGAACAAACGGCATTCGTTGTGTGCCATTTTCCATGCGTAGTCCGTCACGCAGTTGTCCATGGCTTCCGCCTCGGCTTCGAGATCCGCAAACGTCAGCAATGGCACAAAGCGGTATCCTGCGGCGCGGCCGCCAGCCAGCCATGGATCCTGGACACCGCCTTTGCCGAGAAACAGCTCTTGGCGAAGCAGTTTCCACCACTCCTCAAGACGCTTCACGGCGCCGCGAACAGTCATTTGACCATGCCACCGGTGCGGTATCAGCATGCCAGCGTCCGTGTCGTGGTGCTCAGAGAACCAAGCGTACGCGCCCAACAGCACAACTGCATCGACGTACTGGGGTTCCGGAAGCTGTTCCGGATGCCGTGCCAGCCACAATGCAAACCCTGCGTCACACGTGCGCTCGCCTTCAAGCACCACGATGAGCCACCGGCCGATCTCGTCGCGAGATTGCGGAACCATCCCGAGCAGCTTGGCCCCAAATTCGGGGTCGCTTGGGATATCGGCCGGAAACTCGTTCGTGAGTGCCTCTGGCGGAAGCTTACGGAGCCACAGGGGCAACTGCAGTGCCGTCGCCACGTTCTTCAGCGGCTCGCCGGCGCGGACGGACTTGATCGCCTGCGCACGCTGGTCCCGTGTGCCGTATTCGGTCGCGATTGCGAACGCCGCCGCCGGAAATGACACGAGCAGCTCTGCGCACGGTACCGCTAAGCCGGCAAGCCGCCGAAGCCGTCGCCGATAGCTGCGCCGAAACCGCTTGAGGTGCTCCTCAATATCAACGGTTTTTCTATCGAGGAGGAATGCTTTGGCTAGAAGTTCCATCGCTCACATTTCCGGATAAAGCTCCGCCATTCGTGCGAATTGGTTTTTCGAACGATATGGGCAAACGCCGATTTTTGATTACGCCGCAACAATTCCATTGCCGAACGCTGGGTAGCGCGGCCAATTCAGAAACTGTCGAGCTGCAATTTTCTGACGGTGTAATGGGCGTGACCTGAATTCACGCAATTCCGTAGTACGACACGAGCCGGACCGGATGCTCCAAAAATGGAACAGCCATGCATTCAGCCAATGCGATTGCGGGATGTGATTGCGTAGCGCGAGGTCAGGTGCCGGAGCCTGTAAGCGTCCCGATGCACGTCAGGAGCGTCCAAATGCCCGCGCACATCACACCAATATCTGTGTGTTGTCGCTGATGCATCGGACCTCCTTAGTTGCGAGCGCCGGTTGGGTGCCGACGCGAAACTCTATGCCAATCGGTTCGTTTGCTTATCGTCGCAGAGTGTACTGTGCGATAGGCACGCGGGGAAATACCCTCTGACGGGCGCAATTGCAAGAACAATTCGTCCGAATTTTGACGCTGGATCAAAAAGCGGCGCGGCCGAAAATGACAAACCCGGTTATGAAGAGCCAGATAAAGAAGAGTTTTCGAAATTTGTCCTGCGGAACATGACGGCGCACGCGTTGACCTACGAGAAGCCCGGTGAATAACGGCACAAGCGCCAGCGCTGATGCCAACGTTGTTTCCGCTGACATAAGATCGTGTTGCACAAGGCTCGCGCCTAATGTTGCGGAGATAATAAGAAACGTCATGCCAAGCGCCTGGACGAACGCATCCCGTTGCAGGCCTAAGGCTTCAATGTAAAGCACGCCAGGCACCATGTAAGTCCCGGTCAAACCGAACATGAAACCGGCGACAGCGCCAATGGTCGGCGATAGCCAGATTTCCCATTGCCGCGGCGGTGGCAGGCGTGGCTTCCAAAGGCTGAGTGCCGCATAGGCCGAGAGTATCAAGCCAAGAAGCGCGGTGATCCAACGGACTTCGACAGCGGCCAAAGTTGCCACGCCGATCCAGATGGCGGCCACGGACAAAGCGAACATCGACCACAGTCGGCTCAGATTGGACCAGAACGCGCCGCCCGTGGTTGCCTGCCAAAGGTTGCCGATGATTCCCGGAAAAACCATCAGAGCGAGTGTCGGCTTCAGGCCGACTGTTGTCGCAAGAAAGGCGAGTACGACGACGGGCATTCCCAGGCCGATGACACCCTTGATCAGTCCAGCCGTCAGGAAGGCGAGGCAAATGAGGGCCGCGATGGCGGGATCGGTCACGATATTCTGGGTCCTTTACGTTTGTCGCCGCACCTGTTTCGCGCCGCGTACCACAAGCCTGGCTATGAACCTGTGCCCTGACCCAGGCGTGATGAACTTGACTGGGCAGCCCTGCGCATCGCCGCGCGAATTCAGCCGGTCCAGAAATCCTCAGGCCGAGGGACGAGTGCGACGAAGGCTTTCCGCCGAGCGCAATTGTTCTCTTGTTTGCTGTAACGCGCCAGATTCTGCTGTGAGACGCCCGCGGTGGCTCTCAAACTATCCTTAGCATGGGAATCGTGTCACGCACGGGCTAAGGTGCTTTCGCGTAGCTCAGCCGCAGAGATTGCATATGTCGGCACGCGGTCTGTGGGCTGGCGGGAGCAAGGTCTTGACCGACCCTATTGGTCTGCGGCTTGCTCCGCTACGTTGAGTAGCCAGGCGGTGCGACGATTGGGGCGGCAATGACCATCCAGATTTACGACCTTTGCGGTCGAGATGACTCTCTTCGGTTTTCACCGTATTGCTGGCGTGCGAAAATGGCGATGCATCACAAAGGCCTGGAATTCGAAGGCCTGCCTTGGCGCTTTACCGAAACGGAGCGGCTTGTAGAGAGTGGTCAGCAGCGGGTTCCGGTCATTGTCGACGGTGATCGAATCGTGAGCGACAGCTGGCAAATCGCGCTCTATCTCGACGAAACCTACCCAGACAAGCCGGCGCTGATGGCTGACACATCGGCGAGAGCATCCGCACGGTTTTTGAATGTCTGGGCCGATACAACGCTCTTCGGTCCGCTGGCCCCACTGGCCGTCAAGGCGGTCCATGCCGTTCTTGACCCGAAAGACGCCGCCTACTTCCAGGAGTCGCGCGAGAAACGGCTTGGAAAGTCTTTGGCTGAGTTTTGCAGTGATGAGGCACAGGCGGGCGCGCGTGCGGTACTAAGACAGGTGCTCAGACCCGTTGAGGCGACACTTGAAGCGGGTCCGTTTCTCGGTGGCAATGCGCCGTACTACGGCGATTACATTGTGTTCGGCACTCTGATGTGGCCAAACGTCGTGTCGCCGGACGCCGTCTTCCAGGAGAGCAGTCGAGTCGCCGACTGGTTTGAGCGCCTCCTGGATCTGCACGGAGGCGCAGCGCGCAAAGCCCCGACAGTGCGGTCCTGAGGACACGTCCGTGAGCGATCACTCGGATGTCAGCGACGATCCGGATACAGATTTGGCAGCGGAGCCGTCCTCCGCCGCTGACGTTTCTGACTCGGTTGGTGAAACCGAAATCGAGTCGTCGGAGTCTGACGAACCTTCCGAGGATCGTGAGCGCACAGAGGCGATATCGGATCTTGGCGAGGTACGGCTTGATGCCGGCGGACTTGTCGCGGCACCGCGGCCGAGATCTGAATCGGTGCGCTCGGGTTTCGCGATCGTTGCGGCCATTGGACTTCACCTTGCCGCGATTGTGCTGACGGGTGGTTATCCGGCAACCGCCAAGCTTGGCGCCGGCGGTGACGATGACGCATCGCTGACGGTTGAACTTAGTTCGCGCGCGGATGCGTCCGGCGCGCGTACGGCAAATTCCGATGGACGGTCTCCAAGCGGGCTACGCAGCCGGACGGCGCCAACGCCCGGTCAAGAGACGCAGCGTCTCGATAGCGCTGCGCAGGCCGACAGCAAACGTGAGGCAGGCGCGGTTGTTCCGGCGCCCGTCCCGCCCACGCCCAAAGGCGACGTTCCAAAGCCAGACGACCGCGCAAACGAAACCGTCATACGGGTGCCGCCGGCCAGTGAGCCTCCAGTCGAACGCGCACCCATCTCGACGAAATCATCCATGGTTACTCAGCGTGACGTAGATGAGCCGCCCGTGCCGCAGCCCCCTCGTCAACCGAAGTCGGCGGCGTCCGCAGAATCAGCTCCGAGTGAGGAGGCCGTCGCGAGCCGCGTTGGCGGGACGACCGGTGTTGATCCTAATTCAGAGCCCGATGCCGTAGCCTCGGCTCGTCTTGCCGCCGGAAGGCTTGCCAAGGACTATGGTGCCAACGTTCTGAAATCTCTTCCGAAATTGGAGGCGCATCTCAATCGGACGAGCGGTGAGCGAAAGCTGGCCGTGCGCGGGCGGGTGCTGCTTCTCTTAACCATAGGGCTTGATGGTCGCCCGGAACGGATTGTCGTCCAGCGTTCAAGTGGTCTTCCTGCGTTGGATGCGGCTGCGCGACGTGCGTTGCTGAGTTTTCGGTTTCCGCCAGCGCCGGCCACGTTGACGGAGCGGCAGCGGACGTACTCGCTGCCGATCACATATCGCTAACTCACAAACCCGATTGCCGGCCGGGCGGGATGATTGATCATACGGGGACTGCTGATGCCGACGGATATTGCAACCGATTCCGTGCCGAAGCCGGCGGATCAGATCCGGCTGGCATCCGCGTGGTCGGAGATGGCGGCACATTATGACGTCGTCGTTGTCGGCTCGGGCTACGGCGGCGGTGTCTCGGCCGCGCGGCTGGCACGCGCCGGACGTCGGGTTGCCGTGCTTGAGCGTGGCAAGGAGTTTCCGACCGGACAGTTTCCGCAGCGGTTCCCTGATGTGCGGTCTGAGCTGCGTGTGAGTGGATCGAAAATTTCGACCGGCTCGGAGAGCGCTCTCTACGATATCCGGCTTGGCGACGACATGCACGTTCTGGTTGGCTGCGGATTGGGCGGTGGGTCGTTGGTGAACGCCGGCGTATCCCTGCGGCCTGATGCGCGTGTGTTTGCAGACCCGGTCTGGCCAGGTCAGATCCGGCAGGATCCAACGCTCGACGAGGGCTATGCACGTGCCGCACGGTGGATCGCGCCTGCGCAGGACCCGATTGCCCACGAACATACGAAGTTCGAGTCGCTGCGCGTCGCATCGGCGGCGCTTGGGACGCCGCCAGTTGCGCCGAATGTCGCGGTGAGTTTTACCGATCGTGTCAATGCCGCAGGTGTCGCGCAGTCCGCATGCACGCGCTGCGGGGATTGCTGCGGCGGCTGCAATGTCGGCGCAAAGAATACCGTTGCGCTCACGTATTTGCCTGAGGCTGTTCGTCATGGCGCCGTGTGTTTCACGGAGATCAAGGTCACGCACGTGGCGCGCGAAGTTGACGGGCGCTGGCGTGTAGTGTTGTCACGATCCGATGCCAAGCGTGGCGATACGGAGTTGCCGGAGTCCGTGACGGCGGATGTTGTTGTCCTGGCCGCAGGTTCGCTTGGGTCGACGGAAATCCTGCTGCGGTCGCGTGAGCACGGATTGCCGCTTTCGGATCGTCTTGGAGCGCGGTTTTCGGCCAATGGCGACATCATAGCGTTCGGATACGGGGCCAACCTGCCGGTGAATGCGATCGGTGTCGGACATCCGGCCAAGGGTGATTTGGGGCCTGTCGGCGCTGCTGTTTCCGGCCAAATCGAAATCGATGATGCGGATGATCTGGCGAACGAGTTGCGGATTCAGGAAGGCGTTTTGCCGTCTGCTCTTGCGCCGGTTTTGCCGGTCATGTTCGTGCCAAACGGTCGATTGCTTGGGGCACTGCAGAGCCTCATCAACGGGGTCTATAAGGGGCCACTTGCCAGCCTTCAGACCTTCTTTGCCGTCTCACATGACAGTGCAAGCGGCTGCATGGTGCTGGACGACAATCGTCTCAGAATTGCGTGGCCGGACGCCCAACAGGAGCCGGTCTATCAAAGACTGGACAACATGCTTTCGCAACTTGTGGCGGAAGTGGGCGGGAGCTACGTCAAAAATCCGTTGGCCGGATCCGTCATGGGGCATCAGCCGGCCACGGCGCATCCGCTTGGCGGCTGTGCGATGGCGGCGGACAGCGGCGGCGGCGTGGTCAATCATGCGTGTCAGGTCTTTGACACGTCTGCGGGCAGGGACGAGAACTCGGTCCACCGCGGGCTTTATGTTGTCGACGGATCGGTTGTTCCGCGATCGCTTGGCGTGAACCCTTTGCTGACGATCACGGCTTTGGCTGAGCGGGCAATGCTGCAATTCGGTGCAGATGCCGGGATCGCGATGCACGACGCATGACGCACTTCGGAGCCGCTAGGTTTTGTCCGGCTTCGACAATTCATCGTTGTCGTTTTCCGGCGTTTCCCCGGGATCATTTGCTGATTCCGTGTCTGTTGTTTTTGGCAACCGGGCCAGCAGCACCAGCGGGATCATGGCTGCAGATGCCACGGTGAAGAGGACGAACGCGTTGGTGTAACCGATCAACGTCGCTTGGCGGTTGATTTCGCGGCCGAAACTTGCCGCCGCCTGCGCATCCTCGAGCGACCATCTTCCGGTCGCCCAAGGCAAGGACCAGGCGCGATTGTGGAGTGACGTGAACTCCGTCAGACGCGCATAGTTAGCGCTTGCTGTGCGCACGATCTCGGCAACGGCGATCGAGATGAACAGACTGGAGCCGAAGTTCCGCAGAAGATGGAACATAGCCATGCCTTCGGCGCGATACTTCTGCTCGAGGGTCCAGAACGTGACGACCGTCATCGGAACCCACACCAGGCCGACCGAAACGCCCTGTGCGAACATGTTGATCGCCAGCCCCGTTCGGTCGATGTCCAGTGCGAAGCCGATCAACTGATAACCGGCGATCGTCTGAAGCAGAATGCCGAGCATCATCACCACGCGCGGATCCAGCTTGCCCAACAGCATGGCGATGAAGAAGCCGGCTGCCGCACCCAAACCCCGCCACGCGATGACCCAGCC
>JBCDAH010000042.1:0-33844 GCA_039186015.1 Pseudomonadota bacterium
ACCTCAAGCTGTAACAGCCCGTGAGCGAACAACAAGCGCGGGTCAGCCGTCTGGCACCCCAGGCCGCGAATGCGGCCCGGTGCGTCGCGCCGCCCCCGCGGAGGGCCCGGCCGCAGGCCGGAACAGCCCGTGAGCGAAAACAAATCGCCTCACGCCTACAGTCACTGGCGGATGCTACTTACTACACTCCGTCTTCAGCATTGAGTCGCGGCGCTGAAGCTCAGTCTTCCATTGGCCGGGGCCAACCGTACCGCACCATGAGATGTGTGCCCGCAGGTTCTCGCTCCACGCCGGGCCGGTAAAGCCGCACTTGCGCTGAACGTTCTCTTTTTGTTGCTGTATCGCCAGCTTGCCGTACATGACGCAGTTTGCCTGTGCCACTGCAGTCGCGGCTGCGGCGCTCAACCCCATAAGCGCAGCCAGTGTTGCAAGTGCTGTGCGACGGATCGGCAGTCTCATCGTGCGTTCCCTTTGCTCGGGCTTCTGGTGCCAGCCGGTGTGATTGTCCCTTCACGGCCTCACGACGGCACCTTCCAAGTTATGTCAACACCCTATGCCCGGTGAAATGAACTGTGACTGAATATTGTCGGCGCCTGGCACACGAAGGTGACATGTTGGGCACGAACCGGGCATTGTCCGCATTTCGACCACCCGCGAATCGTCCCATGCCCTAAACTGCATGCGAGCCTATGGCACGTTCGCCGTCGGCAAGCCCGCTTGGCCAAATCACGGCGCGATGTCATGGGTGGTCTGGCATGGGCGCGATGTCAGGGGCGGTCTGGCCCGGCCGTAAGATCTCACCGCGACACAGGATGACAATGCAGGACGAGACCTTTACGAACCACGCCGATTTCGCTGCCTCGTGCCCAGACACGCGCCTTGAGCCGGCGTCGGTCGCACGCACCGCCACGATGGACGACGCGCAGCAGTGTTTGCGCACCGTGTTCGGATATCCGGGGTTTCGCCTGCACCAGTCGGCGATTATCGAAACTCTGCTCGCGGGGCGGGATGCGTTCGGGCTGATGCCGACAGGCGGCGGGAAATCTCTCTGCTATCAGATCCCGGCCCTGGTTCGTCCCGGTATCGGGATCGTCATTTCACCGTTGATTGCGCTGATGCACGATCAGGTCGACGCGCTGGCGCAACTTGGAGTCCGGGCCGCCTTCTTGAACTCCACACTCGATCGTGACGCACAACGCGACGTGGAGCGTCGCATGCGCGCCGGTGATCTCGACCTCCTCTATGTCGCGCCCGAACGCCTCGCGCAGGATCGGACACTGGCACTCCTTGACGATTGCACCCTATCGCTGTTCGCGATCGATGAAGCCCACTGCGTTTCGCAATGGGGGCACGACTTCCGTCCCGAGTACCGTCAGCTCGACATATTAACGACCCGGTTTCCCAATGTGCCGCGGGTGGCGCTGACGGCAACCGCCGATGCGCGAACACGCGCTGATATCGTCCAAACCCTCCGCCTCGAGGGCGCCGAAACATTTGTGGCAAGCTTCGACCGGCCGAACATTCGCTACACCATTGCCGAAGTCGGAAACATCGGGGCCCGCACGCAGCTCTGGCAATTCATCGCAAACGAGCACGAAAGCGACGCCGGTATCGTCTACGTGCTGTCGCGCAAGCGGGCTGAAGAAACGGCAGCCTGGCTGTCCGAGAAGGGGCGACAGGCCCTGCCCTATCATGCCGGCTTGGACCCCGAAGTTCGTCGGCGAACACAGGAACGGTTCCTGGCTGAAGACGGACTGATCATCGTCGCAACAATCGCGTTCGGCATGGGCATTGACAAGCCCGATGTCCGGTTCGTTGCGCATCTCAATCTGCCAAAGTCGATTGAGGCTTACTACCAGGAGACCGGCCGCGCCGGACGCGACGGCGAACCGGCCAGCGCCTGGATGGCCTACGGCTTTAACGACCTCATTCAACAACGCAACTGGATTGACCAGTCCGACAGCAGTCCGCAGTTCAAGGCGATCCAATATCAAAAGCTCGACGCCCTTATCGGTCTTTGCGAAACAGCAGGCTGTCGCCGCCAAGCGCTTCTGGCCTACTTTGACGAGGCGTATCCAAACCCGTGCGGAAACTGCGATACGTGCCTGACGCCACCTGCCATGATTGACGGCAAGGTCCTCGCACAAAAGGCCCTGTCCGCGATCCACCGCACGGAGGAGCGGTTCGGCGTTACCTATCTGATCGATGTGCTGCGCGGAGCCGATGATGCCCGCATTCGCAAGAACGGACACGACCGCCTGTCCGTGTTCGGAATCGGCGCCGATACGGACACTGTGATTTGGCGACGGGTTTTTCGCCAACTCCTTGCCGGCGGCTTCATCACACACGACTCCGAGGGATATCAGACGCTCGGCTTCACAGCGACAACACGCCCCCTGCTGAAGGGCGAAGTGGACTTCCCAATCCGCCACGACCTCCCAACGAAACGTCGCGGTGGCGGGCCGAAATCACGCGCGAAGGACAAGGCCCTCAATGTCGCGCCTCAAGACATGGCGTTGTTCGACTTGTTGAAGGCGCTGCGCCGCGAACTCGCCAGTTCAGCCAACGTGCCACCTTACGTCATTTGCCATGACCGCACTTTGGCGGCGATCGCCGCGAGCCGCCCGACAACACCGAATGCGCTGACGGGGATCGTCGGCCTCGGGCGTGCGAAGATCACCCGATACGGCGACGTGCTGACGGCAACCGTGATCGGTTATGCGGCATTGCAATCGCACAACGCGGCGGGACGACTCGACCGGCTGGCGCCGCATGTTCAGATCAGCCTGGCCCTTCATGGTGCGAAGTGGACGCCGGACACGAGTGCCGATGTCCGCGGCTTGTCCGCTTCCACTGTCTATGGCCACTTTGCTGAAGCCATCGAAGCCGGCGTGGTGGATGCGGATGAGATTTTGGATATTGAACCTGGCCATGCCGAAGAAATCCGAGCTGCGTTCGAGGCGTGCGGCACATTCGAAAGCGGACAACTCAAGCCCGCCTTCAAGGCACTCGACGGCCGGTACGACTATGGCGTCCTCAAATGCGTCCTGGCCGACGCGGTTTGACGCGCCAACGTGCTCACCGACGGCTGGCGCGCTTACAGCTGAAGCCGTGCAAAGAGCTGGTTCTGTGCCGCGCGCGTCTCCGGGTCCCACCGCGCAGTTCGCGACGCGATCAGATTCGCTTGCGACTTCAGAATAACGCCGTCGGCGAGGATCTTCAGGCCGTTCGCGGTCAACGTCGCGCCGGTGCTCGTAATGTCGACAATCGCCTCCGCGGTTCCCGCAGCCGGCGTTCCCTCAGTCGCACCGAGACTTTCAACCAGCCGATAGTCGCTGATTGCATGCCGGGTGAAGTAGCCACGTGTCAGGTTCATGTATTTGGTTGCCACGCGGATCCGCCGACCGTGCAATCGGCGGAATTGGATCGCCGCCTCCCCCAAATCCCGCATGCGACGGACGTCGAGCCAGCATTTCGGGACGGCGACAACCACGTCGGCGTGGCCGAAGCCAAGCTTGGTCACGAACTCGACGCACGCTTCCGGCGCCGAGACCTCCTCCCTCATGAGGTCTTCCCCCGTCACGCCAAGATGCGCACGCCCGCTGCGCAACGCAGACGCAATCTCGCCGGCAGACATGAAAGCGACTTCCAAGTTCTCGAGGCCCTTGATCTCGCCGCGATACCCGCGAGAACTCCCGAAACGTTGCAGATAAAGCTCCGCCTGCTCAAGAACCGCCAGCGTGCGGTCCATCAGGCGTCCTTTCGACGGGATGGCGAAGACAAGCGTTTCAGTCACGCCGCCCTCCGTCGCCAACCACGGACAGAAGCCGCTCGGTATGGATCATGGCGCCGACGGCCGGGACTTCGACCTTCGCGCCAACCATCCGCATCAGATTGTCGTAGCGCCCGCCGCCGGCAACCGGACTTCGCTCACCCAGCGGCTCGGCGAGAACCTCAAACACGAACCCGGTATAGTACTGGATCGTCCGTCCGAACTCGGCGGAAAACTCGACGGTCGCAACATCGATGTCGAGTTCGGTCAACAGCTTGAGGCGCTTTTGGTAGAGCGCCAATGCCGGCGCGATATCAACACCGTTCTCTTGCATCAGATCGGCCAACCGCGCACCGGCGGCACGGGCCGGCGCCTTCACGTCAAAATAAAGCTCAATCAGCCGCACCGTCTCGGCGGGAAGGGCATCCGCCTCCGCATCCGCGATTGCGCTCATCAGCGCATCGACAATCTCGCGCAGCGTCCGCGTTCCAATCAGCTCAATATCGTTCTCGTCGAAGTAGCGTGTCACGACGCGCTCGGCAGCCTTCGCATCACACCCTCTGAGCGCGACAACAAGCGCCTCTGGCAAACCTTCGATCGACGCATCGGGCTGTGTCGCAAGGCGGCGCAATTCGTCTCGAAATGTATCGGGACGCCAGAGGCTCGCACGCAAGCGGTCCCGCCAACGGGCCGGCAGATCCAACACACTCAGCAGGTCTTGAAAGATCCCAAGATCGCCGATCCGAATGCGGAACTGCCTGAGCCCTGCACGACGAAGCGCTTCAACAATCAGGTGCAGAACCTCGATATCCGCGCGTTCCTTGTTCTTGTCGCCGAAAAGCTCAATGCCGAGCTGGCGGAACTCGCGCGGATGGGCCGTGCTCGCATCGGCCGGCTGAAATCGGAATGCGGGACCGTTGTAACAGTAGCGCGCCAGCGTACTGGAGCCATTTTGTGTACAGCGTTGCCAGTGCAGGCGACACGTCGGCACCGTGAGATCCGGCCGCAGACAAAGCTCCGCCCCATCGGTGTCGGAGAACACGTACGTCCGCCGACGCAGATCCTCGCCAACGACATCGAGAAAGATATCGGCCGGCTGAATCACGGACGGAGCGACGGCCTCATAACCAACCTCGCAAAAGAAGTTCATGAGGTCGTGGGCTTGATGCTCCAGAGCCCGGAACTGTTGGGCGGTCTCAGGCGTCACTGGCTTAGCTGCTCCCGTTTCACGCCAAACCGTGCCGCGCAAGCACGTTCTGGACCGCACTCACGAGATCAGCTTCCGCAACGGAAAACTGCGCTGGCCGCGCCTCTTTCCATTCGGCTGCGTCTTTGATTTCGCTTGACAGGCGCGTGCCTTCGATCAGGTCCTTGATTTGCACTTCTCCAACGTCACGCTCAGACCCGCCTTGAATGACAACGCAGGGCGCGTTCCGGCGATCGGCATACTTCATTTGCGCTTTCATACCGGCTGTTCCGACATACATTTCCGCACGAACGCCAGCGTTCCGAAGCTCGGCGGCCATGCGCTGATAGCGCGGAAGCTCGTCACGATCCATGACCAGAACCACAACAGGGCCAGGAACCGCTGCTGTGTTGCCGGCATCCAGCGCTGCCAACGCCGCCGCTAACCGCGACACGCCAATGGATATGCCGGTTGCCGGCACGCGTTGTCCGGTAAAACGGGCCACAAGATCGTCATAACGACCGCCACCGCCGACCGAACCAAAGCGCGCAACATCGCCGTCTTCGTTCCGGCTTTCAAACGTCAACTCGGCCTCGAATACCGGACCGGTGTAGTATTCGAGACCGCGCACCACGGATGGGTCAATGGTGATGCGATCTGCATCGTAGCCGCCGGCCACGACCAAATCGCGAATTGTCGCAAGCTCAGCGACGCCCTCGCGACCAAGCGGGATATCACCGACCAGATCGGCCAGACGGGACAAGGCCGCATCGTCCTGACCAGCCTCAAGAAAGCCCGTTATCAGAGCGATCTGATTGTCGGTGAGCTCAGCGCCCTTTGTAAAATCGCCGCTGTCATCCATGCGCCCGCCGCCGAGCAAGGCGCGAACCCCGTCTATGCCTAAGCGATCGAGCTTGTCCATGGCCCGCAGAATTGTCAGCCTGCGCGCCGCGTCATCGGCCGCCGCGAGATCGATGCCGATGGCCTGCATGATCCCATCCAGGACCTTGCGATTGTTCACCTTCAGCACATAGTTGCCGCGCGCAATCCCCAGCCGCTCCAAGGTGTCTGCCGCAAGCATGCAGATCTCGGCATCAGCCGCGACGCTTTCCGTCCCGACCGTATCCGCGTCAAACTGCATAAACTGGCGAAACCGGCCGGGCCCAGGCTTTTCGTTGCGCCACACCGGGCCAAACGCATAGCGGCGAAACGGCTTCGGAATCGTCTGAAAATTCTCCGCAACGTGCCGGGCCAGCGGAGCTGTGAGATCGTATCGGAGGCTCAGCCACCGCTCATCGTCGTCTTGTAGCGAAAACACACCGGCGTTCGGCCGATCCTGGTCCGGCAGGAACTTGCCGAGCGCCTCGGTGAACTCGAATGCCGGCGTATCAAGTGGCTCAAATCCGTAGGTCTCGAAGACGCCCCGGATTTCGGCCAACATCGCATCCATGCGCCGGATTTCCGACGCATCCACATCGCGGAAGCCTTTCGGCAACGACGCTTTTGGCCGTGCGGCACGCTTTTGTTTCGCCATGGCTTGGCCTGTCCCATCGCTCGCGGAATCGCCTAGATCATGTCCGCCATAGGCTGAATCGCTTCACCGGCCCACAAAGATCGCCGAACGACGATCGACGGTGGGGCCCCGTTACATGACAATTCGCCCTGAATGCAACGGGTGAACGCCGCAACGCTCTTCGACGCACCCCTATCACTCGTCCGTGGGGGCGTCATCTGCGCGATTACGCGGCTGCGGCTTTGGAACCTCACGTACCGCTTTATTGAAAGCGCGCAACCCCGGCGGCGTCGGCCCGCCGTGCGCCCAGTCGAGCAATTCGACAATATGCGCCACCGGCGCAGGCGAATGATTGGCCAGATGTGTCAAGCATCCAACGTCATGCACAGCCAACAGATCGATCCCGGCGCGTGCCACATCAGCCGCAATCGACGTACGCATTTGCTGCGCCAGATCCGGCTCAACAATCGGGTACGCGCCGATGCCGCCGCAGCACGCCATTGACGGCTTCAACGGCCGCACGGAAAAGCCGGACCGGGACAGGAGATCGGTCACGGTGTCGTCTTTCGCGCCGCCAGCACGTAAGGAGCACGAACCGAGGTAGCCAACACGCAATGAAAACCAACGGACCGGCGCCCCGATGTCGGTATCGGACACCAGATCTGTGATGTCCCGGACACGCTTGACCAGACTTGCCGCTTCACTTCCCGGCCGCAAAACGTCGTCGAACAGCTCGCCATATCGCCGAACGCGCTGACCGCACGCGGCGCTCGTCGTGACGATGTAATCGATTGGCTCAGAGGCCAGGACTTTGGCCCAAGCGGTCAGGTTCGCGGCTGCATGGGCTTGAGCCAGTGAGGCCCGCCCCAGCTGCGCGTCGATTGCGCCACAACACCCCGCACCCGCCGCCACAACGACATCAATACCGCGCCGGCCCAACAAGCGGATTGCGGCATCCGTCATTGTCGGCCGCAACACCTGTTGTGTACACCCGGCCAACAAAAGCACCCGTGCCTTGCGGTCCTGGCTTGTCACAGCCGTGCCCGGCCCGCGGAATTCGCCGTCCCAGAACTGAACCTGCGCGGCGCGATCCGCCAAGGCGTCCGTTGCCGGGCTCGACGACCGTGAAAACAGCCCGGAAAGTGGACGGGTCCAACGGACGAAACGCAGCATGCGTCGCAAGCGTATCGGATCAGACAGGTGCATGCTGACCAGATCGCTCCAACGGGAGCGGCGTGCGGCGCGCGGCGTCGTTCCAACATAACCGCGGATTGCGCTCAGAGCCCCGGCATAGTCGACGTTCTCAGGACAGGCGGGCGCACAGGCAAGACACGTTGCGCACCGGTCGAGATGGGTGCGCACAGTCGCGGCAGCCTCGGCCCGCGTTGACGCACGGGCAGAGACGCCCTCGCGCCCGATCAGATATCGCATCATTGCGATGCGTCCGCGCGGGCTTTCGCGTTCATCCCCGGATACCGCGAACGTCGGGCAGACGGCATTGCACAGCCCGCACATGGTACACGCTGACAGCGCCTGCTCCGCATCCGACAGGGCGGTGCCACGGCCCGCGGCCGGAAATGCCGGATCAGTATCCTGCATGTGAGCGTCCCGGATTGAAAATCTGACGAGGGTCAAACACGGACTTTACGCGCCGCGCAAGACGGTCGACGTGGACATCCAATGGCTGAAAACAATCAACAGCGCCACGCACCTCTTCGTCGGCACGGACCAATGTGGCATACCCGCCCAGGTTCGCAAGAACGCGACGAATATCTGGTGCGCCGGCGTCCGAAGATGGCAATGTCTCAAGCCAGATCAACCCGCCGGCCCAATCCAGCATCGCCGAACATGGAAAGTAGCGCCGGATATCGCGCAGCACTTCCCCAGCGCGCGACGGCGGAACCACAAGTCTCCAAACCGGCAATTCGGTCGATTGAAAGGGTGATAAGCCTTGAATCTCGGACCACAGGCCGGCGCTGTCGCGATCGTCAACGACATCGCACTGTCCGTACACGGCAAGGCACTGCAGCACGCGCGACAACCGGCCGGCAAACACCGCTGCCGGCCCTTCGAGCCTGACGACGGTGGCTCTCGCGCCGCGCTCCAGAACAGGCGTCGTGAAACGGCCGGCGAGATCGGCATCGATGTGCACGGCACCGGTGACACCGCAATCGGCAGCGAGCGCGTCGGCCATCGCCGCAACGGCGACGTCTTCCAAAAGCCCCGTCAACACCACGGTCGCCATTTCGGAGTCTTGGGGCACGACGGAAAATGCGACTTGCGTGATCGCACCGAGGGTGCCCCAACTCCCGCTGAGCGCGGCCAGCAAATCAGGATGCCGCGCCGCCTGCGCGTGAAGGCCGCCCAGATCAAGGATATCGCCCTGTCCGGTTACGACGGTGGCGCCGATCAAGTGGTCTGCGGCGCTCCCGGCAGCAATGCGACGGCTGCCCGAGAGGTTGGTCGCAAACACCGCGCCAATCGTGCCGATACGTGGCTCACGGCCGAAGATGGGCCCGAGGTCAACGGGTTCAAACGGCAGCATGAGGTCGTACCTGCTCAGCTCACGCTCAATGTCGCGCACCGGCGTGCCCGCCTTGGCGGACATGATCTGCTCGGCCGGCTCGAAACGCGTGATACCGCGCATGTCGGTAAGCGTCATGGTCACGTCAGCGTCCAAATGCGGTCCGATCTGGGCTTTGGTTCCCGCCCCCATCAGCCGGATGGTTCGACCGGCCTTGGTCAATTGTACGAGAGTCCCCGCCAACTCCCATTCGACCGAGGGTCTTAACACCGAAATGGCCGGGCCCTCCCGTTACCGCATACGATGGCGCTCGCAAGTGCCGTCAAGAAAAGTGCCGTCAAGACTTCGGCACCAATACAGCGCGGACAAACTCTCGTTCCACAGCTGCAATGCCGCCTTTCTCACGTCCGGCCGGCTCCTCGCCCCGTACGCGCATCGGACCGTCCAACCGCACAACACGACCACCTACGGCGTCGGCCGCTTCGTCCAAGTCCGACAGAAACGCCGTCACGTCAACATGCGAAGCTTCAACGGTATCGCAATCCATCGCCGCGAGAATCAGACCTTCGACGGGGCGAACCAAGATACGACACCGGGCCCCCCGCTTCGCCACCAGTTCCATGACCGCTTTGAGGCCCGCATCCAGTTGCGGCGACAGGACACTGATCTCCACCAGAACCCGGTGTGGACTTGGTCTGATATCGAGATAAAGCGCCCGCGATAGTGCCGCCGTCTGGCCACCCAATGCGGCCGTATCATCCCGGGTCCGTTGTTCCAGTACACTCGGGCCACGCAACCGCAACTGCTCCGTCAAGGCGTCCGACAACGTGTTGACGTCCTCTGCCACACCGGCAACCGCGATCACGCTCAGAACCGAAGGCTTGGGCGCATCCTTTGCGAGATCAAACGCACCTGGTCGCGACAACGCCCCATCAGCAACGATCGCAGATAGCCAGCCGCATCTCTGCGTGCCGGCCGCCTGCAATGCCGAAATCGCCTTGGACCACGACGGCCAGCCTGCAATCACCTCGCGGACGACTTTCGGACGGGCGCGCAGTTGGATGGTCAGTTCCGTCAGAATGCAACCACGGCCCGCCAGGCTCGCGATCGCTCGGGCAAGTCCGGCAGGGCCCGGCTCAATCCCCTGATCGCCGATCTGGACAATGGTGCCGTCCGGCAAAACCACAGTAAGCGCTGACACATGATCGCTGAGGCGCCCAAACATTAAACGCGACGGCGCGTTCGCGTCACTCACCAATGTGCCGCCGACCGTCGCGATGTCATTTGAGACGAGAGCGATCGGCAGCACCAATCCGGCATCCGCGGCCTGACGATCCAGATCTGCAAGTGAAATACCGGCTTGAACCCGCACACAACGATCGGCCTTGTTCACGCCGTAGGCCTTGCGCATCTTGGCCATTGAAACCAACAGCCGCTGGCGCTGTGACTCGCGCCGCTCCTGAAAACTCGAGCCGCCACCGCGGATGACCAACGAAAGGCCTGCAGCCCGCGAAACTGCGGCAATGCGTGCGACGTGTTCGGTTGTTTCCGGCAACACGACGGCAAATGGCGGAGCCGCGCGCTGCAAGCCCGGGCCAGCAGAGAACGCGGCGCACGCCGTCGGATCCGTAATGAGGCCACCGGGTGGCAGCGCTGCATGCAAGGTTTGGATAACTGAAGCCGTATCCTTTGGCGCACCACTGCGCTCGCGACGCGTCAGGAGGCCCAAACCGAATGTCTTAGATAGACTGGACGACAACGTCATATACGCTCCCCAACTGCGCGCTTCAGGTTGGAGATCCTGTGTTTATTGGACTTTCGAAACCAATCAATGGCCCAATCGATCAAACTTGAGATAAATTGATCCGTGGGGATCTTAACTCATATCGGAAAAACACTATTCATCAAAACTCATTTCCGCGACACACTTTAGTCTCGGGGGAGCATAATCACAGTGGCCTTGGGGGGAATTGAAGTCTCGAGTAATCGAGCGAAACCTAGAAGGGGACGACAGTGACCGCCATAAGTGACCTTGAGATTTTCGCGCGGGTCGCCAGAACTGGCAACATGTCGGCTGCTGGCCGCGAAATGGGCCTATCACCTGCGGTCGTATCAAAGCGGATCAGTCTACTGGAGGATCGCCTGGGCGCGAGACTGTTTCAACGTACAACGCGACATTTGACCTTGACGGAAACCGGTGAAGGGTACTTCCGGCGCGTGGTGGACATTCTCAGCCTTGTCGAGGAGGCGGAAGACTTCGTGAGCCGACGCAACACGAAACCCCGAGGTCGACTGAAAGCAACCGTGCCAACGGCGTTCAGCACCAAGCACATCGCGCCACATCTGCGTGAATTCATGGATCGTTATCCCGAAATCGATCTGGACATTCACGTTACTGATGAAATCGTCGACATCATTCGGGATGGATTTGACGTTGCTATCCGCATCGGCGAACTCCAGGACTCGTCGCTTGTTGCGAAAAAGCTCGCACCCAATCATCGCGTGCTTTGCGCAACACCGGATTACCTGGAGCGGCGTGGCGTCCCGCAAACGCTGGATGATCTTGAGTTGCATAACTGCATTCCGTTGGGCAGTCAGGATCACTGGCGGCTCGAGGACACGGAAGGTCAACAGTACCACTTGAAGATCGACAGCAGCTTGTCCAGCAACTCCGCGGACTTCACGCGCGAAGCTCTGCTGTGCGGCTTGGGCATCGGCTTGAGAGCAACATGGGATGTTCGCGAAGAGCTGAAGTCTGGCAGGCTCCGTGTCATCTTGCCCGAGTACCGTGGCAGCTCGAACGCGGCGATTTTTGCCGTCTACCCGAGCCGCGATTTTATGCCGACGAAGGTCAACGTCTTCATCGACTTCCTGTGCGAACTCTATGGTGTTGAACCGAGTTGGGATAAGGGCTTGGACTTGCCGCCGTTTGGCAAGCCGCAGTTGACTCGGGACTCGAAATCGGGTGCGGGCGGCCGTGAGGCAAAACTGACGCATTCGCGCGCGTCGGACATCCGGCGGCAATCGCCACCGATGGATGCGCTCTCACTTCACGGCCATTCGTCAGAGCTTTAGACAAAATCATTTCGGACGAACGCGCGACCGTGGGTTCGTCCGAAACCTTCAAGCCTCCAAGATCATCTCACTAAGAGCGCAATCCACGGTCCGGCCGTCAGCGCCGTTGATGTGACCGCCTCACTTTCCAGTCAAAACGCTCCAGCGTCGGGCTCACACGATCGCGCCGGACGATTGGCCCATCCCTACGCACTTGTAGAAAGTGCCGACATATGGGCACTAAGCAACCGGGAAATCCTTCCGGAGCACATCGCATGACCGTGAGTCACGCCGAGGCGCCGCGCGTCGGCCTGTTTGTCACCTGCCTGGTGGATCTTTTTCGCCCCAGTGTCGGGTTCGCGGCTGTCAAACTGCTGGAAATGGCCGGCTGCCGCGTCACGGTGCCGACGGCGCAAACCTGCTGTGGCCAACCGGCCTACAACTCCGGCGATCGCGCGTCGGCCACCGCAATTGCCAAGCAGATCGTCACCACATTCTCCGAGTTTGATTATGTCGTGGTTCCGTCCGGCTCCTGTGCCGGCATGCTAAAAAAGCACGTGCCGGAGCTACTTCATGCCGACGAGGCGTGGCGCACACGTGCTGACGCAGTGTCGCGCAAGACCCACGAACTGATCTCATTTTTGGTCGATGTCCGCGGCCTCGACAGCGTGAACATGAAACTTCAAGCCCGCGTCACCTACCACGACAGCTGCTCCGGCCTGCGTGAACTTGGGGTCAAGTCGCAGCCGCGCCAATTGCTCGCGACCGTCGACGGACTTGAGCTGATTGAGATGGCCGATAGTGAAATCTGCTGCGGCTTCGGGGGCACGTTCTCCGTCAAATACCCCGACATCTCGAACGCGATGGTCAGCAAAAAGACCGATGCGGCCGCTCAGACAGAGCCCGATCTGTTGCTCGCCGGCGACCTCGGGTGCCTGATGAACATGGCCGGCAAGATCCGCCGCACCGGACGCGATGTCGCCGTACGCCACGTTGCCGAGGTGCTCGCCGGAGAACTCGACGACCCACCGATTGCGGAACCGCCTTCGCGACTCAGTTAGGCGAACGCGAGACCGCACCGGCGGTCTCCGTGCACGGCGTATCACGCCATGCGTCACAGTTTTTGAAGCAGGATGCGGCATGAAACCGACATCACGTACATTCAAAGATAATGCCCGGATCGCACTGGATGACGACCAGTTGCAGCGCGCACTTTCCGGATTGCCGGGTGGCCTCGTCGCGCAACGGACTGCGGCGCGAGACCGCCTGCCCGAGTTTGAGATGTTGCGCGACACCGGGCGCGATCTGCGCAACCACGCGCTGAAACATCTCGACGTCTATCTGGAGATGTATGAGAAGAACGCCACTGCGGCCGGTGCCAATGTACATTGGGCGCGCGATGCAGCCGAAGCACGCGACATCATCGCGAAAATCTGCAGCGATGCGAACGCCAAGAGTGTCACCAAGGGCAAGTCGATGATTTCCGAGGAAATCGCCCTCAATGCGCATCTCGAACAGCTTGGCCTGGACGTCGTCGAAACAGATCTCGGCGAATACATCATTCAACTGCGTGGCGAAACGCCAAGCCACATTATCGCGCCCTCGATTCATCTCACGCAAGATCAAGTCGAGGCTGACTTTCGCCAGCAGCATACGCACTTGGACCAGGACCGGCCGCTGGCGGAGCCGTATCAACTCGTCGACGAAGCACGCCAGATTTTGCGGCAAAAGTACCTGGCTGCCGATGTGGGAATTACGGGCGCCAATTTTCTGGTCGCGGAAACCGGCTCATCCATCATCGTCACCAACGAAGGCAACGGCGACCTCACACAGTCCCTGGCCCGCGTTCATGTTGTAGTCGCGTCGATCGATAAGGTTTTGCCAACGCTGGAGGATGTCACGTCGGTGTTGCGCATCCTGGCACGTTCGGCAACGGGGCAAGAGTTCTCCGCTTACACGACGTTCTCGACCGGAGCACGCCGCGCGAACGACCCGGATGGCCCCGAAGCCTATCACGTCGTTCTACTCGACAATGGGCGCTCTGAGCTCCTCGGCACGGAGTTGTGGGAGGTGCTGCGGTGCATTCGATGTGGTGCGTGTATGAACCACTGCCCGGTCTACAACGCAGTCGGCGGCCATGCGTACGGCTGGGTCTATCCAGGACCGATTGGAGCGGTACTCACACCGGCATTGATTGGTGTGGATCAGGCAGCGCATCTGCCCAACGCATCGACGTTTTGCGGGCGTTGCGAGCAGGTATGCCCGATGAAGATACCGCTGCCAAAGCTCATGCGGCATCATCGCGAAGCCGAATTCACGGCCGGCGACACCTCGTGGCAGGCCAGATTGGGCCTCAAGGTCTGGTCATGGTTCGCCCGCCGGCCGCGGCTGTACCACGCGATGTCCAGACTCACCATCGCGACGCTTTCTGCCGCCGCGCGGGGACGGGGCGCATTCCGCTGGCTGCCGCTGGCCGGCGGATGGACCAAGCATCGCGATCTGGCAGCGCCACAGCACAGGACGTTCCAGCAGCTCTGGGCCGAACACAAGGCGGGGCTAAGCCGATGAGTGCACGCGACGCCATCCTCAACCGCGTGCGCCACAGCCTTGGCGCCCAAGGTCAAGACACCGGACGCCAGACCGCTGCTGAGCAGCATGTCGCAGCGCGACAGCGCCATCCGATACCCGACCGCGTGGCAGGCAAAGACGCGACAGCACTGAAGCAGGTCTTTCGTGAACAGCTCGAAGCGGTGTCCGCAACCGTTATTGACGTTGCGGATGCCGCGGACATCGCCAGTGCGATTGCAGATTATCTCCGCGGCACCAACCGACCGCTTGCGCTTCGTGTCGGCGATGACGCCGACCTGGCCGCCATTGATTGGCAGGCAGAGCCGACGATGGAGATCTCATTCGGTGCCGCCCGGCCGGACGACGCCGTCGGCCTCAGCCGCGCGGTTGCGGGCGTTGCGGAAACCGGCACGCTGATGTTGGCGTCAGGTCCCGATAATCCGGTGACGCTGAACTTCATGCCGGAAACCCATATTGTCGTGTTGAACGCCGAAGATATTGTTGAGGCCTATGAAGACGGCTTCGATGTGCTGCGTGAACGCTTCGGATCGAATGAGATGCCGCGCACCGTCAACCTGATTTCAGGCCCGTCTCGGACGGGAGACATTGGTGGCCGCCTCGTCATGGGTGCCCACGGCCCCCGCCAATTCTGTGTAATTGTTGTCAACGCCAAAGACTGAACGATTAGCGACGAATGCACCGTCGCAAGCATGCACGGTAGGCGCGCTCACAGCGCGAGCTGCCCTTGGTCGCAATGCGGCACTGGTTATAGGCGGCCCGGCATGCGTTTGAGCAAGCCCCGGCCTGCGCATCGAAAACGACAGTCGTTGAAAGTGCCAGGGCAACGAGCACGAAGATAGCGCTGACGACAGCAAACGCACGCGCAAACGAGCCCACCTTTTGCTGAATTGACATCGCCGCTCCCGTGAAACTGCCGCCGAACGTGGCGGTCTTTGCGTCAGAATATGCGACCAGTCTACGAATACATGCATGAATGTCCGCTGAATCGCGGTAGCAAACGCCAAATCGCGCGACGTCAGGTCTCGACTTGAAGAAACAACAACACGGATACCGCTCCAGGCTCAACCGCCGATAGTTTATCAGACTTCTTGGTTTATGCGACACGCCACAATTGCGTGATCCGGCAGTTGCCAGTTTCAATAACGAACGCTGTATCGACGACACACAATCAGAGCCTGCCCGAAGAGAGTCTTTAATTGCGCTGTTCGCACGCTCGCAGGCTCGCGGCTCGAGCGCGGGCCAGCCGTCGAGCACGGTTCCAGGCCGCGACTGCGGCCCGGCGCGTTGCGCCGCCCCCGCGCAGGGCCTGGCCGAAGGCCAGAACAGCCCGTGAGCGAAGAGAGTCTTCAATTGCGCTGTTCGCACGCTCGCAGGCTCGCAGGCTCGCGGCTCGAGCGAGTCTTTGTTTGCGCTACCGCTCGCGACAAGCGCTCGCTACTTGAGCGCGGGTTAGCCGTCGAGCACTGTTTAAGGCCGCGACTGCGGCCCGGCGCGTTGCGCCGCCCCCGCGGAGGCCCGAGCGTAGCGAGGAATAGCCGTGAGCGAAAACAGCAGCCCGTGAGCGAAAACAAGCTAGAACGCATACTCGGCATAGATTCGTTTGATGTCGCCTTCCCATGTCCGTTCGAGACGAAGCAGAAGTTCATCAGCCGGGCTTTGACCCGTCGCCGACGCCTCTTCGATGAAGTCGAGAAACATGGTTTCATCTTCGCCGCGGCTATTCACACGCGCGCGCCGCTTAAGCCCGGCTGCGGAGATACGGGCCGCTTCCCGGGCGACATCCTGAACCGTGCCATTACGAAACGGCGTCGCCAGGCCACTCTTGGGAACCGTGTCCCGCAACATCTGCCGCTCGTCCGCAGTCCAGCCCGCGATCAACTCGAGCGCCTCGGCTTTGGCGTCTGCGTCGTACAGCAATCCAACCCAGAAAGCCGGCAGCGCACAAATCCGTCGCCAGGGACCGCCGTCCGCACCGCGCATTTCGATGAAGCGCTTGAGACGGGCTTCCGGGAAAATGGTCGTGAGATGATCGGACCAGTCATCGAGTGTCGGACGCTCTCCAGGTAAAGCCTCCAGCCGACCGTCCAGGAAATCTCGAAACGACAAACCGGCTGCGTCGATGTACTGCCCGTCGCGATAGACGAAATACATCGGAACATCGAGCGCGTAATCGACATACCGCTCATAGCCCATGTCGTCTTCAAACACGAACGGCAGCATGCCCGTGCGTCCGGCATCCGTATCACGCCAGACCTCGCTGCGCAGCGACTTGAACCCGCTCGCGCGCCCCTCCAAAAACGGTGAACTTGAAAACAGAGCCGTGGCGATTGGCTGCAAGGCAAGCGCAATGCGCATCTTCGCCACCATGTCGGTTTCCGAGCCGAAATCCAGGTTCACTTGAATGGTCGCGGTGCGATACATCATGTCGAGACCGTTCGCCCCGACTTGCGGCATATAACGGGTCATAACCGCATAGCGCGGTTTCGGCATGGTCGGGATAATGTCCCGCGTCCACGTCGGTGTAAAACCAATGCCGAGGAAGCCAACACCGAGACGCTCGCCGACATGCAAACACTGGCGCAAATGCTCGCCGGCCTCGGCGCACGTTTCATGCAGATTCTCGAGCGGCGCGCCGGACAGCTCGAACTGACCACCCGGCTCGAGCGATATCGTCTCGTCGCCTTCTCCGCGCGGGCGCTTGAGCGCAATCGTATTGCCGCCTTCCGCGATCGGCACCCAGCCGAACTCGGAAATCAGTGCGTCCATGAGCGCCGCAATGCCCCGTTCACCATCGTACGGGACCGGACCGAGCGTTTCCGTGTCGAACACGAACTTTTCGTGCTCGGTTCCGATCCGCCAGTCGGCCTCCGGTTTTTCGCCCTCAGCAAACCATGCAACCAAATCATCGCGCGTTTCGATTGCTGGGCTCGCTTGCCCCGGCTGACGTGTCGACATGGGTGTTCCGTGGATGTGAGTAGCTCAGCGGACGCACCGCCAAGACTGTGAGTTATGAACGCCAAGACTATGTGAGACAAGTCACGGGGTTGTGGTCCGTTGGTCCGCCGGATGTGCGTACCCTCACCGCCAATCTCCGACCGTTGCGTTGACCAGAGCAAGGGCTGCGATGCCAGCGGTATCAGCGCGCATGATTCGAGGCCCCAGTGACAAACGAACGACGGACGGCATGCCCAGAAGCCGCGATCGCTCCCGCGGCGAAAACCCACCTTCCGGCCCAATCAAGACCGCAACCGGCCCGGGAGACACTGCGTTTAAGGCCGCGATCGGGCTGGTGATTTCAGCGCCCTCATCACAGAAAACGAGCGGACGTTGCAGCTCCCATTGATCCAGGACGTGATCCAGACGCATGACAGGATGAATGTCCGGCACCCGTAGAATGCCGCACTGCTCGGCCGCCTCGATCACGTTGGCACGCAGGCGCTGCAGATTAACGCGATCAACCTGGGAGTGATCGGTCGTGACGGGTTGCAGCTGCGCCGCGCCAAGTTCGGTCGCCTTCTGGACGATTGTCTCAAGCCGCGTGCGCTTGAGCAAGGCAAAGACATAAAGCGTATCCGGCCCCGCCTCCTGAGCGCGACATATGGTCCGGACAATCAGGCGGCACTTTCGCTTCGCCGTTTCGGCCACGTCCGCGGCCCATTCTCCGTCGCGTCCATTAAACACCAGAACGGTCTCACCAACCTTCAAGCGCAGGACATTGACAAGGTAGTTCGCCTGTGTCGCATCGCAGTCGACTGCAGCGGCTTCGTGCAAGTCCGTTTCGACGAACAGCCGCTGCGATGTCAGATCTCGGATTGCCATATCACGTGTCACTCGCGCTAGCTCGATGTCGCATTTCACAGGATCCGCACCACCGTCCAAACCGCGAAAGATACAACGCCTCATAGGTGGCCGCGAAGGAACGTGAGCAGCTTGCGGCGAAACCGGAAACACACGAAGGCTTGGCAGCCCACTTCTGTGTGCTATCCAGAATGCACTATGAGGGATTTTATGACCCAGTGAGGTCGATATGACGACGACGAACCCGGGCCCAATCGCCGATGCTGCATCGGACAACTGGGTTGATGCCTGGGCCCCCGCCTTTGCAAAACCCTACCTCCAGCTGGCGCGGCTGGACCGGCCGATCGGCACGTGGTTATTGCTCTTTCCCTGTTGGTGGGGCCAAGCCTATGCCCACCTGGCACAAGGCGAGACCTGGATAAACATCTGGTATTTCGTGCTTTTCGCGATCGGCGCATTGGTTATGCGCGGTGCAGGTTGCGCATGGAACGATATCGTCGACCGAAACTACGACGGTCGGGTTGCGCGAACGGCAGCACGCCCGATCCCGTCAGGCCAAATCTCAGTCACGCAGGCGCTGGTGTTTGCAGTCGCCCTGTCGCTGATCGGCTTCCTCGTCCTGATCCAGTTCAATCTCGTGACGATCTTCGTTGGGATCGCGTCGTTAGCGCTGGTTGCAGCATATCCGTACGCAAAGCGCTTCACGTACTGGCCTCAGGTTGTGCTCGGCCTGACGTTCAACTGGGGCGTGCTGGTTGGGTGGACGGCGATTACCGGCGAAATCGCATGGACTCCGCTCATCCTGTATGTCGGAGCGGTTTTCTGGACCATCGCGTATGACACGATTTATGCCCACCAGGATTCGGAAGATGACGCGCTGCTCGGCCTGAAGTCGACGGCCTTGCACTTTGGTGACAAGACGCGCATGTGCATTGGCGCGTTTTTCGCTGCTGCAGCAATCTGCTGGCTCATCGCCGGATTGGCCGCCGGCGCACAGGGCCCATACTTCCTGATGGTTCTTGCCGCTGGCGCGCACTTCACCTGGCAGACGGTAACATTGGACACTCAGAACACCGAAAACTGTCTGGCGCGTTTCCGGGCAAACCGATGGGTCGGATGGATCGTCCTGATCGGCTTGTGCATGGAGATTCTGCTTCTACAGTTTTGATTTGTCCCACGTCATTCGGCCGATCGCCCTTGTCACCGCGCGTCGGCTGGTGCACCAGATAAAACCTCTGGTTTTGGACACATCGGGACCGGTCCCATGAGCGAAGTGACGCCGACGAAGCAACTGCTCCACCTCGTATTCGGAGGGGAATTGACCGACCTTGAGAGCCTGGAGTTCAAGGATCTGAACAAGCTCGACATCGTCGGAATCTACCCGAACTACGCAACGGCATATTCCGCCTGGAAAGACGCAGCTCAACGGACGGTCGACAGCGCACAAACGCGCTATTTCATTGTGCATATGCACAAGCTGTTGGAGCCGGACGAATAAGCCCGCGACACGATTAGGTATGCAGCGTTGCAAGTCCAATGCCCGCGTCACCAGCAAGTTGGCCTACGGTGAACGTGATCTGAGCGACGATCGCGATTACTCGCGCCGCAGAACCCCATCGACCAACTTGTCCGCAAGCGAGTGAGACCGGAACTCCGCCATCACGGCTTTGTGGTCATACACGGTCGACACCCACTCCAGAAAATCAATCGGCTGAGACTGGTTGTAGGCCATGTAGGTCTCGAAAAAGTAATCGAGCACACCCGTCTGCGCCTGGCGGATATGGCCGTATCGGAGTGACAGCTGACGTTTGGCCGTCTCCAACGGCACGCCGCAATGAACAAACTGATACAGCACACTCATAAGCCCAACGCGGTCCGCGCCGGACTTGCAGTGCATCAGCATCGGATACTCGACCCGGCGAAACAGTTCGCACGCGCCCAAAACCTCTTCAGGTGTTGGCGCGGCACGCGACCGCACACGAAACGTCTCGAATACGATCCCGGCCTCGTCGCAGGCCTGTTTTTCGAGCCAGTAACTGCCGCAATCCCGCTCGCCACGGAGATTAACCATCGTGCGAAGTCCACGGCGGGCCAGGCGGCGAATCTGCCCGGGAGTCGGTTGTGCGGCGCGAATCGCCTCGCCATCGAGCTTATGCTTGTTCAGATATATCGTGCGAAAGATCCCATGATCGACGAACAGCATGTCCGCATGCAGCATGACCGGCCCCAACCAAGACCTTAGCCATGGCGGTGAGCGGTCCATCATTGTCCTGCGAACCGTGCGATTCATGTCGGCAATGGCCCGCCGGGCTCGTTTTGTGCCAGGAATCATGCGTACGTCTGAAGACCTATGTTGTCGGGAATCTCGCGTTAGAATCTCTTAATATCCCCATCGCAGGATTGCGATATCCAAGACGCTACCACTACCACATCGGCGGGGAATTGCCGTTGCCGAGTAACCGCTATACGAAAGACGTTCAAGTGGCAGACTATAAACTGTCTGGATATCTCCCGGTCAGAATCGAAGCTTAGACGGTCATGCCGAAGCGTCCTTGGAAGACAAATGGCCTAAGACGCAGCGCAGGTCGTTGGCTCGCGCGCTACCTTAGGTTCGTCCATAGCACCTCGCGCGTGCAGTTTGAGCCGGACGACGCCGTCGACGTCATGATTGCCGGAACGCCGCAAATCATCGCCATGTGGCACGGCCAGTTCATGCTGATCCCGACGGTCAACCCGTCCGACCGCGTCCGAACCCAGGCCATGGTTGCACGCCATGGAGACGGCGAACTGATCGGAGAAGTTCTCACCGGCTTCAACATTTCGATGATCCGCGGCGCCGGTGCGGGCGACAGAAAAAGAGACCGTGGTGGTGCATCCGCATTACGTGCGGCGATTCGCGCCCTCGATGCTGGTGATAACGTTGCCATGACGGCGGATGTTCCGCCGGGACCGGCACGCGTCGCCGGCCCAGGCATTGTCACGTTAGCGCGCCTGTCCGGCAAACCGATTCGCCCCGTTGCAGTGGCATCAAGCAACTACCGCGCGTTCGACACATGGAGCCGGATGACGCTCAATTTGCCGTTCTCGCGCATTGCCTGCGTGGTCGGGGAGCCAATCTCCGTCGCCGCAGATGCCGACGACATGGCCATGGCAGAGGCATTGTGCCAGGTCCAGGCAGAGCTCGATCGGGTCACGGCGCGGGCCTATACGGTCGCACGGGCCGATCCAACGCGCGCGACACCACCGCACGCGCTGCCCCATGATGCGCCGCCGGTACCGATGGGCACCCGCCTGCGCGCCTACCGCGCCCTGAGCCGAGGGGCGGCTCCGTTTGTGCCGGCCATTCTTCGCCGCCGTCAGAAGACCGGGAAGGAAGATCCCGCCCGCCTGGATGAGCGACTGGGCATTGCCAATCGTCCGCGGCCGCCCGGGCCCATGTTGTGGGTACATGCCGCAAGTGTCGGGGAAACGAATGCCGTCCTGCCCATGATGCGCGAAATCGCAGACCGACAGCCCGATGTGAATCTCCTGCTCACCACCGGCACCCGGACATCAGCGGAACTGGCCGAGCGGCGCATCTCCGATCTGGCCGTGCATCAATTCGTACCCGTCGATATGCCTGAAGCAGTGTCGCGTTTTCTGAACCACTGGCGCCCCGACCTCTGCGTGCTGACAGAATCGGAAATCTGGCCGAACCTGATTATCGAAACCGATCGGCGCGATATTCCAATCGTGATCATCAACGCCCGCATGTCGGCGCGGTCATACAAACGGTGGCGACGGTCGAAGGGGTTTGCCGGCCCACTCTTCAGCCGTGTGCGCTTGGTGCTGGCGCAGAACGAAAAAACCGCCCGCCAGTTCGCAAATGTCGGCGCACGCAATGTGGAGGCCGTGGGCAACCTGAAGATCGATGCGCCACCTCTGCCCGTCGATAACGGCGAACGGGCGCGCCTGGCGACAGCGATTGGAGACCGGCCAAGGTTGCTGGCCGCAAGCACACATCCCGGCGAAGACGAAACCGTGCTGGACGCGCGCGCTCAAGTCGCCGCCGAAATTCCGAACCTGTTGACGATCATTGCGCCACGTCATCCTGAACGCGGGCCGGAGATCAAACAACTTGCATCCGAACTGGGCTTGCGCTGCGCCCTACGATCAGCCGGTGAGCCAATCGAGCCGTCGATCGACGTTTACGTGGCCGACACGATTGGAGAGTTGGGCATATTCTACAGCCTCTGCCCGGTTGCATTTATCGGCGGCTCTCTGGCTGAGCGCGGGGGACAGAATCCCATCGAACCGACGCGATTTGGATGCGCCATCATTACGGGGCCGCACTGGTATAACTTCCAAGACAGTTTCGACATGTTGTTGAAGTCCGGTGGTGCGCTTCAGGTTCAATCCGCAGCGGAGTTGGCCGATTCCGCTCTTGGCCTGCTGCGCAGCGACGTTGATTTACGACGCCAGCAGCAAAACGCGGACGAAAGCTTGAAGCATCTGAGCGGCGCGCAAGACCGCACCGTCAGCGCGCTTCTGGGCTTCCTGAACGATAGCGAAGACATCAAGCGTGCCTCTTAAGGAACCCAATTGGTGGTATGCGTCGTCGCCGCGATGGGAGGCGCGGGCCCTGGCTCCGTTTGCACTGGCGTTCGGCTACGCCGCGCAATACCGCCACCGTTTGGTGTCCCCCTACCGCGCGCGGCTTCCGGTGATCTGTGTCGGCAATCTGACGGCCGGCGGCACGGGAAAGACGCCGCTTAGTCTTCTCATTGCTGAAGACGTTCGGCGGATCGGCCGGCAACCGGTTTTCCTCACGCGCGGATATGGGGGACACGCGACCGGTCCCCACTGGGTCGATACTGCAACCGATCGCGCGCACGACGTCGGGGACGAGGCCCTGCTTTTGGCTGATACGGCGCCGACTGTTGTTGCGCGCAGACGGGATAAGGGCGCTGCGGAAATCGAGGCCAATCCGTCCCGCGGCGACCTCATCATCATGGACGATGGTCTCCAGAATCCGCAGCTTGAAAAGGATCTTCGGATTGCCGTTGTCAACGGCGCTCGCGGGATCGGAAATGGACAGGTGATACCGGCCGGCCCACTGCGCGCGCCGCTGGAATTCCAGCTTGCGCGCGTTGATTGCGTCGTCGTCAACAGCGTCGTGAGCAGCGTCATGAACAGTCGCGGCGATGCCGGCGATACACATCCTGACCTGAGCGGCACGCTCTCCGCCAAATCCAGCGATTGTCCGATCCTGCAGGCACAGACCCGGCCGACAGGCGATACGACGTGGCTGCAGGGTACGCGCATTGTCGCTTTTGCGGGGATCGCGCACCCGGACCGGTTTCTGGCGCTGATCCGGAATTTGGGCGGCCAAGTCGTCGCAACACGGATCTTCAACGATCATCAGCCGATCACTGAAGCGCCCGCACAGGACCTTCTTGCGCTGGCCGAGGCGTCCGACGCCTGCCTCTTAACGACAACAAAGGATTTCGCGCGATTGAGAGGTTCCGGCGGCGCGGCAGCGCTCCTGGCAGAGCGCGCACAATGTCTGCCCGTTAAACTCCAATTCGATGACCCCGACCTCGCAACATTGCGCGCTCTGATTGCGCGTGCGTGTGAGCGCTGCGCTAGCGCGACTTGAGCCGCAACTCCGTATACCGCTGGAGTGAGACCTCTGCCGAGACATAGGCTTCCTGGTGCTCGACATTCCAGTACTTCAATTCCGCCAGCGGAATGCGCCGCCCGGTCATGGCGCAGGTGACGAAGTCACCCGGAGACACCACGGTGTATTCGCCTGCCTTGTAACGCACCCGCGCTTCACCCTTAAGACCGAACAATCGCTCAAACCCCGTCATGCTACACCACGTCCCATCGATGCCACGTTCCATGCATGTTTCGTGCTGCGATGCCACTCCGGCGGCATCGACCAGCTCAGAAAGTCGTGTTGTCCGCAGCATCCGTCAAGACATCTCCGTCAGCAAAGAGATGTTTAATCGAACAGTGACCCTTGCTTGGCGCCGCCTCGGCTCCGTGGGCGGCGCGTGCCGGGATCTCGCGGTACGTCCGGTGCAGTGGATTCGCCACTCGCACCGCCAACCGGGTCCACCAGCGCACTGGTGCCACCATCTGCGAATTCGAGCCCGATCCGGTCACCGCTGCGGAGTGTCGCGACAGACCGAACAGGCTTGCCGCTGTCGTCCGTCACCAACGTGAACCCGCGGTTGAGAACATTCCGATGGCTCAGGGTCTCAAGCAGTTTCCCGGTCCCAATCAGTGATCGGCGCAACAGCACGATCCGATGCGAAAGCGCGCGCGCTGCGCGCTCAGATACTGTCGCAAGCCGCTCACTGTTGCGCTCCAGACGTGACAACAGTAGCCGCGGTTGCAGGCGCGCCGAGACCTTGGCCAACCGCCCGCCATGCTCACGCGTGTTGGCCTGAAGCGCGCGCGCCAACCTTTGGTCGACAGCGTCAAATCTCTGACGCGGCCCTGCCAACAACTCCTGCAGCCTCGGCAGACCGCGTGCGGCCGCCTTAAGTTGTGTCCGATATGACGTGATCAGCCGAACACCTGCCAATCCCAGCCGCTGGCGCAAATCGCCAAGTTGCAGGAGCAAATCCGCGTATTTGGGCACGGCCCATTCCGCGGCCTTGGTCGGTGTCGGAGCCCGCGCATCGGCGACAAGGTCGATAATCGTCCAATCCGTTTCGTGGCCCACAGCCGAGATCAAAGGTATGTCGCTGTCCGCTGCGGCACGCGCGACCTGCTCTTCGTTGAAGCTCCAGAGATCTTCGAGACTGCCACCGCCACGCGCGACGATCAGAGTGTCCGGCCGTGGTATCGGACCATCCGGCGCGAGGGCGTTAAACCCGCGGATCGCAGCGGCCACTTCGGCAGCCGACGTCTCGCCTTGCACCCGAACCGGCCAGACAATGACATGTGCCGGAAACCGCTCTTCAAAGCCGGCCATCATGTCGCGAATCACGGCACCGGTTGGCGACGTCACAATACCGACGACACGTGGCAGAAACGGTATCGGACGCTTGCGCGACTCGTCGAACAGACCTTCGGCGGCGAGCTTGCGCTTCCGCTCCTCCAGCAGCGCCATCAGCGCACCGACACCGGCCGGCTCAAGCGCCTCGACAACGATCTGGTACTTTGAGGATCCCGGATAGGTCGTCACGCGGCCCTGGGCGACAACTTCCATGCCTTCTTCGGGCTGGAACTTCAGCTTGCCGAACACACCGCGCCAGATCACAGCGTCGATTTTGGCTTTGTCGTCTTTCAACGCGAAGTAGCAGTGGCCGGACGCATGCGGGCCACGGTAACCGGAGATTTCACCGCGCAGGCGCACGTAACCGAAGCCGTCTTCCAGCGTGCGCTTGATCGCTTGCGCGAGTTGTCCGACCGAAAACTCGGCGACGTTGCTGGCGCCAGCCGTGGCCTGACTATCCGGTTGTTGTGTTGGGCGTTTTGCCAAGAGTACAGATTGCCCTTTTCAATACTGCCAATTCAATCGCGAGGCCGAAAACGATCCGGCGGGACTTGAGCACTATCATTCTGTCAACAGCAAGCGCCTTTTGCGCGTCAGAAGTCGACGTTCGGGATTATCTCCATCCCGCAACATGATACACGATTAACCCATCATCGCGGCGCACCCGTGAACGCAGTCTGTTGAAAGCTTGTCTGGTGCGCCCAACGAAACCCTAAGACGAAGCCCTGATGAGTGAGATCTCGCATGAATGTCCTGCTGCTCGGTGGAGGGGGTCGCGAACACGCCTTGGCGTGGAAAATCCGCACCAGTCCACGGCTCGATCGCCTTTATTGTGCACCGGGCAACCCGGGAATCGCAGACTGCGCGACGTGTGTCGACCTCAAGCTCGATGACCATGACGGAATCGTCACGTTCTGCAAAGACCGAGAAATCTCACTTGTCGTCGTCGGCCCGGAGGCGCCGCTCGTTGCCGGATTGGCCGACGTTCTCATCGCCGCTGACGTGCGCGTGTTCGGTCCAAGTCGCGCGGCCGCGCAGCTCGAAGGGTCGAAAGGCTTTACGAAGGACCTCTGCCGCGAGTTTGCGATTCCGACGGCCGATTACCAACGGTTTTCTGATGCCGAAGCCGCGCGCGCATATGTGGCGACATGCGCTGTACCGATTGTCGTCAAAGCAGATGGATTGGCTGCCGGCAAAGGCGTCGTGATCGCCGAGACGCACGATGCCGCAATGGCAGCCGTTGACGCCTGTTTCGACGGGCGTTTCGGCCAGGCCGGCGCCGAGGTCGTCGTCGAAGAGTATCTCGAAGGCGAGGAGGCCAGCGTCTTTGCCCTATGCGACGGCGAGGCCGTTCTGACACTCGCGACGGCACAAGACCACAAACGCGTCGGTGACGGCGACACCGGCCCCAACACCGGCGGCATGGGCGCGTACTCGCCGGCGCCCATCATGACGCCGGCCGTCTTGCAAGACACGCTGGATCGCATCATTCGGCCGACAGTTCACGCCATGGCGCAACGCGGCATGCCCTACAAAGGGGTGCTCTACGCCGGTTTGATGATCACCCACGATGGGCCGAAGCTGATCGAATACAACGTCCGCTTCGGCGATCCGGAATGTCAGGTACTGATGCTGCGCCTGAAGTCAGATCTCCTACCCGCGCTCATGGCCTGTTGCGACGGAACCCTCAACGCGATCTCGCTCGACTGGCATGATGATGCGGCGCTCACGATTGTAATGGCGGCGAACGGCTATCCGGGCACACCGGAAACAGGCAGCGAAATCCGTAATGTCGATGCAGCAGCCGACGGCGAGAACACTGTTGTGTTTCACGCAGGCACCAAACGTGATGGACCGCGCTTAATCGCCAACGGCGGACGCGTATTGAACGTAACGGCACGCGGCACAGATATTCTGTCCGCACACCAGCGTGCCTATGCATCCGTCGACGCGATTGATTGGCCAGGCGGCTTCTATCGACGCGACATTGGTTGGCGCGCAATCTCGCGATGAGTTGCAGTCTCCCGATGAGTTCATGACGCCTCATCGGGATGGCCGTCACCACGCCAGGCAAGGTACAGGCTCACGTACATGACGATCGGCACGACTGTTGAAACGAACAGCGTCGGGAAGTAGGCGGCGGACGAAAGTGCTTGCGGCAGTACCAGTTCGCGCCACGATACAATCGGCCATGGCGTCAGGTCATGAACGCCCATCTGGCTTAAGAATAGCTCATACGAAAAATCGATCCTGTTCAACACGATCGCGAGGACGGCCGCCAATGCGGCCAGGATCAAAAGGTTCCGGCGCAAAAACACCCAACCATCGCCGCCAAACAACGCGCCATAAAGCACCAGGTTCAGTGTCGCGATAAATGCGATGACCGCGACAAAACCCTGCAGCGAGTCTGCAATGAGCGACACGCCAGTGTACAACACAGGGAACCACCAGGCTTGATAGATCTCGGGATCAGCCCGGCCCGCGCTGTCCACTGCCAGCGCAAGAACAGCACCGCGGACACCGGCGGCGGCACCGTCGATCACCAAGGTCGCTGCGGCCGCCAAGCAGGCAATCACCATAAGTGCCGGAAGTACCCGCCAGAAATCGCCCAGCGAGAACCGATCCGGCGCTTGCTGTTGGAACATGTGCCTCAGCACGCGAAAGTCGACAACGGGCCAGACCGCAACCGCCCATACAAGCGTGACGGCCCAACGTTCCGGCAGCCGCTGGGTAAAGTGAAATGTAAAACAATTCAGCGCAACGACCGCGAGCGTTCCGATGACCCAGGCCAGAAGAAACACCACAACGAGGGCTGTTGTATCACGCCAGAGCACGGCGAAACCGGACTTGATCCCGGCAAGTGCTTTGGTCTGCATCGCGGGCTCCAATTCGCACAATTCCGCGTCATACTGGTGTGGGACTGAACAGCGAAAAGGTGCCCATACCATGGTCTCGGTCGACGACCTGTTCCCAGGTTTTTCCACAGCAACAGTAGCGGCTGACGGCATCGAGATCTTCACCCGATCCGGCGGCAGTGGCCCACCCGTGCTCTGCCTGCATGGTTACCCGCAGACCCACATGATGTGGCACCGCGTTGCCCCGGAACTCGCACGGAATTTCACGGTGATTGTGGCGGATCTGCGCGGATACGGCCAAAGCTCTGCGCCAGCCGACACCGCTGATCATGACACGTACACAAAGCGCGCGATGGCGGCCGATATGGTCGCTGTGATGCGGGCGCACGGACACACCAGATTCGCCGTCGTCGGGCACGATCGCGGCGCGCGCGTCGCCTACCGCATGGCGCTGGACCATCCCGAGACCGTAACCCGCGTCGTGTCTGTCGACGTGATCCCGACACTCGATGTTTGGGAAACTATCAATCAAGCGCGCATGATGCGCCTCTATCATTGGGCCTTTCTGGCTCAGCCCGCACCCCTGCCGGAAACCTGGATCGGTCATGACTCCGCAGGATGGGTGGCCCAGCGCGTGTCCCGCGGTGCGCCGACACCGCCGGAATGGTTCGATCCCCGCGTCCTGGCGCACGATCAGGCCTGCTTTTCTGAGCCCGCCAGGTTGGCGGCGAGCTGCGCCGATTATCGCGCCGGCGCAACACGCGACATAGACCACGACCGCACGGATCGGGACAATGGTCACCGGATTGCAGCGCCGCT
Source organism: Pseudomonadota bacterium (assembly GCA_039186015.1). Classification (GTDB taxonomy): domain Bacteria; phylum Pseudomonadota; class Alphaproteobacteria; order Rhizobiales; family Hyphomicrobiaceae; genus JBCBWG01. Next base: position 29,102 of record JBCDAH010000042.1, read on the forward strand.
CGCGGTCTATTGGGGCACGCGGGGAAATCTGGTCGACGGCCCTGATCCGATCGCGACATGGACGCGGTGGTGCGAACAGCCTGTAACCGGCTTCAGCATTCCGGCCGGACACTTTGTGCCCCAGGAAAACCCGGATGCGCTTATTGCGGCACTCCGACACTTCCTGTCCGCCGACAAAGCCCCCATCTCCGGTCATTAAGGAACAGATCCAGCAAAACCGGTGTCAGAACAGATGGCCAAGCTCTCCAGCGCCTATCGCACCACAATACCGGACATCACCCAGCGCCGCGTGGGACTTGCTCTTGGCGGCGGCGGTGCCCGCGGACTGGCGCATATCGCAATCCTGGAGGTGTTCGACGAACTCGGCATCAAACCGGCCGTGATTGCGGGCACATCCATTGGCGCGATTTTCGGCGCCGCGTACGCAGCCGGCTATTCGGCGGCGAAAATCCGAGAACTCACCGAAGACGCGCTCGGAAACCGCTGGACCATGATCCGCCAACTGCTCGCGGCCCGGGCCGCGCCACGACAGCACATGTTGCGACTGGTCCCTGTGCGCTCGGCCCTGTTGAACCCGGAAGCGGTCCTTGACGTCGTTCTGCCTGAGGACATGCCGAGCACATTCGACGCCCTCAACGTCCCGCTATCGGTCACGGCCACAAACCTGACGACCCACACAACCGACACCTTTGCCAGCGGACCGCTTAAGACAGCAATCGCGGCCAGTATGGCCATTCCGGTTGTTTTCTCGCCGGTGGAGCGGAATGACGTCCTGTATCTTGATGGCGGGCTAACCAACCCCTGCCCGTTTGATCTCGTCATGCCCAACGCCGATATCACCGTCGCGATCGATGTCAGCGGCGCGACGAGTGAAACCGCGATCGGCGCAAACCCGACAGCCATGACGATTGCTGTCCAAACCGCCCAGATCCTGCAAAAGGCTATTACGAGAGAACGCCTGCGCCACCAGCGCCCCGATCTCTATCTCGACTTCGACCTCGACGGTTTCGGCGCATTCGAATTCTACAAGGCACGCGAGATCATCACCGCGGCCGAGGCGGTCAAACCCCAATTCCGCGCCCAGCTCCAACGGCTCCTGGCAAGCGCCGATGCCGAGTGACGCCAGGTGACAGCGGCTGCCGACACATATCCGATGTCGCGTTCCGATCACACTAACCGCCAAATAATAACGTGTACGGATTAAACTTGACCGTAACAACTGCGCCGTGCAGGAATCCAACTTGAACACGCAAGCTGATTACCGGTCTGACGATGAGTCATCTCGTTCGAGTTCTGCGCCGCGCGGTGATTTGCGTCACCGTCCTGGGCCTCACCGCCGTAACGGCAACGGCAACGGCACACAATCGCCCATCCGTTATCGTCGAACGCATCCTTGCAAACATCAACGCAACAACCGATCTCGCACGGGTCAAATTGCGCTTCGACAAGCTTGTCGATCCCAACACGGACATCGCCAAACGGCTTGCCGAGATTGATCGTCTGGCGGCCAAGGTTCGGTCCGCTCGCCCGCGCCCAGAAACCAGCCGCCAGAAACTGGATGCCTTACGCCAGATGGTGTACGCGCCGGGTGCGTGGAACAACAACAGGCCCTTCCGCTACGACTTGTCTGATCCGACGGGTCAGAACCCGAAAAACCGGTTGCTTTCGACATATCTCGACACTCGGAAGGGCAACTGCATTTCGATGCCGTTCCTGTTTCTTGTGCTCGCTGAGCGGATCGGTCTGAAGGTAGCGGCAGCATTAGCGCCGCTGCATGTGTTCGTCAGGTACACCGATGAGACCGGCCGGACATTCAACCTGGAATCGACCAGCGGTGCCGGATTCACGCGCGATCTCTGGTATCGCAAGCACTTGCCGATGACGGACCAGGCAATTGCCAACGGCCTCTATCTGCGGTCGCTGTCGCGGCGCGAGACCGCAGCGGCCATGGCCATGATCGTGGTCGAGCATTTGATCCGGCACGGCAGGTACACTGACGCGATCGCCACTGCGGATGCGGTCCTGAGGGTCTTCCCTCAGTTGGCCTATGCGCTGGTTAAACGCGGCACGGCCTACGGCCATCTCATCCGGGTCCATTACGCCGAGAAATATATGACGTTCAACGCAATCCCGATTACGGAGCGCCCGCGCCTGAAGACCTGACACCGCAATAATCAAGCTGACTTCCAGCGCGCCGAAGCGCTCGGATGGCGGCCGTCGAAGCTATGACGACGCAGCGAGAGGACAAGAAAATGCGTCATATGATACGGGCCTTGGCCGCGTTTCTCGCCATAACAACCGCCATGGCCGCATCGGCGAACGCCAAGTTCCTGAGCCCCGATACCATGGACCCAACCGTAGCCGGGGTCGGCACCAATCGATATGCCTACTCCGGCAACAACCCCATCAACAATAGCGACCCGAATGGGCATCTCTTTGATGCACCGGAGGGTTCGGGCGATGTCGGTGCCGGTTGGGATAGTTACGTCGGCCAGGATCAGGATGGAAAGATCCAAGATCTTGGTTCCGACCGGTTCGGCCACTTCGCCGGGTGGGATCAGGATTTTATGCTCGGCACAAAGATCAGACGCGACAAAAAAGGGTACTTCGACGCTGAAGTCCCCGCAAACCTGCCACCTTCGGATAAGATTGCATCTGTTGCCGGCACATTCGCCGGAGCGAAGGGTAAATATACTGAATTTGGCTATGGCGGAACCGTTACCACCCCGTTTGGAACGTGGGCGCGGAATACAAACAAGTGCAACTGCTTTGTCGGCACCGTCCTGGACTTGGCCGGTCAGCCAGTCCCCAACGTCTTTTACGGCCGTGAAATTCCTGCGTCGATAAGGTCTATAACTGGCCTCGGCCACGCACCATCCGCAGCAGGCTGGGCAGCCGGTAACTTCATGAATTACTCGCCAATACCCGGCAAAGGCTACCGGCCGGGTGACATCGTGGCTGCGAGAGGTATTAATTTCACAACCGCAACGGGCCATACTGGCATTGTGACCGCCACAGACGGGCGCGGCAACATCACGCAGTCTGTTGGTGCAGAAGCAAGCGGCGTTAAGGCCGGGCAATTTGGATCACCCAGCTTTCAAAAACGAAGAGCAAAGACGTTCCGAGGCTGGGGCGGCGCACGGAGAAAGTAATGACAAAAAAGGCACTCTTCCTCATCCTCGGCTTTATCGCAGGTGGGATGATCGGGGTCACAGCCGTCTACAAGCTCCACCCAAACATGAGACTGCAAAGCAGGTGCTCTTACAATTTGGAAACAGCCCAAGCGATGGTCCGAAATGGCGGACACGTCGACGATCATCGCGTCATGTTTCATGGCCTGTTTGATTTTGTCGGAGTTACGGTATTACCCATACGTGATGCGATTTTCGACAGTAGATGCCATGGCGATAGCTTCGACATCACACTCGCAGTTTACTACCTAAAACGAGAAGGCGCTCTTTCACTCAACGATCTAAAACGGTTAAGACTTTATGCAAAAAAGAACAACCAAACCGAGCTTGCGAAACTGATTTCCAACATAAAAAACAACAGCGAAACGCAGAAGGAATGAGCTTTGACAAGAATTGCTACCGCGAAAAAATTCCGAAATCAGCCAAAATCCTCTAGATCAAGCAGACGTCGATTCTTTACCAACTCGAACAACTCAAACATGCCACATCAAAAACCGAACTAACAACGGCGCCAGGAGTAAGAAATGTTACCGCGACTCTCTATACTCGCGATAGGCATCGTCATCGGATTGGCCAGCGGGGTAACGGCTGTCTACCGATATCACCCGACCCTAAAGCCGCGACCTAAGTGCCATCATAGCCTGGCAACAATTAAAAAAGAGGTCAAAAATGGCAGGGGGGTAAATATGCACTGGGTCGTATTTCGAGACTCGTATGACTTCTTTGGCGAATCGGAACTGCCTGTAACAAGCGAGATATTCGCCTCAGTATGCAATGGCGATCGAATTCATGCTGATTTTGCCACTTTCTATCTGAAGAATGGCGGCGTCATGTCACTCAACGACGTTGCAAGGTTGCGGACCTACGCAATTAAACACAACAAAAAGGAGCTAGAACAACTCATCAACGATGCGATTTACCCTGAGTGAAACGATATCAGAATGCTTGTTGCCCACAACATCTGCAACGCCACACCAATACGGTGAGAGACACGTACGGTGACAGACACAAAGCCCTACGGAACATGAAGTTTGGCCGACACTATCACAATTTGGGCCTGACGGTGGAATTCCGGCCTTGGCCACGCACCATCCGCTGCAGGATGGGCCGCCGGCAGCTTCCTGAACTATTTACCGATACCCGGCAGAGGCTACAGATCGGGCCCCATCGCGGCTGCGAGGGCATTAAGTTCACCACAGCAACAGGCCATACCAGAATTGTGACCGCCACAGACGGGCGCGGCAACATTACCCACACTTTTGGCGCTGAAGCAAGCGGCGTCACCGTAGGCCCCTTTGGATCTCCCGCCCATCGGGCCGAACGTCAAGACACTTACTTCGGCTGGGGCGGCGCCAGGAGAAAAAAATGATTGTGAACATCATACTATTGGCACTTGGCGTCATCGTCGGATTAGCCAGCGGAGTCACGGCCGTCTATAGCAATCACTCAACAACAGAACGTCAACGAAAGTGCCACTACACTTTGATATCAAAAAACGACCTAACAAAAAACAGTGCACATCTTCAGATGCACGCCATTGCGTTTCACGGCG
>JBCDAH010000043.1:0-33670 GCA_039186015.1 Pseudomonadota bacterium
CCGGTGTTCAATGACGGACAGGACCTCGGTAGTGCCGCAGAAAACCCGGCGTGTGCGTATTCACGGTTACACGAACTCCGCCCGAGTTACGGATGCACCGGGATCCGGTTGCTCCCGTTCTTGGAGCCGCTAGTCACCTCTTGACCAAGACGGATACTCTAGGCGCCGAGCCGGGCCCAACACGCAGGCGCCTCGGCTATTGTTGTACGCGCTTGCGCTCGTTCGCCCAACGCGCATCGTGAAGTTGCGTCGGCTGACCGCCTTCCATAGCCCGCATGCCGGCAATAAATGACGCTGTCATGTCGAAACTGATCGGCTCAGGTTGTCGAGGTGCAAACCAATCACCGCTGGTGTCCATATTCATCTTCAGCGTGAGCCGAAGTGGCAACGCGACGCCGCCCGTCGTCTCAACAAACGACCCGGTTTTCAATGCATGAAATAAGACGACGTCGGAAAAAGAACTGCGACCTGAGACGGTGATCGGCGTAAACAGTCGTAGCGCGCCCTTCGGCGAGCTGCCGAAATGCAGGTTCTGAAAGGTTTTGGATTCGTTGGTTTTCAAGTTCACGATTGTCAGGTCGAATGACATAACTGTCCCGCGCTGCGCGCCATCGTTTGAGATCGTTACGGGAATGGCAAAGACGTCTCGAAAGCTCTGCCGATACATATAGATTAGCGGTGGCTGATAAAATCGAAGTTCAGCGCTCTTCAGTACGGTTTCGTAAAAGCTGAAGCCGGAAAAAATGAGGGCAAAGACGGAAACCAGCGTGGCCACGCCTGCACCGAACGCACTCAGTCTTCCACCTCGCCGCCTGTTTTCGTCGGCCATCCGTTCGCCTCGAGCTAAGTCATCGGCGCTGCGTACGCCGTACTCGGTCACGTCTCCCATAAGCGCTTCAAGATCGCGATTGTCCGATCGGCTCTGACGTGCCACGTCACATCTCCGTTGCGGCGAAAGCTCTGCCTCAAAGGCAGGTTTCAGTCAGCAATGGAAACGCACTGCCAAGACGGCAGTAGTATGGCCTTCGCAGGCCGGATGCGATCGCGCAGCAAGTTGCACGTTGACGGAGAGTTGCGATTTCGTCCAGGCACCCCGTGCACAAGAGTTCGGGAAACAAGCGGCTGCGCGTGTCTGCGGGACGGGCTCGGAGAGCCTTATGAGCTGTGGCCACCAGGCATCTGGGCATGCGGCCATTTTGGACGTGCAGTCGTTACGGCTGGCAAGATCTATTTGGTCCGGGAGCTGTCTAAGCGGTCGGCACGCGCGTCATGGACTGGGTGCCGCGCTCCTTTTCCCGACATTTCGGCCCGGGGCCGCGCATATAGTGCCGTTCCGGGTGATAGCTGTCGAACAGCTCGCGGCGAACCTCGGAGAGGGCTTTTTTGAGCGACCGAAACGCTGGTCGCGCGCGCCGCTGTAATGTGGTTGCGAAGGCCATGACGGACCGACTTGGGAAAAGTTCCCAATCCTGGAGTTGATTATCTGAGCCGTTTTAATTCCAATGCGGTATTGTAATAATTGTAATACGATAGAAATGAATTAATCATGAATTAGGTGCGGTCATTCGCAGTAGATTCAATGGTGCGCATAGTTCAGCGTCCTACGCCGATCATAGACGTTTCGGTCCTATCAATATTATCTGTGAGCGTCATAGTTTCACGCAGGACTTCGACAAACGAGCCGACTTGGGTGCTTATGATGCAAAACGGAAATAGCCTCAGCTCAGGCGCACCAGACTGTCCACTGCGACGACCCCATCGCCATCTGCTCTGACGATAACCGGGTTGATTTCAGCTTCCGCAATACGAGGGTGCAACGCTAATCGAGATATGGCCTCGACCACTCCAGCCAGCGCTTCGAGATCGCCTTTCGGTTTGCCTCTGTATCCGCGAAAGACGGCAAACCCCTTGACCTCGGCAATCATCTCGCGGGCCGTTTCGAAGGAGACCGGTGCTGGCCGCAAGCTGACGTCCTGGTAGATCTCAGCTAACGTTCCACCCATCCCGACAGTCACCATTGGCCCGGCAAGCGGGTCACGCGTCAGGCCGATCAGAGCCTCACCCAGACCGAGACACATTTCCTGGACGAGCATGTCGGATGGCGACGAGCCCGGCGCGAGCCTGACCACAGAGTCGACTATTTCAAACATCGCCGCTTTTAGAGCATCGTCGTCATGGATTCCGATCTGAACTGCGCCGACGTCAGATTTGTGTGGTAGGTCCCGTGCAATCAGCTTTGCGACCACGGGATAGGCGATTGGCAGCGGCTTGGGCAGGTCGTCGCCAAGTCCGACCACGAGCTGATCCGGAAAGGATATGCCGAGCGTGGCAAAGATCACGCTGGACTGGATCTCGTTGAGGACGGTTGGTGGCGAGTGATCAATGGCGGCAACTGTGGCTTCGGGTAGCTGCAAGACGACTTCGGCAGAGGGAGTTACGGGCTCAAGCATAAGGGCAACTGTCTCGGCACACGTTTCAACCGTTCGAAACGTCGGCACGTCGTGGTCTGCAAGGCGGCGCAAGCTCTCCTCCGCATGCGGGAGCGGAAAGGCAACAACAGGCGCGGCGTCGTCGGCTGCCTCTGCCGCGGCATCAACAATTGGCGTGACCGTCAGGTCCGGATTGAACTGAGCCGACGACCCGATTGCAACGACTAGAACACCGGTTGCCGCGTCATGGGCCAGCGTGGAAAGCACGGCCTTCATTGTGTCGTAGCGCGCGCCGGCCAGCGTCACGTCAATCAGTTTGCCATGGCCCAGCGAGATGCCTTGCGCTTCAAGCGTCGCACGGGCCGTCGGGCTGCAGCCGGCAATCTCAACGCCTCGCAGGCTGATCTGGTCGACAACCATGGCGCCGCCGCCGCCGGTCGTTGAGACAACCGTCGCCGCGCGGGGCCGGTGCGCGCTGATCGATTTGCCACGCAACGCCACAGGCGCCTCGAGCAGCGTCTCGAATGTCTCAACACGCCGTATGCCGATACTCCTCAGAAAGCTGTCGATGGCAGCCGCGCCGCCCGTCAACGCACCCGTGTGTGATACCGATAGAGCGCGGCCGTCATCGGACCGACCAATCACGTAGGCGAGGATCGGTTTGCCGTGGTCCCAGGCACGCCGCGCGAAGCGCGCGATCGCGTCGCGATTGCGGATTGTCTCTAAGAAGAGCAGGAAGCCGTCGGTCTTTGGATCATCAAGAAGCAGGTCTCCGATCTCGCCGATACCGCTCTGTGCCTCATTCCCAACTGACACCAGCGCGGAGAAATGGAGATCACGCGCCTGACCGCGTGAGAACAACGTGCCGATGACACTGCCGCTTTGTGAAAGCACAGCAAAGCGCCCGGGCACAAGGGATTGTGCGGCGAACGCAGCGTTGGCCGTACATGTGAAGCCCGCATGGGTGCCGACAACGCCCATGGAGTTTGGACCTATGAGTAACATGTCGGCGTCGTTGGCGATCTGCTCGAGCTGCTGTTGACGGCGACGGCCTTCCGGTCCGGCCTCGGCAAAACCATCCGCCAATACGGAGACAACCGGTACACCGGCCGCGGCGCACGACCGGACCGCTTCGATCGCGGGCTCGGCATCAAGCAAGACATACGCGTGGTCGATGGTCTCGGGAATGTCGGCGACAGAACGAAATGCGGGAGTTCCCAGAACGGTTTCGCGCATGGGGTTGACGGGAAATACCTCGCCGGCGAAGCCATGTTGCTGCAGAAATCTCATCGGCCGCGCGGTGAGTTTCTGCGCATTATCAGACGCGCCGATCAACGCCACGCGGCGCGGAGACAGCAGCGCCCGCAAGCGGGAAGCCGACGGCGTCATGGTCACCCTTTCAGTTTTGGTGCGCGTTGTGAGAACCGTTTATTGAATACGCCTTCGGCAATTCTGTTCTTGAGAATCTCAACAGAGCCGCCCGCGATCATCCAACCACGCGTACGCCGCACACAGTATTGAACAATGCTCTCTTCGCTGAAGCCGAGCGCGCCCATCACTTGCATGGACTCATTTGCTGCGAAGAAGCCGGCCTCGTTGCATGCGAGTTTAGCGAGCGCCGTGTCATGAGCGGATGGCAGGCCTTGGTCGGCATTGACAGCGGCGCGCATCAGCAGCAACTGCGCGGCTTCGAGCTTCAGCTCCATCTCCGCAAACTTCCACTGCAGACCCTGGAACTCGCATAGCAGTCTGCCGAATTGCTGCCGAGTCAGGGCGTAGTCTCGCGCAACCTGGAATGCATGCCGCCCAACCGCAACGGCCCGAGCCGCATTGCCCAGACGCTCGACATTGAAGCCAGAGATTTGCTTCTTGAATCCGCCCTGCCCAAGCAGAACCTGGCTTTTTGGAACGCGGCAGTTGTCAAAATAGAGCTGCGACCAGTGTTCGCCGTTCATGAACTTGGACGGATTGCCGATCTCGAAGCCGGGCGCGCCACGATCCACCAATACCGATCCGATGCCGTCGATACCTGGCCCGAACCGGACATAGATGAGAAAAACATCAGCTGACGCGCTGTGTGTGCCAAAGATCTTCGTGCCGTTTATGACAACCGCCTCGCCATCATACGTCGCCGTGGTCTTGAGTTCCGTCACTGCGGAACCGGCCTCCGGTTCCGTCATGCCGACAGCCATGTGGCCTTCGCCTGCCAAAAGATGGGGCAAGTAGCGGGCGCGCTGCTCAGCCGTGGCATACTCTGCAAAGGTTCGGATGGCGCCAAAGTTCCCTGCCTGAACCACATCAGCGCTTCGCGGACATACGCTCGCGACAGCCTGGATCGCGAGGATGGCGTCGACAAGCGTGCCGCCCAATCCGCCAAGATCTTCCGCAATTGTAATGCCAAGCAGCCCGGTCTCCGCCATGCGTTGTGCCACATCGGTCGGGAAGACGTCGGAGTTGGCCCTGTTAAGTGCGTCGGCAGCAAGCTCCGCCGACGCGAATCTCGTAACCGCATCTTGGAACAGGCGTTGCTCTTCGCTGAGGCTAAAGTCCATATGTTCATCTCATCGCTTATTGCCGGGGGCATTCGGTAACAGAGATCTCTGCCAGATCCACGGGCGGGCGATCCTGTCGCGCTGTTGGAACGATCCGATAGCGTCCGTGATCTGCAGGGTGAGCCCAAGATCATCGAGGCCGGCAAGCAGCGCCCGGCGACGCAGTCCGTCAATCGAAAACGTGATGGGCTCACCGCCGGGCGGCGCGATCGTTTTCGCGTCCAAGTCAACAGTGAACGCTGCACCCTGACGGTCCAGTGCGCGCATAGTGAGCGCATCGACGCAACTGCCGCTCAAGGCGATCGGCAAAACACCGTTCTGATAACAATTGTTTGCAAAGATGCCGCCGAAGCTTTTGGCTATGACACATCGGATCCCGCAACCGGCCAGAGCCCAGACAGCGCCTTCACGCGACGATCCGCAGCCGAAGTTTTCGCCGGCCAGCAGAATGGGGGCGTCGCGATATGCAACCTGGTTCAAGATGAAGTCAGGATCTTCACTTCCGTCGGGGCGATAGCGAAGAGCTTCGAACGCATAGGACCCGAGTGCGTCGCGGTCGAGCTCGGCGAGCCGCTCGATGCGAATGATCACGTCGGTATCGACGTTGTCCCGAGCCAGCGGAGCCGCCGGACCGGTTACGCGACAGAAGGGCTCCATAGGTCTACTCCGCACGATTAATCGTCGAGGTGTCTCGGGTCGGTTATAACTCCGGTAATCGCAGACGCTGCCGCAATCTCCGGGCTGGCCAGGTGGGTTCGCGCTTGCGGGCCCTGGCGACCTACAAAATTGCGGTTGGTTGTCGAAACGGCCCGCTGGCCAGGCGGTACAACCTCACCATTGACGGCAACGCAGCTGGAACACCCAGGTTCGCGCCATTCAATGCCGGCGGACTTGAGAACATCAGCGATCCCACGCGATTCTGCCTCAGTCTTGACAGCTTGTGAGCCAGGCACTGCCCAAGCCGTGACACCTTGCGCGACACGACGCCCATATACAATCGCTGCGGCTGCCTCGAAGTCTGAAAGCCGGCCGTTCGTACAAGATCCGATAAACACGCGATCAATGGGTGTCCCCGCGATTGGCATGCCGGGCGACAGTCCCATGTAGGATAGGGCCAGCGACCATGCCTGTCTCTGGGCGGCGCTTGGCGCCGCATTTGGATCAGGGACATGCCCGTCGATTGCGATTGTGTGCTCTGGACTTGTGCCCCAAGTCACTTGCGGCGCGATTGCCGCGGCATCAATAACCACATCGCGTGCGAACGTCGCTTCGAGATCTGTCGGCAGGCCGCGCCAGGCGGCCAGTGCTTCTTCCCAACGCGCACCGCGTGGCGCAAACTCTCGTCCCGAGAGGTAGTCGAAGGTCACTTGATCAGGTGCGATCATGCCCACCTTTGCCCCACACTCGATCGACATATTGCAAACGGTCAAGCGTCCTTCCATCGACAGGTCTTGGATGGCTGAGCCCGCATACTCAATAGCGTGTCCGTTTCCGCCGGACGCGCCGATCTCACCAATCAGGCTCAAGATCATGTCCTTCGGCGTCGCGCCAACTGCCAAGCGACCCTCGAATGTGACGCGCAACTGCTGCGGCCGTTTCTGAAGCAGAGTTTGCGTGGCGAGGACGTGCGAAACTTCGCTAGAGCCAATTCCGAATGCCAACGCACCAAGCGCACCATGTGTCGACGTGTGGCTGTCGCCGCAGGTGATCAACATGCCGGGAAGCGTCATCCCAAATTCTGGTCCGATTACGTGGACGATTCCTTGGCTCGGATCGTTGATATCGATGTAGCGGATCCCGTGCGCGTGGGCGCCTGCGCGAAGGCGTGGTACGCGATCGGCGCTCCTCGGGTTGGACATTGCGGTGCGCCCGGGATCGGTCGAGATTGCATGATCCGGCACGGCGAGTTGGAGTTCGGGATTGCGGACCGACAAACCCCGCGATGCGATGTCATCCAGCGCATTCACACCGGAGAGATCGTGAAGGAGGTTCAGGTCAACGTGGAGCAGGTCGTAGCCATCTTCGAGGTGTGCGACGACGTGTGCGTCCCAGACCTTGTCAAACAATGTACGCGCTGACACGAGTCCCTCGTCCTCATCGGGTGAAGTCAGTGAAGCAAGAGCAAGCATGCCGCTCGACGGCTTGTGGCACAACTGAGTTCAGTCGAAACGCTACGGTACGATTGCCGGAGGCACCGGTCAGGATAGAAGTGGGGAGATCCGCTCCTAACTGTGCCGCTGCTCAAAATTACGGCAAGACCTTGGGAGGTCATAGCAATGAGAGAAACCTCAAAGTCTTTGACACTTGATGCGTTTATAGCGCGCCTGAGCGATGAAGACGCCGGTCATGCGCGTGTCGCGGCATCTCAGATGGACGCCCTGGAGAAGCGGGTTGCGCACCTTGCCGAAGTCGATGCGAAGTTCGCGCGGTGGGCCGTGTGGACACTTGTCGCTTTTGTTGTCGGCGCTGTGGCTGCTGTCGTCCGAACCTGGCCGATCGGGCTGGTCTATGCGCTGATTGGTCCAATCGGAATTGTAGCTTTAATGTCGGGTTTACCAGGTCTCGCACTCGTCTATGCTTTTCGCGTCCGCGAAAGAACCAGTATCGACAACCAGAAAATTGAACTCAATCGCCATCACTTCTTGCCGCATGGCGCGTACTACTTCCCGCCTGAGACGGACAGCGGCCAAGGATGTGTCGTTGAGATCACGGAGCGTCCGCCCGAACGCCGAAGATATACGCGCTACGACCATCTCCGGCCGGGCCGGATTTGGTAGCTCCCATGACCATCAGGCAAAGAATTTGACGATAAACGATGCATGCAAACTAATCTGTAATTTGCTGTGCAGCACGGATTTATGTGCGCTGCGGCATGCGAAATATAAATGCTCCTAGCAAACAAACATTCGCGACCGTTCATCTGCTTGTTGCTTGTCGATAACTTTTGTCCCATGCTCGCTATACAGCCGGGCTGGAGAACTGCTCCAAAGAATGGGCAGCCGGTCGCGGTCGGGAGGCAAAGTCAAAAGAGCGCCAGTGCGCGCCGGGGCGAGGATGTGTCCGAGCGTTTATTATCTATTCAGAACCTGCAAACGCATTTCTTCACATCAAGTGGAGTTGTGAAGGCCGTAGACGGCATCAGCTATGATGTGCGTCCGGGGGAAACGGTTGCCGTCGTTGGCGAGTCCGGGTCTGGTAAGTCCGTAAGTGCGATGTCGATCTTGCGGCTGATTCCGAACCCGCCCGGCAGGGTCGTAGGCGGCGCGATTCTGTTTGAAGGCCAGGATCTCCTGCAGCTGTCCGAAGACGATATCCGCGATATCCGTGGGCGTGACATCGGCATGATTTTCCAGGAGCCGATGACGTCGCTCAATCCTGTGCTCTCAATTGGGCGTCAGTTGACGGAGACCCTTCACGAGCATTTGGCAATGCCAAAGCACGAGGCCATGGACCGGGCACGGGAATTGCTCGGGCTGGTTGGCATCTCTGAGCCCGACCGCCGGCTGAAGCAGTACCCACATCACCTCAGTGGCGGCATGCGCCAACGCGTCATGATTGCGATGGCGCTGGCTTGCAATCCCAAGCTGATTATTGCCGACGAGCCCACCACAGCTTTGGACGTCACCATTCAGGCGCAGATCCTGGAGTTGATGAAAAACCTGACGCGGGAACTCGGCGTCGCGATGATCATCATCACGCACAACCTCGGTGTGGTCGCGCGGTATGCCGACCGGGTGAATGTGATGTACGCTGGTCAGATCGTCGAAAGCGGCACAGCTGAAGAGATCTACACGCATCCGCGCCATCCCTACACCTTGGCGCTATTGCGTTCGATCCCACGCATGGACTTGCCCCGCGGCATGCGCCTCGAACCGGTCGACGGGCAGCCGCCCGATTTGACCAAGCTCGACCAAGGTTGCAGCTTTCGCCCGCGCTGCCGGTTTGCCGTCGATGGCTGTGCCAACGCGCGCCCGACGTTGGAAGAGGTGTCTGCCGGTCACATCTCTGCGTGTTTTGAAAAAGATGGTGTCGGCCTCGATGCAGAGCAGCGTGAGGGAGCGCCCGCATGATGCAGGTCGGGACTACGCTTGAGCAGCCAAATCCGCAGACGCACGATAGTAGCAGTGTTTCAGCTGCCGAGCCGCTGGTGAAAGTGCGCGGCTTGAAAATGCACTTTCCGGTCACGGAAGGCGCTGTCATTCCGCGCGTTGTCGCGCATGTGAAGGCGGTTGATGGCCTCGATTTCGAGATTTATCGCGGTGAAACGCTCGGCCTCGTTGGCGAGTCCGGATGCGGCAAAACCACGACAGGTCGCTGCATGTTGCAGCTCGAAAACGCGACATCTGGCGAGATCTTTTTCGATGGCCAGGATTTATGCAAGCTGTCGAAAGCCGACATGCGCCCGCTGCGTCAGCGCATCCAGGTGATTTTCCAGGATCCCTACAGCTCGCTCAATCCTCGGATGACAATCGGAGATATCATTTCCGAACCTATGATGGTGCACGGGATCATTCCGGATAAACGGGGCCGTCGCGAGCGGGTGCTGGAGTTGCTGTCGACCGTTGGCCTCAACCCGAGATTTGCCGATCGCTATCCGCACGAGATGAGCGGCGGTCAGAGACAGCGCGTTGGCATCGCGCGCGCGCTCGCGGTTAATCCCGACTTCATCATTTGTGATGAGGCCGTCTCTGCATTGGATGTCTCGATCCAGGCGCAGGTGATCAATCTGCTTGAGGATTTACGCGATCAGTTCAACCTGACCTATCTGTTCATTTCGCACGATCTCAGCGTCGTACGTCACCTCTGCCAACGCGTGGCCGTCATGTATCTCGGTAAGATGGTCGAGCTGGCAGCTACGGACGAACTGTTTGACAATCCCCAGCATCCATACACCAAAGCCCTGCTCGAGGCCGTTCCGATCGCCGATCCGGTGCGCGAAGCCGGACGAGCACATCAGATAATCAAGGGCGAGATTCCAAGCCCGATTAATCCGCCGTCCGGATGTGTCTTTCATCCGCGGTGCCCGTTGGCTGTCGACAGCTGCAAGCGGGAAATCCCACAGTTTAGGGAGGCGCGCCCGGGCCATTGGGTTGCGTGCACAGAGGTCTAGTCCCCCAACAAGAGGGGCGGGCATACATGGCGGCAGTGCCGTACACGAATGCGAACTGGAATGTCGGAAATTTAGGGAGGTACAAAGTGAAAACCAGGTATTTGAGATCCGTTGTTGCGGGCGTTACGGCGCTCGGCGTCGCCTTTGGCGCCGCGACGGGTGCCATCGCCCAGAAGACAGGAGGCACCCTGAACTTTGTTGTCGGCTCGAAGATTCCGTCATTTGACGCGCACATCGAGTCGACATTTGGCATGATCCACCCGATCGCGCCATTCTATAGCCTTCTCATTCGCGTCGACCCGAACAATCCAGCGTCTGCGGACTTCGAGTGTGACGTCTGCGAAGGGGACGTTCCGAAGGGTGAAGACGGCGGCAAGACCTTCACGTTCAAGATCCGTCAGGGCATCAAGTTCCATGACGGAACGCCCCTGACGGCTGAGGATGTTGTCGCCACTTACAAGAAGATCATCTTCCCGCCAAAGGGCGTCGCATCGAACCGTAAAGGGTTCTACTCGATGGTCGAGAGCGTTGAAGCCACGGACAAGTATACAGTGGTCTTCAAGCTGAAGTTCCCGACGGGTGCCTTCTTGCCGGCGCTGGCTTCGCCGTTCAACTTTATCTACGCCAAGAAGGACCTCGACACGCACGGCTATACTTGGCACCAACAGAACATCAATGGTTCTGGGCCGTTCCGGTTTGTCGAGTATCAACCGGGCAGCTTCGTAAGCGGCAAGCGCTACGAAGACTATCACTTCAAGGGCCGCCCTTACCTTGATGGCTTCAAAGCGATTTCCGCGCCGAAGATGTCAATTCGCGTACAGTCCATTCGCGGCGACCGTGCTGCGATCGAGTTTCGTGGTTTCCCGCCGAAATCCCGCGACGAGCTTGTTGCTGCCTTGGGTGACAAGATCACAGTTCAGGAAAGCGATTGGAACTGCGTTCTGATCGTGACGCCGAACCACAAGAAAAAGCCGTTCGACGACGTGCGCGTTCGCCGGGCGCTAACGCTCGCAATCGATCGCTGGGGTGGCTCCAAGTACCTCTCGCGGATTGCGATCGTGAAGACCGTAGGCGGTGTCGCGTTTCCAAAGCACCCGCTTGCCGCCACTGAAGACGAGCTGGTCAAGCTCGCCGGGTACAGCAAAGACATCGAAGCGTCTCGTGCAGAGGCCAAGCGTCTCTTGAAAGAGGCCGGGCATGAAAACCTGACGTTCACGTTGAACAATCGTGGTGTCGACCAGCCGTACAAGGTTGTGGGCACGTGGTTGATCGACCAGTGGAAGCGCGTCGGCATCAAAGTGACGCAACAGGTCAATCCATCGCCTGTGTTCTACGACATTCTTCGCAAGAAGCGCGATTTTGATGTCTCGGTCGACTTCAACTGCCAGTCCGTGATCAATCCGATTGCTGACGTCACGAAGTTCCTGCCGGGAGCCGGTAACAACTACGCCGAGTTCGACGACGCGAAGACGAAGGAAATCTACGCAAAGCTTGAGCGGGCGGCGACGGTCGACGAGCAACGCAAGTTGATGCGTGCATACGAGAAGCGCGTTCTCGATGAGAACGTGTCTCAGATGATCACGCTGTGGTGGTACAAGATCAATCCGCACCGCTCCTATGTGAAGGGTTGGAAGGTCGCCCCATCGCACTATCTGGCGCAGCAGCTCGACCACGTCTGGATCGAAAAGTAAGCGCTGACTCCAACTGAGGGGCGGCGTGCACGGCGCGCCGCCCCTGAGCAATTTCAGAAGTTCCGTTCAACACGCTTCGCTTTGCTTTGTGCGATCGTGTTGATCATTTCCGCGATGTACATAAGGGCTCGGTCCTCGTATGTGGCAGTACGTGCTCAAGCGTTTGATCTTGATGATCCCGACGGTCATCGGTGCCGCGTTTTTGGTGTTCTTCCTTCTGCGCCTGCTTCCTGGCGACGTGTGTGAGCTGAAGCTCGGCGGTGAAGGGGCTTACTATGATCCAGCCCAAATCGCGCTTTGCCGCGAGCAGCTTGGCTTGAACGACCCGCTTATCGTCCAGTTCGGCCGGTTTGTTTACGGCCTGATTACTCTGGACTTCGGCAAGTCGATGTGGACCGGCCGAGATATCTCCGCCGAAATCGGATTGCGTTTTCAGCTGTCGCTGCAAGTTGCGATCATGGCGACGCTGGTGTCGATCCTCATCGCCATTCCGCTTGGCACGCTCAGCGCAGTCTACCAAAACACCTGGATCGACTATCTTGTCCGTGCGTTTTCGATTGCCGGCATCGCCATTCCGTCGTTCTGGCTTGGCATGATCATCATTCTCGGCCTGCTGATAACGACGCAGTCCTGGTTCGGCACACCCTGGATGCCGCCGATTGATTACAGACCGCTGTGGGTCGACCCATTGCACAATCTGTCGATGCTGATCTGGCCGGCTGTGGCGACGGGCTACAGATATTCGGCCGTGGCCACCCGCATGACGCGCTCTGCATTACTTGAAGTCTTGCGTGAAGACTACGTGAGGACTGCCCGAGCGAAGGGCTTGCGCGAGAAGCTTGTGATTAATCGCCACGCTCTCAAGAACGCTCTGCTCCCTGTCGTCACCGTAATCGGCATCGAGTTCGCATTCCTCATGGGCGGACTTGTCGTCACCGAGCAGGTCTTCAACTTGAACGGTCTCGGTCGGCTTCTGGTCGATAGCGTGACCTTGAACGACTATGCGATGACGCAGGCGATCGTGATGATCATCGTGCTCATCTTTGTCTTCACGAACTTCGTTGTCGACATCATGTACGCGTGGCTCGACCCGCGCATTCGTTACAGTTGAGGGGGCAGGCGATGCCGACCACATCCGAGGTCCGCGTGCAAGCGACCAAGATCGCACAAGACGCGTCTCAATTGGAGGAACTCCGCGACCGGCCGGGTTTTTTCTCTGAAGTTATGAATATGGCGCGCAAGCAACCGCTTGGCACGTTCGGCGCCTTGGTGGTCATCGCGATGGTGATTGCCGCGGCGCTTGCACCACTTGTCGCGCCATTCGATCCTGAAGAGAACTCGCTCGAGTTCATGCTGACAGCCCCGAATGCAACGCATTGGCTTGGCACGGACGAGTTTGGTCGCGATGTTCTCAGCCGGATCATCTATGGCGCACAGACGGCATTGTTCGTCGGTTTGGTTTCCAGCTTCGTCGGCGCAATCATTGGGCTCGTCTTGGGCGTCGCCAGCGCCTTCTTTGGCGGCCGTATCGACCTCATTCTGCAACGCATCCTCGATGTGTTCATGGCGTTTCCGCTCATCATCATCGCGTTAACGGTTGTGGTCGCCTCGCGCAGCTTGTTCCCAACCGCCCCACCGGAGGTGCAGGTCATCTTCGTCGTTATCGCGATTACGATCCCGTTCATTCCAAGATGTGCCCGCGTTGTGCGCTCCAGCGCGCTCGCAATTCGCGAGATCCCCTACATCGATGCGGCACGGGCCAACGGCTATTCGAATTCACGCATCATTATGCGGCACATGGTTCCGAACGTCATGGCGCCGTTCCTCATCATGATCACGGCGTTTGTCGGCCAGGCGATTCTGTTGGAGGCATCTCTGTCGTTCCTCGGCCTTGGCGTTCAAGAGCCGACACCGGCCTGGGGCCTGATGCTCCGGTCCGCGCAGGAGCACGCTGAGACATCACCGTGGACGGCTATCTGGCCGGGCGTCGCCATTACGCTGGCTGTGTTCGGCTTCAACATGTTCGGCGATGCCGTTCGCGATGCATTGGATCCGAAGTTGCGCTCGAATCAATAGTCGTATCATCGAGTACGTGAGCGCGCTGGAAATGGGCTGCCAAGTTTGGCAGCCGATTTGTGTTTTGGTCTCTTGAGTTTCGAATGAAGCAATCGCGCGCAATTTGAAACCGCGTCAGGTCTGCGTCCCGCCGTTAACTTGCAACAACTGGCCGTTGATGAAGCCGCCGCGATCAGAACTCAGCAGCGACACGAGCGCTGCGATTTCGTCCGGCTCGCCGAGGCGACCCATCGGTATGCGTGAGACCTGGCTCTTGACGTGAGCCGTCATCGCCGGATCTTCGTGCTCAGACCGTGTTGGACCAGGCGAGATAATGTTCGCCGTGATCCCCTTCGGCCCGAACTCTTTTGCAAGCGCTTTCGTCAAGCCCCATGCAGCGTGTTTCGAGGCAGAGACGTGCGCGCGTCCATTGTAGCCGTTGATCGCATTCATGCCTGCGAAGTTGATCAGTCGCCCCCAGCCCGCGGCGACCATGCCCGGCAAACACCGTCGCGTCAGCCAGTA
The DNA here is from genome assembly GCA_039186015.1 of Pseudomonadota bacterium. Lineage (GTDB taxonomy): Bacteria > Pseudomonadota > Alphaproteobacteria > Rhizobiales > Hyphomicrobiaceae > JBCBWG01. The sequence goes on from JBCDAH010000043.1 coordinate 14,363, forward strand.
CGATGCAAGAAAGTTCACGCCGAGAACCTCATCCCACTCCGCGTCATCCATATCGAGGAAGGGAGTCTCCGGGCGGATGGCTGCATTGTGCACCAGCACGTCGACCTGACCGAAGGTGCTGATCGCGGCGTCAGCGACAGCGACGGCACCGTCACGCGTGCCAACGTCTCCCATGGCAATCTCTGCGCGTGCACCTGCTGCAATACACATTTCAGCCGTTTCATCGCAGATGCTGCGGTTCTTCCGTCCGTTGATGATAACGTCGAAGCCGTCAGCGGCTAGGCCAACCGCGACAGCGCGTCCAATGTTCTGTCCGGCGCCAGTCACGAGCGCGGTTCTACGCGTCTTACTCATGTCGAGATAATCCTTGGTCGATCACCCGTGCGGTGGACGCAGATCGGTCGCACCCGCTCGCTCGGGATAACATTATGGACAACGCTATTCCGCAGCTTCTGCCTTCGAAGACTCGAACTGCGTCCGCAGCCGATCCCAGTCCGAAGCACCGACGCGCTCAAACATTTCGCGGACGACAATGCCGGACGCTTGATCAGGCAGCGTGCCCGACGCCTTAAGCGGACCGAGAATGCCTTCGCAGGTCATCATGATGCTGCGCAGAAGAACGTCCGGCAGAATGGCCAACGCAAATCCTATGTCCTCAATCTCAGACAGTTCAAACGCCGGGGTTTTACCGCCGTAGACAAGGTTAAACAGGCAGGGCCCGTTGACGGATTTTGGAACGGCGCGCACTTCGTCGAGCGTTTGCGGTGCTTCGACAAACGCGATGTCGGCGCCGGCGTCCAATGCTGCGTTTGCGCGCCGGATGGCATCCTCAAGGCCGATGACGGCTCGGGCATCCGTGCGCGCAATGATCAGGAAGTTCGGGTCGTGCCGCGCCGCCACAGCGGCCCGGATCTTGGCGGTATAGGCGTCGAGCGGAATGATTTCTTTGTCGTCCAGATGTCCGCAGCGCTTCGGAAAGCCCTGATCTTCAATATGGATGGCGGCGACGCCGGCCCGCTCATAGGCCTGAACGGTGCGTGTAACATTCAGTTCATTGCCATAGCCGGTATCGGCATCCGCAATGACGGCGAGGCCGTCAATCGCAGAGATATCAGATGCGTTGTCGACCATCTCCGTCATGGTCAGCAGTCCGTAGTCGGGATAGCCCTTTCGGATCGACGTGCCGGCCCCCGTCATATACGCGGTCTCAAATCCGGCATTTGACGCGAGGTGCCCCGTAAGTCCGTCGTAGACGCCGGGCGCGACGACGAGTTTGGACGAGGTGATTTGCGCCTTCAGGCGTTCGCGTATGGCCATGGCGGTTGGCATCTGGGTGTCTCCTCGATTCGATCTGGTTTGGCGTCCTGGTTTCGGGGCTCGCGACTTGGGTCCCGCGACGCTGAGGTCTGAGCGTGTGCCGCGCGCTATTCCGCGGCGTCCCTTTCCGAAACGGTATCACGAAAGCGCGTGCGCAATGCATCCCATTCTGCTGAGCCGAATTTCGCGAAACCCTCCTTTGGCGAATAGTTGCCCATCGGGGCCGGCAGTGGGGCGTCGTAGTGGATTTCGGATAGTAGCTGCTCACATGCACCAAACACGTGGCGCAGAAGAAGCGAAGGCAGGATCGTAATCTTAAAGCCCATGTCTTCGGCGCGCGCGAGTGTCACCGGCGGCGTCTTGCCCTTGTGGACGTGATTGAGCAGGCACGGCCCGTCGACCAGTTTCGGAACGCGTGCCATCTCGTCTTCGTCCTGCATCGCCTCGAAAAAGATCACGTCGGCACCAGCCTTCAGCGCCGCGTTCGATCGTGCGATGGCTTCGTCAAATCCCAGGACGGCTCGGGCATCCGTTCGAGCGATGATTACGAAGTCATCGGACTGTCGCGCGCTCACAGCAGCCGCGATCTTGGCGCAGAATGCGTCGCGATCGATAACGTCCTTGTCGTCCAGATGGCCGCACTTCTTGGGGAAGTCTTGATCCTCAAGATGGATCGCCGCAACGCCGCGGCGCTCATACTCGTGAACGGTGCGCGTGACATTCAGCTCGTTGCCGTAGCCCGTGTCCGCGTCTGCAATGAGTGGGAGGTCCGCCGCAGCAGCAATGCGTCCGGCGTTCCCCGCCATTTCCGTAAGCGTCACCAGACCATAGTCCGGATAGCCGTAGGTGGCAGCGGTGCCCGAGCCGGTCATGTAGACGCAATCGAACCCGGCCGCCGCGATCAGTTTTGCCGTGATCCCGTCGTAGGCCCCAGGCGCCGTGATCATGCCCGGCTCTGCAAGCATTCGGCGCAGGCGCGCTGCTGCCGTAGGTTGAACTGCCATCCACCAATTCTCCTCAATCAAATGCGCCGTGTTGCTGTGCTTTAGGCGAGCGCTGCCATCATGTCTGAAAGATCCGAGGCATCAGAGAGTCTCGCAATGGCAGATCTCGCCTGCTCGGTTCTGGCGGCACCGATCACAGGTTCGGCCAAAGCTTCGAACTTCGCGGACAGCTTCTGCCACTGATGATCAAGATCGGTGGCTGGGCGGCCCACATCGCCATTCGCCGTGAGTGTTTGTCCGTCCCGTGTGGTCAGGACAACGGTCGCCGTCATGCGGTCGCGCCCCTCATCGCTGAAGACGGCCTCAACGCGTTGACGTGCTTCGACGTAGCGCGGGTGCGTCGCGTTCTCGGCGCTGTAGACGTCAAGCGCTGCCGTGTCGGCGCCACCGAGCCCCATCACCGCGAGATGTCGAACCGAGAACTTCATCTGCAGACCGGTTTCCGGATCTCGCTGATCGCAGTTGCCGGCGGCCCGCGTCGGGAGATGCAGCATCATATGCGCCATGTCGTCCAGGCCAATGGCGTGGACTTCGCGCAGTGTGCGTATGCCTTCAAGCGCCGCGTGGGTCCCGTAACAAGCAGCATGAAACTTGAACAGGTTGTGCTCTACCGCGAACGCGGCATGGGGATCGCAGCGCATGGCCGACGGTACAAACGCCGGGACTTGTGTGGCGGCAAAGCCTTGCGGTGCCTCGATCGCGCACGGACTGGCCGTGAAACCGCGTGCGGCCAAGCGCGCAGCACGCAACCCATTGGCTGCGGCGGCACCAGCGTGGAACGGTTTTGTCATTGTCCCGAAATTGCACTTGAGGCCTGCGGCCTGGGAGGCAGCCAGACCAAATGCGCGCGCTATCGTGTCGGCATCAAGCCCCAACAGATGACACGCCGCCGCCGTCGCCCCGAACGTGCCGATCGTACCGGTGTTGTGAAAGCCGCGTTCGTAGTGCGAGGCACCGGTCATGGCGCCAAGCGCGCATTCGACTTCAAATCCCGCAACAATGGCCGCCAAGACCGCGGCACCTGAGACCTCCCGCTGTTCGCCGAGAGCGAGCACGACGGGCATGACGGGTACGCTCGGATGTCCACCAAGAGGTCGCACAACGTCGTCGTAGTCGAGCGCATGTCCGGCAGCGCCGTTGATGAGGGTGGCGTCATGCAGGCGTGCCGTGCGGTTCTGCCCGATCAGTGTGCAGGGTCCTGCCTGTTCATCAGCAAACTCGTCACGGAGCATTGTAACGAGTGGCTCAGCATGTGCGGCAAGTGTGACGGCCGACCAATCGAGCAAGCTATGGGTTGCCCACGTCAATGCGGTCGGTGAGACGTGATGGGCCCGGAAGTTGGCAACAAATGCGGCTAGGTTCTGTGTGACCGTATGGTTTGCGGCCGTGCTGTTGTCTGTTGCAGCGTCTTGCATGGGGTTCGGCTCCAAACGTGTGTGGTGCACGTGTAGTAGCAGTGGCACACTATTTTACATCCGCCTGGAACGGTCGCCACAAGTCTTTTGCAAGTCGTTTATTGTTGCTCTTCGAGACGAACTCCAAGTCCACAGGAGCCCGTTATGACCAGACGCGCGATTTATGTGAACTGCGACGGTCTCGAGCGAGACTGGATCGCGCGTGCAGAATTGGCCACGTTGTCGGAACTCCGCCGCACGAGTCTGTGGTGCAGCGATCATCGCGCGATATTCCCGTCAGCAACGCGGGCTTCGGCAGCCAGCATGGCAACCGGTTGTCTGCCTCGGCGGCACGGCTTGTTCGGCAATCGTGTCGCATTCACCGAGGACGGCCGGTTGGTCGTCTATGACGTCGGTCATCCGAACTTCTTCGATGACATGCGACGGATAACAGGCAAGACGCTTCACGTTCCGACACTTGCGGAACGGATCGCGCCAGATCGCGCCTTTGTCGCCTATTCGAACGTCTCAGCCGGTGCCGCGGCTGCGCTCGATCCGGATCAACATGGAACAGTGTTCCATCGCATGCGGTCGCACGGACCCGGCGGCGCTGTGCACCAGCCGCTATCAGTGACACTCGACGTTGCCGGTGACACCCAACTGACGGACATGTTTCTTGACGACGTCTTGCAGGCCGGCGGCTCGACGATTGGCGTGCTCTGGTTCGGCAATCCGGACGCAGCGCTCCATGAGCATCCGATCGGCTCTGCTGCTCATGTTTCGACTTTGACGGCGATCGACGCACTGGTCGCCAAGGTCGTGCAGCGCATTTCACATCTGCGGGAAGTGCATGGCGAGGACATCCTGTTCGTTGTCGGCTCAGACCACGGCCACGAGCATATCAGCGATGGTGTCGACGTGGTGGGTTGGGCGCGTACCAGGGGGTTTGGCGACGATCTTGATGCCGGACGCATCGCATTTGCAACGCAGGGCACTGCGTTTCTGGTCTACGCGAGCGATCTCGACGCGGCGCGGCTTGATCAGTTGCTGGACGCGATCGCCAGCCAGCTGTGGGCCGGTGAGGTGGCCCGAGGGTCGGCCTTGGACATTTTGGGTGTGTCGCAATCGCAAGATTTGGTCGCAGCGGTCAACATGGGATCCGTTGCGCGCGATGATGACCTGCAGGAGGGACGCTGGGCCGCCTTCGAAGGTCCGACCTTCAGCGGTATTGGTCACGGCCAACACGGTGGCTGGGGAGCCTACGAGACCAAACCGTTTCTTATCGTCAATCACCCAAATCAGCGGGCAACGGTGCGAACTGCAGCTTCATCTCTTGTCGACATCGCACCAACCATCTTGCAGTTCATCGGATTGCCGACGATGGGAATGGACGGTTCATCGCTCGGCGCGATGTAATCGACACCGATATATTGGCGTCACCAACGCGGTCGTGCTCAATAGTGTTTGCGGGCGGCACAAAATGACAATCACGACCCGCATCAGAGCGGACGTCGGGGCTCGCATTCGGGAAGGTAACGCATAACCATGATTGAAAACCTGCAGCGCCTGGTGAATGCCGACGCAGCATTGGTCCGTCGCGGCCGGTGGATGACCGCGGATGTGTTGCTGGGCATCGGAGACGACGCATATCTCGTCGTGATCCGCGAGGGGCGCATTGAGACAGTGGCGACTGCCAACGCATTCGTTCGGTCCTACGATTTTGCCATTTACGGAACAGCTGACGCATGGGCCGAGTTCTGGAAGCCCGTGCCAAAGCCGCGTCACCACGACATCATTGCGCTCGTGCGAGAAGGAAAGATGCACATGGAGGGTAATATTGAACTGGCCATGGCGCACTTCCTCACCTTGAAGCTGATGCTGGAAAAGCCTCGTCATGCGGGAGTCCGGTCATGACGAAGGTGGAGATCGAGCCGATCATCGGTCGCTACATGCGGCTGGACATTCATGAGCGTCCGCATCGCCTCTATTGGGAAGAAAGCGGACAGGGCATCCCGCTCCTCTGTTTGCACACGGCGGGTGCTGACGGCCGGCAGTATCGTGCGTTGCTCAATGACCCGGAGATTACGAAGCGGTTTCGCGTCATCGTCTTCGATATGCCGTGGCACGGCAAGTCGTCGCCGCCCGAAGGTTGGCAGGATGAAGACTACAAACTCACGACTGAGAACTACGTGTCGCTCGTGATGACGGTAGCAGAGGCATTAGACTTGAAGGATCCGGTCGTCACAGGCTGCTCTATTGGCGGCCGCGTTGTCCTCGAGCTTGCGCGACGACATCCAGACTATTGGCGATGCGTAATCGGATTGCAGTCGTCGGCCTATGTCCAGCGCTACTTCGATTTGTCGTGGCTTCATCGTCCGACAATCCACGGCGGAGAAATGTGCGCGGCGTATTGCTACGGCCTTGTGGGACCACAAGCGCCGCTCGCCCATCGCTGGGAAACGCTCTGGCATTATATGCAAAGCGGGCCCGGTGTATTTCTAGGAGACTTGCACTTCTATTCGATTGATGGCGACGTATCGGACGCGCTGTCTGAAATCGATACCAATCGCTGCCCGGTATACATGCTGACCGGGGAGTACGACTATTCCTGCACGCCAGCTGCGAGCGAGGCAACCGCCGCGGCAATCAAGGGCGCGAAACTCGACATCATGCCAGGGCTCGGTCACTTCCCGATGAGCGAAGATCCGGAGAGCTTCAAAGCGTTCCTCTACCCGGTACTCGATGACATTGTCTCCCGCACATAGCCGAAGCGCGTTCCGCTTACCAATGCCAAGATTGTTTTCGTGATGGGCCCGAACGGACTGCCGGTCGCACTGCAGGCACGCCTGCCATTTTTCTACGGATGGATTGTCCTGGCGTGCGTCTGTTGCGCCGGCTTCGCGCGGCAAGGCCCTGCAGTGGCAACACTGTCGATTTTCGTTTCGCCCATGAGCGACGAGTTCGGCTGGTCGCGAACGGCAGTTTCGTCTGCTGTGTCTCTTGGCGGCATATTGGCGGCTATTTCATCGCCTGCCCTCGGACCGGTACTGGATCGTCATGGCTCGAGGCTTACGTTAAGCCTCGCCGTGTTGACGACGGGTTTGGCGATGATGGCCTTGTCGCTTACCTCGGCTCTAGCGGTTTTCATTGCGCTCTTTTGCATTGGTCGCATGAACTTTGCCGGCCCGTTCGATCTCGGCATCTATGGTGCCGTAAACAGCTGGTTCGTGCACAAGCGCGGTCTCGCAACATCGATTGCCAATCTGGCCCAGATGGTCGGCCTGATCGCCATGCCGTTGTTGGCGCAGGCGGCGATTCTCTACGACGGCTGGCGAACAGGCTGGCTCGCGATTGGTGCGACTGTGCTGATTGTCGGCTTTCTGCCGACGTGGCTTCTGGTGGTCCGGCGACCTGAGGACATGGGCTTAGCTCCGGACGGTGATCGGGCGCCTTCGGACGAAGACGGCAATCCGCGGTCGGAACTCACGCAACAGGAACCGAGATTCACACGGCATCAGGCGTTACGAACGCCCGCGTTTTGGCTGCTCTCGCTCTACACATTATTGGTTTTCCCGGTCCAAGCAGGAATATCGCTGCACCAGGCGCCGCATCTCATCGAAAGCGGTATCACACCGACGACAGCCGCACTTGTCGTCAGCGCGTTCTCGTTGGCGTCCGCCATTTCAGGGTTCGGGTTCGGTCTGATCGTGCGGCGCATTTCCGTGCGTGTGAGCCTGGCGTTCAGCGCAATGAGCATGGCTGTCGGGGTGCTGTTGATGACGGCAATCACGTCGCCCACCCTGGCCTTCATCTCTGCGGTGTTTTTCGGCTTGGGGATTGGCGGCATCTTGACTGTCCTGCCGATTGCTTGGGCAGACTATTTTGGGCGGGGCAGTTACGGCGCAATTCGCGGCGTTGCGCTCACGGTGCAAGTGGTCGCGCAGGCAACCGGACCGCTGCTGTCCGGCGTCCTCAGAGACCTGACCGGCAACTACGCCGTTTCGCTGTGGACCTTCGCCGGACTTGTCGCCGTTTCTGCTCTCGTTGCGACTGCGGCATCTGCACCGAAGCCGCCAACCCGCTAAAGCGCTTGACGCTGCACGGAGCAGTCGCGCGGCGCCGCACCAAACCAGCACAGATCAGATGCGACGACCGGTTGTGCGAGCGAGACGGGCAGCAAGCACGATCCATGAACGTTTGTTTGCTTAGTGTTCCAGGCCACCGGTTGGTGGTTTTTGCAATCAGGCGCAGTTTGCGGAGTAAGCTCAACCCTCGCGAGAAAGCCAGCCGCGTGTCGATATCAAGGCGTCGTTTAGCCCCGCTTGATGAAGAGGCATATTCGATCGAGTTTCAACCGCGAGCGCTGGCGGGAGCATAAGGGTATTTTAGATCGCTGTTTTTCGCAAAAGCAATTCGCGGTTGCGTATCCTGATGGCCTCGCGCGCAGACGGGACTCCTTTAAAGTTCAGAATAGGATTCTCAAGAATTCAATTTATGATCATTAAATCAACAAGATGGAAAGCTTGTTGAATTTGAAATCATCAGAAATATGCGAGTAGTGGCATTGTTGAGATTCAAGATAAAATTCGTGAAATTTTCAGTTTTGACTGAGGTGTCGGTCGGTTGATATTGTTATTGAACATTGAGTTGCAGACAATACGGTGTTGCACGCAATGGTGATAATCTAATTGAATATTTTTGAGCCATTAAAATCAACCTAAAGTTGGTTTGCTTCGTGTCTGTATAAACAATTCCAACAAAATTCGATTGTGAAATCTCGGTTGCTCATCTTGACATTATTGGTAGTCTAAGCAGATAGCAGATGAATCCATCCTTAGACTTGTCCTGTCAGCGAGCAACCCACCTGATGAACACGCACAAGAACAGCAGTCTTCGCCTACCTTTGATTTCAGCGCCCGGTATCCAAGGTCGCAAGTTAAGCTTGGTCGCCGTTCACAACAGCAATATCAGGCAGGCGGTCACGACCTGGAACGAAGACATTCAGACGGGGCCGATTGGTCTTGGATGGGACTTGCTCGAAGACCAGATCGTGCGGCATCCAGGCGGCACGGGGTATCCCGACGATGACATGATTTTTCTGGTCTCGGGCGGGGCCAGCAATAGGCTGTTGCCAACCGGCGTCGAGAGTGCTGAGGGGCAAGAGTACGAATGCCAGGGTTATCGCTTCTGGAAGATTTATTACCGGCAGGAGAGAGACAAGAGCGGTCAGATCACGACGGATCAGTGGCTGATCATCCGGGAAAACGGCATGCGCTATATCTATGGCGGCGCCGTAACCCGTCCGGACGGGCGCAACAATGTCGCCGCAAACAAGACCGTGCAGTGGGGGGTGACGTGGGGCAACTGGTCAGGCAGCAGCATCCAAACCAACGGCCAGTCGCAAACGCCAATCGCGTGGAGCCTGGCGCAGATCGTCAACATCCACAACGAGAAGATGACGTATGCCTATGAGCAGATTGAGCTCGCGGTCGGCGGCGCGCCGGAGTCTGATGATGTCGGCCTGAACTATACGCAAAGTCAGCGCCTGATTGGCATCACGACGGACCGTGGCTACGCCGTCAAGCTGCAATACGAGCCTCTACTGGCATCTGAAACGCCAGAGCCGGTCACAGCCCACAACAGCAAAGTGGGTAAGGATTACACGTGGCTGCAGCGGCGGTTCTTTACGCACTATCTTACCCACATTGACGAATACAACCAGTATGGAACGCACGTTTCGAGTGTCGTTCTCGACAACAGCGTTCGCCTGAACGAAGAAGGTTCGTTCAACAACGACCCGGCCAGTGACTACTACAAGATGGACAAGCGTCTGCTTGTCGGCGTCAGTCGCATCAACCCGGAAGGTCGCGCCTATCAGCCTAAAACGCAGTTGCGCTACTTTGGCCTGGACGGCGCTGACGGTGTGTTCAACGTCACCCGCACGGTCGCCGATGTGTATTACGAAGAGACCGGCGGCCTCTTTGGTGCGCTGAGAGAATTCATCCCAGCGACCGGCAGCCGGACGACGTACACGTATTCCGCGAAAGTTCTGGACGACCTCGATTGGAACAAGAAGCTCGACCTGACCAACTTGAGTGGCGATCAGTGGAAATATCCCCAGGTCTATTTCGGCGGTGACTACACCATTCTCACCGCAGTGAACGACAAGAAGTTGCTGCGATTATGGGTCTACCAATGGCGCGGGACTTGGGAGAACACGTTTACGCAGGAAATCACAGATGTTAAGCATTCCGATCGAATCGAATTCCTCGTCCAGAGAGATTACTTTGCAATAATTTCTACAGACGAACATGATCACCGAGCTGAAATAGACCTTGTTTACTACAAAAATCCGAAAAACCCTTACGACTGGCTGAGTTCATCCTTCAAGCAGCCTGCTGAGATTGATTACAAAACAACCTATATCGCGAAAGCAAACAATAATAGTTTTGGGATTCTGGCCGCTTCACGTGGCGCTGGGAGCGACATAAAAACAGTTGGTGATCTTTATCGGTTCCGTTTCGACGGAGCCGAGTGGAAGCAAGACGCCGAGCCGGTCGTAATTGACCATTATAAGTATCACGAAAACGGTTTGCATAGGCCTGTGTTTGCGATGACGGCCTACGACGGTTACTTATTCGTCGTAAATGGCCGTAATGACGAGACTGCAATGCCTGTCGTGAGGCGATTCCACGTCAACCCTCAGGGGACGTGGGACGAAAGAAAGGCTGAGTTGCCTTTTGATTTCTATGGTAAAGCTTTTTATCAGACACTCGCCGAGGGTTACGAGTCTTTTACAGGGTTGGATACACTGCAGGTCGAGCCCGGAAGAGGGTTTGTCGGTCTGGCAGCGTTTGCCTCATATGAGCTTAAGGACGAACATTCCATACTTGATAACTATCACTCTGACTATACAATTTTAGATTGGTTGGATGACGAACAGAATGATCCGGAAAAGCCTGCATTCCGGGTTTTACGCGCAGCTCATGGTGAGTGGCCAGAGCTCTACGATCGCCAAATTCAGGTTCGACAAAACGCGATCCTGATTCCGTTTCAAGTGGAGCAGGCTGGAGCTTATCGACAAATCTTCCGCTATGACGGGTCTCAGTGGGCGTCGACTGTAATGCCAGATCAAAATCTCGACGCCGGGGTTCCGTTGGCAATCGACCAGGTCATCTCCTTGCATGACAAAAGATTTGAGGAGAAGCGCCACCTTTTAACGTATAGGCCTGAAGATGGGGACTGGATCGTACAAGATAGCGTGGTTTTGGCGGAGAAAGTGGATGTTGCCGCCATAGTTAGGGTCGTCGATGAATCTGTGGGTTTTGTGCTTCAGGTCATTGGGATGGGTGGCATTGGGGAGATTGCGCCGACAGTGGGTTCGATTGCTGGTGCCGGATTTGTAGGAATGTATGCCAGTCAATTCGTAATTCCGACATGGCTAATCGATCGAATTGGCTTCAATCAGCTGTTTGATGGTGGCTTCCATTACATTACGGTCGCCAACAAAGACGATGGCGACATGGCCTTTTACTACATGGACTATTCCGGCAGAGTGAGTAAGATTAAGAGCACAGACGGGATCAAAAACGCGTACAACGTATTGTCGTTCTCCGATCGCGAGGTGCTCTACGGCTCTCATGCTGGCGATAGTTATGTACAGCGGTTCCAGAACGGCAGGGTTGTTGAGGCCCTGGTCTTAAATGGGCAGCTCTCGAAGGGAGACGACGAAGTTGGTCGGCGCTTGCTGGCCGTGGCCGGGACAGCTGTCGGCTTCAGCACACATGTCGTGCCTGGCGACGGCATGCAAAGTGACGGCGCGCTAAGTGACGATGAGCACAGCTTCATCAATGCAAAAACCGTCTACCTCAACAAGGTCCTCGATGCAGTCGCCCTGAACAGCGAGCAGCAGATCGTCGAGCATGTGGTGAGCAAGGTCACCGTCGATGACGGCTATCAACGCAGCTACACGCATTTCGACTACGAGCAGGCCCATATGGTGTTCGAGGCCGCGACCGTCACCGGCCTGTACAATCAGGTGAATCGCGCAGGCGGCGCACCGGACTATAAAACCGCTGCGGAGAAGCATGGCTACGTTGCAACGTTCACGTACAATGGCCGCAGCACGGATCTGCCAGAGCTGCCCGCCGAAGGCGCTGACTGCAATGCGGTGACGTACCCCGTCTCCGTTGTCGGACTGAGCTACCTCCAGAAGAGCATGAAGCTTGCGACGCCGATTGATCGACCGGTCGCGAAGCAGACGAGCTATTGGACGGTCTACGAGCGTGATTCGACCGCCAACCCGAGCAGGAAGCTGTTTTGGCGGAGGAAACGCCGGACAGATCATGAGCTCGACGGCGTCACCAAGACAAGCAGACGGATCTTTGACCAGACCACCAGCGGGTTGGTGACAGAGACCGAGACCTACTACATCGACGACAAGTCGGCGGCTGGCGATCCCAACGCCATCAGCCCGACGCGCGAGCGACTGCACACGTATTACACGTACGGCTGGCAGGTCCCGGCCTACCAGGCGCTTAAGGATCGCAATATCCTGACGCCGCGTGTGCAGCAACGCACGGTCCGGCTCAATGTCCGCCTCAACGGACAAGCCGTATCAACTGCCGACACCTTGGGCCAGGTCGAGGCGACGTCGGTCAATACGTGGAACATGGCCGAACTGCGCCCGGAGACGTCCTATCTCTGGATCGGTGAAACTCCGCAGCCGCCGGCCTTTACGGCATGGAATAACGCGGAGGAGCCAAGTGACGCGTGGCTGAAAACCGGCCAGGTGACGCGCGCCTTTGAAGGCATTCCGATCGAAACAATGACCGCCGAGAACGTTGTGCGGTCCACGCTCTATGATAACAAGTATCAGCTTTCGGTTGCCCGCTTCACGAACGCCTCGCGCGAGCGAACCGAGGGCTATTTCACGGCGTTCGAACCATACGAAGATCTCAGCCGATGGGGCGCCGAACTTGCGCAACATCTGGTTACGGGCGACTCGTTCGCTGGCAGCCGGTGCGTGGCGCTGGGCAAGGGCACGCATTTGTCTCTCGCGCCGGGCTCAGCACTCGTAGATCCATTGCCAGGCGATATGGTGCTGGGCGCCTACGTCAAGACCGCAGCAGACTTTGCCGGCACGGATAACGCCGCGATTGATCTCGTATTGAAGGATCATGCCGGCACGGTTGTGCTGCGTGCAGGACTGGAGGTCGCTGCAACTTCGGGGCAATGGGCCTACCAGGAAGCGACAGTCGCCCTCGACAAGTCGGCTTACGTGGGCTGCCTTCTCACACTCGAATTGTCCAGCCAAACCGACAAGAGCGTGCTGGTGGATTGCCTCAGGTTGTCCCCGGTCAAGGGCAGCTTCAGCGGGACGGTCTACGCCACGGCCGATCACGTGCCCGTGGCACAACTGGACCGCAACGGGCGCATTTCCCGCACTGACTTCGACGAACTGCAACGCCCACTCGGCAGCACCGACAGCCAAGGCCAGGTCGAAGCGGTCGGTGTGCACTTCTTCTCGCGGGATGGAGACGTCGACGCCTTTAACGCCACAGAGCCGAACACAAGCCTTGCCATTCAGGCGCTTGATGGCGGCCTCTATTGCCGTTTCCGTGCCGGCGATCCGGACGGCTGGACGCCGTTGGGGGCCGCCCAAGTTGAAGACGGCAAGATGGTGTTCGGCGCGAGTTCCGGCGCACAGTTCCCGATTGAGCCGACAGCCTCTGCGGGCCTGCGTTTCCAGGTCAGGTTTCTCTCGCCGTCAACTGCGTTCGCCGTTAGGTTCGTGAAGAGCTCCGGCGATGACTACACGTTGACTTTCGTCACAACGGCTGACAACACGTGTACGCTCAAGTTCGAGGGACAGACATCAGCGGAAATTCCAGTTCCGAAGGACATTCTGTTCCTGCGTGCGTTCTCCGACGATCTCAAGCAGGTCACCATCTACGTGTATGCCGATGGGCGGCAAATGTTTGCCGTGACCATGGACAATGCCATCCAGCACGACACGTTGTCTTTCACCAGCGCAAGCGGCGGTGCCGACGTCGAAGTCAGCAAGGTCTTCGTCTTCACCAGTCCGAGCGCGACCATGGTCTACGCCGACGGTGCCGGCCGTGCGCGGCAACACCAAGCCGTGGAAAGCGGAAACAGCGTCATCGTCTCTGAGCAGCTCTATGATCCGCTTGGCCGGTCGGCGTTCCAGACCGTTTCGGTTCGCAAGTCCAAAGACGGTGCCTCGCAGCCGGTCAGCAACGCGAGTGCGCTCTCGTTCGAGGAGAGTTTCGTTCAGGCCCGCGATCCGGAAGGGACGGGACCTGGAATGGAACTATGGAGCACGGACCCGAACGATCCGAACCGCGGAAAGATGTCGGGGCTCGTGCGAGAGTGGTGGACGTGGTCCGACCCGGCACCCGAGTATGAGGCCGATAGGGACTACCCCTACTCGGGGCAGTACTACGAGGCGAACCCGGTTTCCCGGGTTGTCGAATCCACCAACTCCGCCAAGGACTTCATCTTTCAGGCGAGCCACGCGGATAAGTATGAATACGGCCTGACGCCGGATGCGCAAAAGCTTATGGCGAAGCAGGGCATCAACGACAACTTCGACGACTTCACGGTGACGACCGAACAGACCCCGCTCAGCAATTCAGAGAAGCTGACGTCGGTGAGCGTCACCGATAAAATGGGGCGTCATGTGATTTCCGGGTCGGGCTCAGGCGACAATCCCTTCGACGCAAAGGGAGACGCGATTGTCAGCGGTTCGAGTTTCTCTTACGACCCGGACGGTTCGCGCTTTGTCACGTCGCAGCTGCCCAACTACTATTTGGACGATCCGGATGCCGCGGCGTTCGAAGTCGAGACCGAGTTCGACAAACGCAAGCTGCTCACGCGGCGCAAGAGCCCGGATGCTGGTGAGTCACGCTTCGTCTACGACAAGCTCGGCCGCCTCCGGTTCCGTCAGGATGCCGTGGGCGCAGAGCGAAACTACCTGATCTACCGGAGCTATGACCGTCTCGGCCGTGCCCTTGAGGCCGGCGTGCTTGAAGGGCAAACGTGGAACCAGTCCGAGCTGGAGAGCGTTGCGTTTCTTGCGCCGACCCAATTGAGCGACGGATTGATTGCGCACTGGGACTTCAATCAGACTGAGGGGCAAACAATCGTCGACCGATCAGGTAACGGAACCTCAGGCCAGCTTGAGGGCGCACCCACATGGGCCTGGGATTCGCCGAACGGCCTGAACCACAGCTTGTCGTTCTTTGACGCAAACGCAAATCGCGTCACGTTCAAGGACCCCGGCGCGCTCAACACGCTATCTGGCGCATGCACCGTCTCGGTGTGGGTCAAGGTGCAATCACCAGCTCCGTCGATTGAAGTCATCCTCAGTGCCGCTTATGGCGCGTCAAATGAAACGAACCAGTTCTTCCTGAGGATCGATGATCGCAAGACCTATCGGTTCGGGTGGTACGATGCGTCAGCCAAGGCATTTCATGGCGTGACAGCGCCGGTCGACGCCGGCGATGTCGCGCAGTGGGTCCTGCTGACCGGCGTGTTCGATGGTGCCAAATGGCTGCTGTATAAGAATGGCGTTGAGGTTGGCAGCCAAAGCGATGCTGCCGGCCCTCCAGCTGGCGCACGCACATGGGTTGTGGGTGCCGATTCCGTCGGGACGGCTGCCAACTTCAATGGCAGCTTGTCAGACCAGCGCATCTACAGCCGCGCGCTGAGTGCGGTCGAAGCCAAAGCTCTCTATCTGCAAGGCATCGCGCTGCCGAAAAAGCAGTACGTCTATGACACCGAAGTCTCGGAAACGGATGTCGCTATTAGCACATGGCTCCAAGGCTTGGTACGCACCAGGCAACACCTCCTGGCGGAGCAGCCGCAAAACTATGCGCGCGGCCGTCTGGTTCTGGGCATCGCACGCAACCTCACGTCGTTGCGCGATGGGGCCGACAGCCTTGTCGGCAACTGGTCGCTCTCTGAAGGGCCGAAGGAGAAGCAGGTCGTGAGCAGCGTTGGCGGCACGCCGATTTACGGTCGGCTGGATGGCGGCGTCACCTGGCAGGCACATCGTCCCGGCGGCGACGGCTACGCGCCGCAGTTCCCTGGCGAGACGGGCAGCGTGATCGCGCTGGACGCCGACAAGATCATCGCGAAGTTGCAAGGCGCCGACTTCACACTGGCCGCATGGATCCAGCCGGCGCAGCTCAACAAGCGTCAGCAGATCCTGTCTCTGGGCGCCCCTGAGGCGGATCAGGGCTACTGGTTCTTTATCAACGAACAGAATCAGCTGGCCTTCGACTTGAGCTCGGCCGTCGGGCCTACGTCGTCCGTGGCGCTTCCGGCAAACGTCTGGACGCACGTTGCGGTGACCTGCACGGACAAGACCGTCGCACTGTTCGTAAACGGGCAGCCCGTCGGCGAGAAGGCCGGTATGGCGCCAAACCTCCAACCGGGCGTGGCCAGCATCGGCGGACCGCTTGAGGGCTATGCCGGCCTGACGTTCGACGGCAGCATCGCGGATGTGAGGATCTACCGGACGACACTCGCGCGTGCCGCACTCCAGCGCGTGTATCTGTCCAGCACGCCGGCCCTGGTCGATCAAACGCTGGTGGCCACCAGTTACACGTACGATGCGGACGGTCAGGTCACGAGTGTCCTGGAGGCAATCCATGACACGCAGCAACCGCCGCATCTCACCCGGTACGAATACAACACCGCCGGCAACATCACGAAGGTGATCTATCCAACACCACAGACAGCCAAGGCCTAGGCCGTCTGAACCACTCGGCAATCGAAAAACGCGGCGAGACCATCCACATGCAAGACAGCCAACAGGCACACGTAGACAGTGATGCGCAGACCACCGTCGTCACGCATCTCTTCAACCTGCTCGGTCGACGGATCGCAACGAACGTGGTGATGGATGGTAAGCCGCCAGAACCGTTGGCGCGGTATCACTACAACGCCGACGGCTCGCTCGCGGAAGTCGCGCTCGGTCCGGATGGGCTGCCGCGAAAGTACCGCTACGATCCGCTCGGCGAACTCACCCAAATCGCCGACCCGGCGATGACCGAGACGCTCGACTACAAACTCCCAGGCGACCAGGGCTACGGCGACGGCAACATCACGGAAGCCGCTTACGAGTTGCACTACACCGGCGGCGTGTCACACACCTACGCCTACAGCTACGATCCACACGATCGCCTGACCGCTGCGTACAACGATCAGGCACAGCTCTCTGGCAGCTCACTCGAAGCGGTGACCTACGACCCTAACGGCAACATCAGGAGCGAACGCCGCGGCGACGGCCAGACACGCACGTATGCCCTGGCTCCAAAGACCGACCAAGTCACCGCCGTCACTGGCGATGGCGTGAACGCCCACTACGCTTATGACACCAAGGGCCGGATGTCCGGCGCATCAGGCGATGGCGCACCGGATGTGGCGTCCCTCGACTACGATCCGCTCAACAACCTTCCGCGCCAGGTGTCCGGGGCGAATGATCTGGAAGTCGACTACCACTACGACGTCCACAACCGCCGCGTCGCAAAGGCCGGCCATCATGTCGACGGATCAAACACCAGCACCCGCGTCTACTATCGCGGCCAGGGCGCAGCCGCGTTGACAGAGCTGGCAGGCGCCGCCGCAGCTCTCGAACCACAAACCTACGTCCGCGGCCCGGGCGGCCTGCAGGCCGTCACGCTTCAGGGCCGGCTGTACTTCGTCTCGCGCGACCATCTCGGCTCAACGCGCGCACTCATGGACGCCACCGGCAAGGTCGCGGCGTACTTCAACTACACGCCGTTCGGGAGCCTCATGCCCGGCAACAGCCAGGACGACGGCGGCCTCGCAGCGCACATGGCCTACCGC
Source organism: Pseudomonadota bacterium (assembly GCA_039186015.1). GTDB lineage: Bacteria > Pseudomonadota > Alphaproteobacteria > Rhizobiales > Hyphomicrobiaceae > JBCBWG01. Next base: position 31,956 of record JBCDAH010000043.1, read on the forward strand.
TTCGCCGGCACGGAATACGACGCAGAGACCGGCCTCTACAACAACCGCGCCCGCTGGTATGCCCCCACCCTGGGCCGCTTTCTGACGCCTGATCCAGACTATCAGTATCCGAGCCCGTATGTCTATGTTGGCAACAATCCGGTGAATGGTGTCGATCCGACGGGGATGATGAGGAAGTTTTGGAAGAAGAACAAGGGTAAGGAAAAGGATAATTCGAATGACGACAACGACGACAACGACGACAACAATAATGAGAACCAAGGTCTCTGGCAAAGAGTAAGGAAAGCTCAAGAAAAAATGTGGCGTCGGGGCTTTCGGCCAGATGAGGCAAGTCATCCACGAAGACTGCTAGGGCCTTACCGGAATGCCCGCAGACAGAATAGAATAAAGATCGGCGCGCAAAGGTTGGTTGAGAGTAATCCCTATCAAAACCATCCGTACACAAATGACAACATTCACTATAATTTAGGCCTGCATCAACGTGATATTGAGTTGGGAAACAAAAACATAAACCCTCCCAGGAAGCCTAATCCAGGTGGTAGACAATTCAATCCGAGCGCCTATGAGAAGGCGCAAGAAGCATATTTACAAAAACTGCGTGCGTACTACAAGTCGGAATTGGCGCGCCTCAGGCTGAATATGGCTGATGAAATAACAAAAAATATAGCCAGTATGAGAAATGCGTCTGTTGAACTGTCTGATGAAGACAGTGATGACGACGCGTCGCTAGAGCTTGTCTCTCCAGATGATGACGATGATGAGCCATCCTATTCCTCAAGCAACAGCCCATCATACCTATCAACTGATTTGGGCAGTAGTTTCACAGAAGACTGGGACTCAACCAATGAGGAGAACAGTGGCACGGATAGCGACGAGCCCTCCACTTCAGACGATTTGCCCCCCGCCTTTGGAGGATCGACCCTAGAGTAGATAACTTGCCGATAAGGAGCGACCAAACAGCCGTAATGCCCGAATGACGAGGCTTGCCTAGGCCCGTAAGTGAAGCTCGGTAGGATGTGAAGGGCGCTAAAACGAGCGAATACGAGATCCAAAAAAGAGGTGAGGGACTTGCCGTTATCGCCAATGCCTTTGCCATTTCCGGGCAATAACGGCGCGTAGCGGAACCGGATTGGGAGAAACGCCATGTCTAACGTTGAGGCTACGGAAGTGGACGGCGAACGCGCGCCATCTGATTCCGCTCCCACCACCACCGTCACCCACCGCTACAACCTGCTCGGTCAGCGGATCGCAACGGACGTGGCGGCGGACGGTAAGCCGGCTGAACCGCTTGCGCGGTACCATTACAACGCCGATGGTTCGCTCGCGGAAACCGCGCTCGGTCCGGACGGCTTGCAGCGGTGGTACCGATACGATCCGCTCGGCGAACTCACCCAGATCGCCGACCCGGCGATGACGGAAACGCTCGGCTACAGACTCCCCGGCGACCAAGGTTACGGTGACGGCAACATCACGCAGGCCGCCTACGATCTACACTACACCGATGGCGTCTCGCACACCTACGCCTACAGCTACGATCCGCACGACCGTCTGACCGCCGCGCACAACGACCAGGCACAACTCTCCGGCAGCTCGCTGGAATCCGTGACCTACGACCCCAACGGCAACATTAAAACCGAGCGCCGCGGCGACGGACAAACGCGCACGTATACCCTTGTGCCAAAGACCGACCAGATTGCAACGGTCACCGGCGACGG
>JBCDAH010000044.1:0-33283 GCA_039186015.1 Pseudomonadota bacterium
GCCGGATGCGTGTGGTCGGGTCACGTCGTTTTAGTCCCCCGATCCGAAACCAGGCGTCATCCCCAAGGGAGAGAGAGACAACGGGCGCGGTGAATTCTGCCTCGTCGGCGTCGCAATGCAGTCCCAGCCGGCTGTCGGCAGCGTAACAGTTAATAAGACAAGCCTCCGGTGGGGGTGCTGTTGGGGCCACGTCTGCCCAAATTGTTTTCAACATGTCGGGGATGGGCGGCCAAGCACGGCCGGTGTCGGGATGGTGCGCCTGATAACGGTAGCCGCCGACCTTGTCCGTCACCCAACCCAGGGGGCCGCAGTTCGTCATCTGTACGGAGAGCGGTTTCCCTGTTCTCGGCATTGTTGGGATGTACAGCGGCGCCGCGGCGATCGCAGCCCGGATCTCCGCCAGCAATTGAGATTGTTGATCAGGTGAAAGATATTCCGCGATATGGAGAAATCCGTCAGGGGCCATGATTGTTCCATTCGCTGCACTGTGCACACATTCTGCTGTATTTCGCCGGTGGAGACTTGCCAAAAAGGTCACAGCCAAAAAAACCTTCGCCGTTGAAGGGAATCTTCGCTGTGCCTATATACGGCGCCGAACCGCTGCACGCTCGAGGAGACTGCTTCAACCAGCTTGCGGTGCTGGCGACTGAGCGCCTGCTCAGCCAGGGCTCCCAGCAGTCTGCCACTGAAGAGGGGACTATACATGTCGAAAGTAATAGGGATCGACCTTGGCACCACCAACTCCTGCGTTGCAGCGATGGAAGGTGGGACGCCAAAAGTCATCATCAACGCTGAGGGTGCGAACACGACGCCATCGATCGTCGCCTTCAGCGAGGATGGCGAGAAGCTCGTCGGCCTTCCTGCGAAGCGCCAGGCCGTGACAAACCCGGCCAGAACGTTCTTTGCGATCAAGCGGCTGATCGGCCGGCGTTATGACGACCCGACGGTTGCAAAGGACAAAGATCTTGTTCCCTATGAAATCGTTAAGGGCCCGAACGGCGACGCGTGGGTCGAAGCCGACGGCAAGCAGTATTCCCCGCAGCAGATTTCCGCGTTCATCCTTCAAAAGATGAAGGAAACGGCCGAGTCGTACATTGGTGGAACCGTCACGCAGGCCGTGATTACCGTGCCGGCCTATTTTAATGACGCGCAGCGCCAGGCGACAAAGGACGCAGGCAAAATCGCCGGCCTTGAGGTACTCCGGATCATCAACGAGCCGACAGCTGCTGCTCTCGCCTACGGCCTAGATAAAAAAGACAGCGCACGCACGATCGCCGTCTATGACCTCGGCGGTGGAACGTTCGATATCTCAGTTCTCGAAATTGGCGACGGCGTCTTCGAAGTGAAGTCGACGAACGGTGACACATTCCTCGGCGGTGAAGACTTCGACATGAAGCTCGTCAACTACCTCGCTGACGAGTTCAAGAAAGAAAACGGGATTGATCTCCGCCAGGACAAGCTCGCGCTACAGCGGCTTAAAGAAGGTGCCGAGAAGGCGAAAATCGAGCTGTCGTCGTCAACGCAGACCGAAGTGAACCTGCCGTTCATCACCGCAGATCAGTCGGGACCGAAGCACCTTACGATCAAGATGACCCGCGCCAAGCTCGAGAGTTTGGTCGACGAGCTGATCCGCAAAACCCTCGGGCCCTGCGCGTCGGCACTGAAAGATGCCAACCTCAAAGCCGCGGAAATCGACGAAGTGGTTCTGGTCGGCGGCATGACGCGCATGCCGAAGATCCAGGAAGTGGTGAAGAACTTTTTCGGCAAAGAACCCCACCGTGGGGTCAATCCGGATGAGGTTGTGGCCGTTGGTGCTGCAATCCAAGGTGGCGTACTTCAGGGTGACGTGAAAGATGTTCTGTTGCTGGATGTTACGCCGCTCTCGCTGGGCATCGAGACGCTCGGCGGCGTGTTCACTGGGCTTATCGAGCGTAATACGACAATCCCGACGAAGAAAAGCCAGGTGTTCTCCACGGCAGACGACGGACAAACCGCGGTGACCATCAAGGTCTACCAAGGTGAGCGCCAAATGGCGGCCGACAACAAGCACCTTGGAACGTTTGACCTTGTCGGTATTCCGCCGGCGCCACGTGGCGTGCCTCAGATCGAGGTCACCTTCGATATTGACGCGAACGGCATCGTCAATGTGAGCGCGAAAGACAAGGCGACCTCGAAAGAGCAATCCATTCGTATTCAGGCCTCTGGCGGCTTATCCGAGACCGACATCGAAACGATGATCAAGGATGCTGAGGAGCATGCCGCGGAAGACAAGGAGCGTCGCGAGCAGGTCGAGACGCGTAACCATCTGGAATCGCTGATAAACTCCACGGAGAAGTCTCTGTCTGAAGCAGGTGACAAAGTCACTGGAGAGGCCAGGGATGAGGTCGAAAAGGCCGTTACGGACGCCAAATCAGCGTTGGAAAGCGAAGACGCGGAGACGATGAAGGCCGCTGCTGCCGCCTTGGCGCAAGCTGCGATGAAGATCGGTGAGGCCATCTACGGCTCGTCAACAGACGCCGGACCGGGGGCTGGAGAAGAGCCTCCATCATCGTCGTCTGAAGACGAGAACGTCGTTGATGCCGATTTCGAAGAAGTCGACGACGACAAGAAAAGGTCGGCCTAGTGGTTCGGTGCATGTTGGCCGCGGCCTATGTCTCGGCTGACATGCGACCCTCTATTGCGACGCGGAAATCGCGATCGGTCTCCCATCGCTGCGCGCGGTTCGCGAGGGCGGGCATTACAGCCTGCGGAATACATTCCTCAGGCCCGGTGCGTAAGACTGAGTTGATTGGTGATCCGTTTATGCACGGTCTTGCTCAATCGACCCAAACAAACCAGTTACAGCAACACATCTTGTTTCTCGGCCGCGTGCGCTGTTCACGGCAGATGCACAATTGCCGTAACAACTCTACAGTCGTGACGCCTGTAATGCCTGTGGCCGAACGCAAGTAAGACCAGACGTTGACCAAGTTTTTGGTCACTCCAAAACCGAATTGAAGTCAGCCCGAATTGAAGTCAGCCATGTCGAAGCTGGACTATTACGAGATCCTAGGTGTGGGCCGGACCGCGAGCGATCAGGAGATCAAGTCTGCCTTTCGCAAGCTTGCAATGGAGTATCATCCCGACCGGAACGCGGGTGACACCACGGCTGAAGTCCGCTTCAAGGAGGTTAACGAAGCTTACGACGTCCTGAAGGATGCGCAGAAGCGGGCTGCTTACGACCAATTCGGCCACGCGGCGTTTGAAGGCGGAATGGGCGGCCGTAACGCGGGCGCCGGATTCGGGCCGGAGTTTTCCTCCTCAATGGAGGATATCTTCGAGAACTTCTTCGGCGAGTTCATGGGCGGGCGCCGCGGCGGTCGCGGGACCTCTGGACGTGAGCCCGGCGCAGATCTTCGCTACAATATGGAAATCTCGCTGGAGGAGGCATTTTCCGGCAAGACGGCGCAAATCCGTGTGCCAACAAGCGTCGTGTGCGAGACGTGTTCTGGCACGGGGGCCAAGCCAGGTACAAAACCGGTCACGTGCTCGACATGCGGCGGCTACGGAAAAGTGCGCGCAAGTCAGGGCTTTTTCACAATTGAGCGCACGTGCCCGACCTGCCAAGGTCGTGGGGAAATGATCGAGGATCCGTGCGTGACATGCGCGGGCACGGGACGGGTGACGAAAGAGCGAACGCTGTCCGTTAGCATCCCCGCGGGTGTGGAGGATGGCACGCGGATCCGGCTGGCGGGTGAAGGCGAAGCAGGCCTGCGCGGCGGTCCAACCGGTGATCTCTACATCTTCCTGTCTATCACGCCACATGATTTCTTCCAGCGCGACGGTGCAGACTTGTTCTGCCGCGTTCCCATTTCAATGGTGACAGCCGCACTCGGGGGCATGGTTGAGGTGCCAACCGTCGAAGGTACGATAAACCGTGTGCGCATCCCGGAAGGATCCGAGACTGGCAAGCAGTTCCGCCTCAAGGGCAAAGGGATGCCCATCCTGCGTTCGAAGACGACGGGTGACCTTTACATCCAGGTTGACGTAGAGACCCCCAAAAACCTCACGTCGCGCCAACGTGAGCTGTTGAAGGAATTCGAACGCGAAAGCAAAACCGGGACAAGCCCGGACAGCGAAGGATTTCTCGAACAAGTGCGCAGGCTTTTCACCTCAAAGGGTGACTAAGACGGTCTTTGGAGACTGTGAACGCTGCCAAGAACGCAAGCGGCGAATAAGGAAATGAGGGTCAGTTCGATGTCGTCCCAAACCAAGCTTCTGTTTGTTTCGGGTTCGGCCCGGGCGGACTCCGTCAACAAGAAGCTCGCGCGTTTTGCCGAGCGGACGGCGCAAGCGAACGGTGTCCCAAGCGCGTTTGCGGATCTCGGCGACTACCCTATGCCGATTTATGACGGAGATATCGAGGCTGATACCGGCGTTCCCGAGGCTGCCGTCAAGCTGAAGCACCTGATGTCGGTTCACGACGGTGTTTTCATCGCGTCGCCTGAGTACAATGCTGGCATGACGCCACTCCTGAAGAATGCGATTGATTGGATCAGCCGGGTCCAGGAAGGCGGTGAGCCGCGCGGTACCGTATTTAAAACGCGCGTGTTCGCTCTTGGTGCCGCGACGCCTGGCGGTCTGGGCGGCGTACGGGGGCTGATGCAGCTGCGACAAACATTGGCTCTCGGGCTTGGGGCTGTGGTTTTACCTGATCAAGCCATGGTTCCGCATGCCATGACCGCGTTCGACGATGACGGGGCGCTGAAAGAAGAGCAGTCGATAGAGCGCCTGAAAGGTGTTATCGAACGCTTGGCCCGCGCAGCACGGTTGCTTCACGGTTCGGATACATGATGCATAGCGATGAAATCTCACCGCGCGAACGCCTGATCGTGGCACTCGACGTGCCGTCGCCGGAAGAGGCCCGCACGTTGGTGGCGCAGATTGGCGATGCAGCCTCCTTCTACAAAGTCGGTCTCGAACTGGTTTTGGCTGGTGGGCTGGATCTTGTGCGCGAACTGCACGCCTCCGGGAATCGCGTCTTCCTGGACATGAAGCTGCTGGATATTGCGAATACGGTGGAACGGGCCGTCGCAGCCGCAGCAAAGACCGGCGCGACATGTCTGACAGTCCACGCCACCGACACGCAGACGCTGAAGGCGGCGGTTGCAGGACGCGGAAATACATCGCTCAAGCTGCTCGGCGTCACGGTGTTGACGAACCTGAGTTCGGATGACCTCGTCGAGCAGGGCATAACCCGCTCGCCTCTGGACGTGGTTGCCCATCGGGCGCGCTTGATTGCCCAGATCGGGATTGATGGTGTGGTCGCGTCGGGCCACGAGGCCGCGCACGTCCGCCAAGCCGTCGGACCGGATGCCTTGATTGTGATACCAGGGATTCGCCGCACGAGTGATCAAGCGGGTGATCAGGCGCGCGTGACAACACCGGAGATGGCCATTGGCAGTGGCGCCGATTACGTGGTCGTTGGGCGCCCGATTTCCCGAGCAACCGATCCGAAAGCGGCAGCTGAGGGCGTCGTCGCAGAGATTGCGACGGCAATCGCGAGCAAGCCGCTCGCCGTGTCGTAGCGCAAACTTGCAGGCCGGCGATGTGGTTCCGCCTATGGCGGACGTGATCAGCCAAGCGTCGCCCAAAAATAGATCGGAACGGCCGCGTAGCTCAGAAACGCGAGCGCAAGGAAGGTCCGCGCCCACACGGCCGTGAAGCGCCAGCCCAAGACGCCGATTAGAATAGCGCCAAGCGCCATCTCTGCGATCGCGACTTCCCGCCCGTGATGAGCGTTGTCCCAGTAGGAGAGCGGCGAAATAAATCGCCAGTCGCTCAACGGCCAGAAATGCCGATGCGCATCATCATTGTGAACGGGGAAGTCCAGGAGAACGTGAAGCAGACCGGCCAAGCCGAGCACGGCGATCCAGCTTGAGCGCGTAGCAAGGCCGATGAGCGATATCGAGGCCCACAGCGGGATCGAGTTAGAAATCGCGCTGAAGGTCTGCCAAGGTTCGGACCAGTACGTGACGCGCCAGATCTGCGCAGATGACTGCCCGTCGATCAGACGTCCCCAGAAATAGAGTGCGAAGATTGAGAGATCAGGCAGCACGGCACCAGCGAGTGCGAGGCTGTTCCGGGCAGGTGTGTCGCGTCGGGCTAGCGCCGCCGAGGCCACGAGCATATGTGTTGCTGTATTCAAGACCCAGATCCGGCGTTGCTTGATTGTGCGCGAGTGGCGAAGGTGTAGATCAGACCGTCAGTCTATAGACATGAGGAAACGATGGCCAAAGGGTACGTAATTGCGCGGGCAAATGTGACCGACCCGGAGAAGTGGTCGCAGTACGCCGCAAAGGCGAGCGAAGCCATGAAGATCTACGGTGGCACGCCGATTGTGCGCGGCGGGCGCTGCGAAGTTGCTGAAGGTGAAGGTCGTGCCAGAAACGTCGTGATCGTGTTCGAGTCCTTCGAAGCCGCCCGCGCCTATGCGCATTCCCAGGAGTACGCGGATGCACGCGCTCTGCGCGCCGGGGCTGGCGTGATCGATATTGTCGTCGTCGAAGGTCAGTAGCGCCATGTCTGCGGGCGCAGGCGAACGCACGGCGCACCATCGCCAGATGGCACCTTGGCGCGCCGTGGTCCTGTCCTTGTTCCCGGACATGTTTCCTGGGCCACTCGGATTTTCCCTGGTTGGCACGGCGCTCAATACGGGCCTCTGGTCCCTTGAGGCGAAAGACATCCGCGATCACGGGATCGGGCGCCATCGCGCCGTGGACGACACACCGGCCGGCGGCGGATCCGGCATGGTCCTGCGATGTGACGTCGTTGCGGCGGCGATTGATGCGGCCAGCGGTTCGGCCAGCGGTTCGGAAGGCATCGCGTTACCCCGGATTTGTTTGTCGCCGCGCGGTGAGCCGTTTACGCAGGAGCTCGCGCATGAGTTGGCGGCTGGCCCAGGCGTTCTCATGGTTGCCGGCCGGTTCGAGGGCATTGACGAACGGGTCATCGAAGCGCGCGATTTGCGCGAGATCTCGATCGGTGATTTCGTGATGTCCGGTGGGGAATTGGCGGCAATGGCGATGCTTGATGCCTGCGTACGCCTGTTGCCTGGCGTCCTCGGTGCCGAGCAGTCTCTGGCTGACGAGAGCTTCGAAAGCGGTTTGCTGGAATATCCGCACTACACGCGCCCGCGCGAATGGGAGGGCCGGACCATTCCTGACGTCCTACTGTCCGGCGACCACAAACGCGTTGCGGATTGGCGCCGCTCTGAAGCGGATCGCATCACGCGCGAGCGGCGACCGGATTTGCGTCCGACGACCAAGACTGGCCGGTAACACTGTTCCGGTGTGTCACGACCTGCCCTTCGCCGCAAAAAAGGCCTGGATGCGGGATTGCGGCTCGCCGGTGTCATAGGCTTCGGCCAGGGCGTCGATCCCGGCCTGGATGCCCTCTGCGACACTGGATCTCTCCCATCGCGTCATCAGCGCCTTTTGCGCGCGCACCGCTTCCGGAGCGGCTCGGCAGATCGCGTCCAACCAACGGTCGACTGCGCCATCAAGATCAGATGCGGGCGCGATCGCTTCGATCAGCCCCATCGCCAAGGCGTCCTGCGCCCCGAACGTCTCGCCGGTCAGGAGAATTTCGCGGGTCTTGCCCCAACCGATCAGGCCCGGCAGCAGCGCGGCTTCGATCACCGACGGCAAGCCCATGTGCACTTCCGGCATACCGAATACGGCGGTATCTGCCGCTGCCCGCATGTCGCAGCTCGCTGCAATCTCAAGGCCGGCACCAAGACAAAACCCGTTGACGCGCGCGATGACGGGCACAGGGCACTGCCGTATCGCTGCGCACGCACGATGCAGCGCTGTGATCATCAGTCGCGCACCATCATGGTCAAGGCGTCCCAGTTGCTTCAAGTCCGCGCCGCCAATGAACGCTTTGTCGCCTTCGCCGGTCAGCACAACCGCACGCAACTCTCCATCTTCCGACAGTGATGCGAACGCCTCCCTGATCTGAACAGCGATCTCGCGAGAGACACAATTGAGACGCGTTGCGTTGTCGATCGACACCCGTGCAACACGATCGCCATTCTTGTTCTGGACAACCTCTGTTTTCACATTGACCATGCGCCTGATTCGTCCTCGCGTTGGTTTCAACCTCCACGCAACCGAAACGACCATGCCGCTCCAGAACCGCGTGACACCTGCTGGCGAGATTATCGCAACGAGTGCCCGCGGCACCATGATGGGCAACCGCGGCGGTATGCTGCATCGTGTCGACAAGACCCTTGGCATCAAGCGTTGGGTCACCAAACAGTGGGTTTGCTGTCGCTTAAGCTTCAAAGGCCGCTGGCGCGAGGTCATGGGACCTGATGGCTACACCGAACTTTTCTTTCTGGATGAGGCCACAGCTTTGGCCGCCGGCCACCGGCCCTGTTACGAATGCCGGCGGCAAGACGCCGTTTACTTTGCCGATTTGTGGGGCGATGTGCTTGGCAGCGGCGGCCGGGCCCGCGCAAGCGAAATCGACACTGTGTTGCACAGTGAGCGTATGACGTCTGACGGTGCCAAAGCGACGTTCAAGTCGCAGGTCTCAGACCTTCCAATCGGGGTCATGGTGCTGCACGACGGCGAACCGCATCTCGTCTTCGCCGGAAAATTGGTGAGGTGGTCGCCGGAAGGCTACACGATGGCAATGTCTGTCCCAGGTGACACGCTGGTTGACGTTCTCACGCCACGCAGCATTGTTGAAGTGATCCGCGCGGGGTACGACGCGGACGTGCACGAAACGGTCTTGGCGCACGTCTGAACGTCGTCCGCCGTTTCGCATGATCGCGTAATTCTGGGGCAGGGCGTTTACAATGACACGGCGGACTTTGAATCGGACGTTACGTGCCGTCTATGTGATTTTGGGCGGCGTACTTCTGATCTCGGCCGCCGCCAAGCTGCACACCCATATCCCGGGCCTGGACTCGGTGGCATCGGGCCCGTTGCTGGTCGACATCTACGAATATCTGAAGGATATGTCGCTCGTCTTCATCACCGTGATTGCGGCTTATCTGGCGAACATCTTCCAAAAGCGCACAACGTTCGTCGACGCGGTGAAGCACGAGTGGCGCGGCATCGTAGCAACCAAGCTCGCGCTCGTGACCTATTGCGAGAAAACGTATCCAACGACGGACGATTACCTCGAGGCCTACTGCCATATCTCCGGCGCTATCGATAATATGCGCATCGTCTATCGAAATGTCGGTGAAACAGACAAGTTGATTGGCCTTTATCCGTATTCACCTTTGCACGACATGCGTCGTGCGCTTGAAACCATAGATCCGCGAGCCAATCCGAACGTGACGCAAGAGCAACGGACGTTGGTTCGCACAGCGGTTGAGCAGACATTCTATGCGTTGCGCGAGCGCTTCCTAGATGAGCTTGATCTCGAAGAGCCGACCAATCCGCTAACGGCCGCGGTTGCAAGCCGCATCAAGGTATCAGGGACCACACGGCGCGCCCGCCGGCACCAGGACCGACAGCGCAAGCGGGTTGAGACGAAGGGCAGCGGCAACGCTGACGTGGATGGGTTCCTGTGGGATCTCTACTATGATGAGGTTGCCCAAACGCACGCCGGCGACCAGAGGTTTGTGAGCAACCTCAACGGCGGGCGTGACAGTCCTCAAACCCGCGTTTGATCTTACAGGCTGGCGATTATAGCGGCTTGGCGAACGCTGAAAGCTCCGCAACAACGCGCACGTAGACATCTCGCTTGAATTCGACAACGCGTGGCACGAGGTCTTGCGCCGGCACCCATTCCCAGGTCTCGAACTCTTTGTCGTGTCCGCTACCGGGCGCAGGATCGATGTTGATGTCTTCATCGGAACCGAGGAAACGGACGGCAAACCATTTTTGCTTCTGGCCACGGAAGCGCCCACCCCATGCGATCCCGACGAGGTGATCGGGCAAGTCATAGGTCAGCCACTCGCTGGTTTCGCCCATGATGTCGGCCGACGTCATGCCCGTTTCTTCCGCAAGTTCCCGCAACGCAGCACTGCGCGGGTCTTCGCCGTCGTCGATCCCGCCTTGCGGCATTTGCCACCAATGGCCACGACCTTCTGCATCGTCGGGCGCACCGACACGACGGCCCATCCAAACGAGACCGGCGCGATTGATCACCATGATCCCGACGCAAGGTCGGTAAGCAGTTGGTTTGGCTGGCATAGACGTATCCGCGTCTTCAAAGGTGGCAGGGATAGCGACAGAGTTACACCGAACTCCCATGTGCCGTCGACCGCGCGTGTGACCTCGTTCCGGTCACAAGCAAACGCGATGTGATGCGGAGAATTCGTTGTCCGCAGCATTGTGGTCGAGTTGCTATGAGCACAAACATATTCGTGGCCGGGCTCCTATACGCATTGTTGTGCTGGATTTGTCCGACCGACGCGCGGGGCCAGGCCGCGCCGCTCTGTCGGGGTATGAGTGTCAAACTCGCCAACGGCGGTCAATCCTGCGTTGTTCCTGGATCCGGTCAGGCTTTTCGCGACTGCCAGACCTGCCCGGAAATGGTGGTTCTGCCAAAGGGCGCTTATCTGCGCGGCTCCAAAAACAACTTGGACTTGCGGACCTATAATGAGGGGCCAATCCGAAAGGTCTCGATCGACTACCATTTGGCCGTCGGCAAGTACGAGGTGACCTGGGATGAATGGGAGGCATGCATTACAGCCGGAGCGTGTCAGTTCAACCCGACGACGAACTCTGGGCGTGGACGCCGGCCGATCTTCTCTGTGACGTGGACAGAAATCCACGAACAGTATCTGCCCTGGCTCAATCAAAAGCTTGGCCTTGGCGGTACGCGGGCCTATCGCCTGCTGACAGAAGCAGAATGGGAATTCGCGGCCCGCGGCGTAACCAGCAGCGCTGCGCCGCATACAAACTACCCTTGGGGCAACGTGTTCGACAAAACAAAGACCAGCTTCCAGCTTCACGGGACCGACAAGGTCGGGTCCTTTCCCCCGAACGCCTTCGGCCTATACGACATGCACGGCAATCTCAAAGAATGGGTGCAGGATTGCTATGCCGAGTCGTACGCCAGGACGCCCACTGACGGCTCCAAAGCTCCTGAAACGACGGACTGTAGGCGTGTACTTCGCGGTGGCGCTTGGGGGCACGGCGAAGAGTACTTCACATCGTCCTATCGGGACTGGAATAGACCTGATGAGCGACTCCCGATCTTCGGATTTCGCATAGCCCGCGGTCTTTCGGTGGCGGTGAGCGACCGCAAACGCTAAGTGCATTGCCACGAATGCGCAGACACATCGGTTTCGCATTGCGACCTGCTTTGCCTTGATACGTAGAAGTGCTCATATGCGATGTCGAACATATCATCGCAAAATAGGCGCAATCTGATTATCACCTCAGTGACGATTGGGTAGTCTGCAGTACATAGAGTCGCTGCGGACCCTATTGGAACACGTGGTGTCGTATGCGATCGATTATTACTCTGTTTGTCGTCGCCCTATCGGTTCTCGCCGTACCGCCGGCGCGGAGCCAAGGAACGACGCACACCAGTGCTGAGTTTCTTCGCGCGCTCGACCTCTATGCGAACGACGTCAGCACGGGCCTTGACTGGGAGAGACCGGCAAGCCCGTGGTTCCCCTATATAGAGTCATTTGATTGGGAAGTCGTTCCTGTCAAAGACATCGCACTCTATCTTGCCCTGCAACGCACTGGCCAGTGCCAGGAAGTTCGCTATTACACCAAGCGCTTGTTTTTGGAGCGGTTCCCAAACTTGGCTGCCGCATTCATGAGCGATGCAGTCGTGCAGATATTTATGAGAGAGCTGGTAGTCATAAAATCCCGCGGATTACAGCGCTGCAGATACTTGAAGTCAATTGCCAGTCAGCAAAAAATCCTGGATAATAAGGAGCGCGACTTTGATCCATACTGGTTGGCGCCTTCAGAGCAAAAGTATCCGCCCAATCCGTTTAAGGATAGGCATTATTTTGGGAATGCAGAGTTAAGGAGAAATGCAAACTTACGGCTGTTGTTGTCGTTGGCTGCTTGCGACGAGTACCCGCCGGCAGTGGGTGATATTGTTAAATTCGCTGCCAGCGGCCGCATGCTGCAACTCGGCCCGGAGTTGGAGTATTATGTTTTGAAATTGGCGCGCGAACTACGGGTTGAGTCAAGACTGATCGGTAAGCGGTTGCTGGCGGTCGCACCGCAACTCGACATTTATCGCCGAGCGGAGATCGACGCAGCGGTTCGGTATAGCGGCTACCGAGAGTCCGGAATCGGCCTCTGGCGTTGTCCTGGCCCGCGTGCGGGTCACTCATAAAGTGTTTTAGGATCCTATTCGATGTTTATACCTCTAGAGGGTAGTATTCGTGACAGCCTTCTTCCCGAAAGTCTCGAACTATATTAGAAATTTGACGCTCGTATAGTGATATATCAGCATTTTCTGTTTCTATTTTCGACTGCAGTTCCTTTATATACTCTTCGCTCTCTTTGATTCGATTTCGGATTTCTGCCTGTTCATGGGTATCCTGACTTCGACTCAGATCATCGCGGAGACCTTCTATGTGATCTTTTTGTTGCTGAATACGCGCCTGATGGCGGCGGATTTCGGCCAAAGATTCGTGGAGTCGTTGCCCGACAGCATAGTGATTAGCGCGTTTCCTCGCACACGTCGCCATTAGCCCTTTATCACCAAGCTGCTTTTTTTCCATCGTATTGATCTCGTCATTGGTTCGCAGATGTCGCCAATGATCGCAGACCGATCCGCGTCGGGGATAAATGGGATGTTTGGTTAGCGGTGCGCGGAGGGTGATTGCGCACACCTCTTGGAGCCAACCATCATGTCCATCGCAGGACGTGCGCAACCGGTCGCCGGAGCGACGGCGACATCAGTTCGCCGCGTCCAAATCGTAACACAAGCGCGGGGCGCAAGCCGTCACCGAGCCAACCCGTAAAGTCGCTGCGAACGTGCGCCACCTCGACGGGCTGATTGATGAAACTGCTCCGAACGTCACGGGCCGTGGCTTCCAGTTGGAACCGTTGGCTGACGCGGCCGACATTGAACCAGCCTTCAGGCCCATCCTGTTCAGCGTAGAGGACCACGGCGCCGGCCGATCCATCGATTTGGGCTTCGTACTTCGGATTTTCGGTGTCGGCGGTAAACACGTGGGAAAAGATCTGCCGCCCGAGCCAGCGGGGCAAAGCCGGATTCCCGGTCGAGCCTGAGTAAAGTCCGTCGCCGGTACCGGCGGCATGGGATTGGTTGAAGCGGATCCAATCTCGCAATTCGGCAACGAATGCTGGATCCTGGCATTGCGCGGTGTTCCCCGCAATGACGAATGCCTTGAGGCGATTGAGATCTGTGCGTGCCGTCAGAAAACGGGCACGGACACCAGGCACAATCGCGGCAGCCTCAAGAGCATGAAGTTCGTCGAGCGATAGGGGTGTCGGATCAAACACCGTCCGCGTTGTCTGGCGATTGGGGATCGCCGTGTAGGCGGAACTCTGGTGCGGTTGCCGCCGGGAGAATGTCGTCGAAACGCGTCGTGCGGCAGGCTGGAACTGAACATCTGCGTGCCACCCTGCAGCTGCGGCGGCAAGCACGAGATTCTCGGTCGCGCACCCGAGTGACGCAACAACATGTCGGTCTTCCGGGTCGACAATCGGGCATCTGCGGGCCAAGTCGGGTCTGATGTGTAACGACTCGGCATCGGCTTCGAACAACCAGGGTTGTGTATTGTGGCTGTTGGCTGCCAGTGTCGCGTAACGGACGATCTCCAGCGTTCTCAGGCGAACATCTTCCGGCCATGTCGCTAAAGATCGTCGGCTCTCTGCGGCAGATGCCGCATAACGCGGATCGGTGCCCGGCCACGCTGCCCAGCCTGCCACGCCGCCGGCAGTGATGGCGCTGGCTCCGGCGATAACAGTTCGCCTGGTCAACATATGCGTCACTCCGCGCGAATCTCCACCTGCGTATATTTCCCGTGTTGCATCCTGCGAGTCCTTGCTGCGGATCAATTGAAGGTGATCGCGTCAACCTCCCGGGTGACACGTCAGCCGCCTGCAATCTGCGGCAGCACATGTACGTCGCTGTCGGACGAAATCGGCTCAAGCAGCGCGTCTTGATAAATCTGTCCGTCGATCGCGACAGCCAGGCTTTCGAGGTGGGGTTCGAGCTCCGGAAACTGCTCCGATAGAAGCCGAAACAGTTGGCGGACGTTGGCGGCGTCGACTGAAAGCTCGGTGACGCCGCCCGTATATTGCTTGAGATTGCCGACGAGGGTGACCTTAGCCATCTTGATGCGCTCCACGTGAAAAGGGGCGAGCATGATCGCCGCCACGCTCGCCCCTGTCGCCTCAAACACCTCACCTAGACCTTCAGATTTGTGTCACCCGCAGCGCGCGCCTCGTTGATGGCTTTCAGGACGCGAGGCGGTGACATCGGCAACTCCGTAAATCGCAGCCCGGTGGCATCCCGAACGGCGTTCGCCACAGTCGCCATTGGTGGCACGATCGGCGTTTCGCCAATGCCACGCACACCGTAGGGGTGACGCGGGTTCGGCACTTCAACAATGATCGTATCGATCATCGGCAAGTCAGACGCGACCGGAATCCGATAGTCGAGGAAACCGGGGTTCTCCAGTTTGCCGTCATCGCCGTAGATGTACTCTTCGTTGAGCGCCCAGCCGATGCCTTGTGCCGCGCCACCTTGGAACTGTCCTTCGACGTAGTCGGGATGGATCGCGCGGCCCGCATCTTGAATTACGGTATAGCGTGTGACCGTTGCCCGCCCCGTCTCCGGGTCGATCTCAACATCGGCAATCTGCGTCCCGAAGCTGGGTGCGGCGCCCTGTGCGTTGATCTTTGCGACGCCGGTGATCGGGCCACCTGTCTTACCGGCCATCCGCGCGATCTCGCTGATGTGCATCGGGTCTTGTGGTCCGGCGTTATCACCGGCCGGACGCACGTAGCCGTCCTCGTAGAGCACAGCTTCTTCAGGCATGTCCCAAAGCTGCGCCGCACGACGGCAGGCTTCCGTCTTGATTTGCTGAGCCGCCTCAACAGTCGCCATACCGCTGGAAAACGTCGCGCGGCTGCCGCCTGTCAGGAAGTTGTAACCGAGCGATGCGGTATCCGCGATGATCGGGCGGATCTTGGGGTAGTCGATGCCCAGCTCTTCCGCGGCCATCAGGCAGAGCGACGCGCGCAACCCACCAATATCCGGCGTGCCCGCCATCAACGTCAGCGTGCCGTCTTCGTTCAGGTTCAGCGTGACGGATGTCTCGCCCCCGATGTTGAACCAGAAACCGGACGCCACGCCACGGCCCTGGTTCGGCCCGAGCGGCGCTTTCCAGTGATCGCTGTTTTTTGCGGCTTCAAGTGTCTCGATGAGGCCGATCGGCCCGAACTGTGGACCGTATGCGGCTTTGGTGCCCTCCTTGGCGGCGTTCTTGAGTCGGAAATCGATCGGGTCCATGCCGATCTCACGCGCAAGCTCGTCGACGACGCTTTCAACCGCGTACTCGGAAATCGGCCCGCCGGGGGCACGATATGCCGCAACTTTCGACCGGTTGGAGACAACGTCGTAGCCGACAGATTTCACGTGCTCGAGATCATAAGGCGCGAATGCACACATGGCGCCCGGCCCGACGGGAGATCCCTGGAACGCACCGGCTTGGTAGAAGAGTTCTGTTTCCGCGGCGACGATCCGCCCGTCTTTTGTTGCGCCCATTTTCACGCGAATGTGCGCGCCCGACGTTGGTCCCGAGGCTTTGAAGACATCTTCGCGGCTCATGACCATTTTGACTGGCTTGCCGGACTTTTTCGACAAAGCCAGCGCAAGCGGTTCAAGATACACCACCGTCTTGCCGCCAAAGCCGCCGCCGATCTCGGATGCGTTGACTTTGATCTTGGACACATCCCAGCCCAGCAAGCGGGCGCAGTGCGCGCGTACAATCCAGTGGCCTTGGGTGCACACCCACAGCTCCGCTGCGCTGTCTTCGGACACATCGGCCAGACAGGCGTGCGGCTCGATGTAGCCCTGGTGAACCGGTTTCGTGTCGAACGCCCGCTCGACGACGACATCGGCATTGGCAAACGCCGCACCGCTGTCGCCAAGCGTGAATTCCACTTTTTTTGCGATGTTCGACGGTGTCGTTGGCGCAGGTTCGACGCCGGCGGTGATCATGTCGTCATGCAGCAAAGGTGCGTCGGGCTTGATCGCATCCAGAACGTCGATCACGTGCGGCAGGATTTCGTACTCGACGTTGATCAGCTTCAGAGCGCGTTTGGCGATGATTGGTGATGTCGCCGCCACGGCTGCAACGGCATGACCTTCATACAGCACCTTCTCGCGCGCCATGACGTTGCGCACGACGTCGCGATAGTTCACCAGCATTTCACCTGCCGGTACAAACTCCGACTCCTGGTCGCTGAAATCGTCCCGCGTGACAATCGCCTTGACGCCTTGCAATGCGGCCGCCTGCGACGTGTCGATCGACACGATCCGTGCGTGAGGGTGCGGCGAACGCAAGACGGCGCCCGTCAGCTGGCCGGGAAGATTATAGTCCGCGCCGAACTTTGCGCGCCCCGTAACCTTATCGATTCCGTCGGGTCGCACCTGGCGGGTCCCGACCCACTTGAACTCCTGCTCGACAGGCGGATTTCCGATTTTTTCCTGCATGGTTCAGGCTCCCGCGTGTTGGAGTTGATCTTTGAGCTCAGTCCGTGCAGTCGGGGCCTGGCGCATTTCGGCGGCGGCATCCATGACCGCGCGAATAATCTTGTCGTAGCCGGTACAGCGACACAGATTGCCAGCGAGCCAGTACCGAACTTCGGTTTCGGTCGGGTCGGGGTTGTGTGCGAGGAGCGCCTTGGCCGCCACAAGGAAGCCAGGCGTGCAGATCCCACATTGCAAAGCTGCATGCTCGAGGAAGTGGCGTTGGAGCGGATGTAGCACCTCGCCCTCGGCCATGCCCTCGATCGTTTCAACCGATTTGCCGGCGACTTCCGGCCCAAGGACCAGACACCCGCAGACCAGGCGATTGTCGACCATGACGGAGCAGGCGCCGCAATCACCGGTGCCGCAACCTTCTTTCGTGCCCGTTAATCCGAGTTCGTCGCGGAGAACGTCGAGCAGCGTTTGAGACGGCTCAACCAGCACTTCGACAGGGTCGCCATTCAGACTCATTTGGATATGGTGCTTCATGACACTCAGGCTCCTGCGCGTTTATAGGCAATTTCAGCCGTACGGCGCGCCAACACGCCGGCGACTTCGGTTCGGAAATCAATCGTGCCGCGCTTATCATCGATCGGCTGGCACGCGGCTTGACACGCTGCATCAAGTGCCGTCAGCGCTGCCGCATCCAGTGTGCTGCCGATGAGGGCATCTGCAGCGTCTTTGACAAGGAGAGGGCGAGACGCGACGGCGCCGAGGCTAACTCGCGCATCCGTAATCTTGCCCGCCTCGTCACGTGCCAAGCTTACGCCTGCACCAACAACCGCGATGTCCATTTCCGTGCGGGGGATAAAGCGCTGGTAGGCATCCGCCGCTCGGGCTGGGCGCGCCGGCAATTGGATTGATACCACAAACTCCCCTGGCGTCAGAGACAATTTGCGCGGCGCCAGAATGACGTCTTCAACCGGGATCTCGCGCCGCCCGTTCGGCCCGGCAACGTTCGCAACGGCTCCGGCTGCGATCATGGCCGGGACGCTGTCCGCGGCTGGAGAGCCGTTGCAAAGGTTCCCGCCCAGTGACGCACGCCCCTGGATTTGCGTCGATCCAATCAGGCTAACGGCTTCGACCACTCCGGGCCAGACAGACGACAGTTTCGCGTGTTCAGCCAGCTCAGCGCCGCTGACGGCTGCGCCGACGCGGAAGCCGCCTGCGGTTTCGGCAATTGTCCGGGTTTCGTCGATGTTCTTGATGTCCACGACGAGCGTCGGGGCAATCAAATCAGTTCGAAGTTGGACCAGCAAATCGGTTCCGCCGGCCAGCACCTTCGTTTCCTCGCCCGCACTGGCGAGCAGTGCCACGGCCGCATCAAGCGTCTCGGGCGCCTCATAACGCATCTGAATGTCTCGCTGTTTTTTGGGTTTTGGGGGTCGGCAAATGCCGAGTGTGTCCTAGACAACCACACTTGGCAGCTTACGCCAACTCTATCGCAATCAGCCGCGTTCTGCAGGTCCAAGTTTCACCGGTACGACGAACCTGTTGGAAAACGAAGTATAGACGATGAAATGCGCGATGTCCGCGCAGGTTTCGGGTCGCAATACACCGGCAACTGGCTAGTGTGTTGGCTGAAGACCCAACGATCCTTCGAGGGATTGCGATGCTTGACAGTGCTTACAGCCCAGATATCGCCCAGCAAGGTACACGTATGCGCGCCTCAGACTACGATCTGGTCCGAAAGGCCATTCGTTTCCTAACCGAGCACTGGACCGATCACCCTGAGCTTGAAACTCTCGCAGATCACCTGGGTCTCAGCCCAACCCACTGCCAGAAGCTATTCAAGCGGTGGTGCGGCCTTTCGCCAAAGGAATTCTTGCAGGCCATCACCATTGATCATGCGCGCACATTGCTCTCGGACTCGGCCAGCGTGCTGGATTGTGCCCTGGACGTCGGCCTTTCCGGGAGCGGGAGGCTGCACGACTTGTTCATCGATCACGAGGCCATGACCCCCGGCGACTATAAGCGTCGCGGCGCTGGCCTGACGATGCGCTACGGCTTCCACGACACGCCGTTTGGCGAGGCCTTGCTGTTGGCGACAGATCGGGGCGTGTCGGGACTCGCATTCGTCAACGAAGACCAGCAGCACGGCCGCACCGAGACTCTGGATGACATGCGCCGTCGCTGGCCTAATGCGGTATTCGAAGCCTGTTCCGAGGCCACTGAGAGCCATGCCCGGCAGATTTTTCAGACAGAGTGTTGGACTCCCGAACAACCGGTGCGCCTCATTCTGATCGGAACGGATTTCGAGGTGCGCGTTTGGGAGACGCTCTTGAGAATCCCGATGGGGCGCGCGGTCAGCTACTCCGACATCGCGCGTCATCTCGGCCAGCCCACCGCAGCGCGCGCGGTCGGCAGCGCTGTGGGGCGCAACCCGATTTCGTTCGTCGTCCCATGCCATCGCGTGATGCGCACGGATGGGTCGCTTGGCGGATATCATTGGGGTTTGACACGCAAGCGCGCCCTAATTGGTTGGGAAACCGGCCGCGTCGCTGCGACGCCCTGATCAGGGAAGCGCGCGTATCGGCGCGGTTTCGTCAACCGACCCGCTCCACTAAGCTGGCACGCGAGACATGATGTGTCATTTGGAGGCGAGTTATGGAGCGCTACATCAATGCTCTGGTCGGTCCCAACCCGAAGGAAGCTGGGGTTGATAATCGAGAGCTGACCCGTGATCTCACACGCCGGATCCGGACGTGGACTCGCGTGATAATCGTGTCAGCTGCGATCGGCTTCGCAATTGTTGGGTACTACGTCGCAACGGTTGGCGTCCCCGCCTAACGCTTCCGTATGACCGCTTAGTCCTAACGTTTAGACTTGACGACGTTGCCCGTCCGCGCTGGTAGGGGATCTCGATAAGGGGCGCTTGGGGCCGTGTCGGGAGTGCGAAATGACCGAGCTGGACAAGACCGAGCTGGATAGGGACGCGATTGCCCGCCTGATCGAGGCCGAATTGGCCGATAGCTTTGATGAAGAGCTTGAGATGGAGATGGATGATGACCGTCTCCAGGCTCTGCTACAGGATCCGGCCGTTCCCGGCGAAACAGATCCGGGTGGGCGCCAATCCTACTTCAAGGAGCTGTTCCGTCTCCAAAGCGAGCTGATCAAGCTGCAGGACTGGGTCTCCAAGCAGAAGCTGAAAGTCGTCGTCCTCTTTGAAGGGCGCGATGCGGCTGGAAAAGGCGGCGCGATCAAGCGCATCACGCAACGTCTCAATCCGCGGGTGTGCCGCGTGGTCGCACTTCCTGCGCCAAGCGATCGCGAGAAGACGCAATGGTATTTCCAGCGTTATGTACCGCATCTGCCTGCAGGCGGAGAAGTCGTTCTGTTTGATCGGTCTTGGTACAATCGCGCGGGCGTCGAACGCGTGATGGGCTTCGCCAGCGACGCGGACGTCGATGAGTTCTTCCGGACCGTTCCGGAGTTCGAGAAGATGCTGGTCGGCTCCGGAATCACGCTGATCAAGTACTGGTTTTCCATCTCAGATGAGCAGCAGCAGCTCCGCTTCGAGATGCGCAATCGTGATCCTATGAAGCAGTGGAAGCTTTCGCCGATGGATCTGCAAAGCCGCAAGCGTTGGGAAGAGTACACAAAGGCGAAAGAGGAAATGCTGGGCCGCACCAATATCCCGGAGGCCCGTTGGTGGATTGTTGAGGGCGACGACAAAAAGCGCGCGCGCCTCAATTGTATTGCGCATCTTCTGGAGCAGATCCCGTACCAGGACATGCCTCGCGAACCTGTCTCGCTCCCATCGCGGGATCGCGCCCCGGACTATGTCCGGGCCGAGCTGCCAGCGGATATGTATGTGCCCTCACGCTTTTGACCCGGTTGGATATCGAGCCAGCCGGGCCGCAGCGCGTGCATCATTGTGATGCGGTCCAGGCCGCATCCTCGTCGAGGGGATAGACCGGTCGCGGCAGGAACTGCCATTGGCGCCGCTCAAGCACGGGTGACGTGAGGCCCTCGGTATCGACTTCGAACACACGTTCGGGCGGAAACCACGGTCGGAAACCGGCCCGGAAATGACCGCGTGACTTGACCACGACGGTGCGGGCGTCGGCGATGTCGAGGCCGAACAATTCGAAGAACATCGGGTCAGCCGTCTGGGTGCGATCGGAAATCACGATCACGATGATGCCTCCGATGCGCAGTGCCGCGGACGGCCCGAGCGTCATGGCGCGGCCGGCAAAAAGACCGAGCCGGCCCGTTACATTGCCGTCATGCAAGCCGATGACCTCGGCTTCACAGGTGATGGGCCGGTCATATGTTGTGCCGGGCAGTGTGTTGAAATGGGCCGTAAAACGCTGACCTTGGCCTGCCGCATGGGCAGCTTCGGCGAGCGGGGGGTCATAGTAGCTGCCGTAGAGGACACCGTCGGGTTCTGCGGCGAGCAGGGCTTCCAACAGTTCGGTTGTGCGCCCGGTTCCACCGCCGCCTGGGTTGTCGCCGGAGTCCGAGAAGATAACCGGCTCTCGGTTGGTCAATCCCGCAAGCTCAACGGCTCGGGCGACGGGCATCAATGTTCGCGTGAACTGGGTTCTTTGTTCCCAACAGATTGCCGCGAGTTCGTTTGCGAGCGCGGTCGCGGTGGCGCGGTCATCACGGGCCGTCACGACAATGGCGAGACCGTTGTCCGGCGTGTCCGAGAATACAAAGCCGCCGAAAACAGAAACATTGAGGATCGCACCCGCATGTTCCGCCTGGCGGCGTTGCCCGAGATCGATCAGCGTGCCGTATGGCGCGTCGGCGGTCAGCAGGGTCACCGACGGCGGCGTAAGCGGCAACCGTATGACATGCATTTGCGGACGGGCGCGGCCGGCAAGAATCATGCGCACAGCAGAGGCCGCCTCTTCGCCGCGCTCAATCATGTCGACATGCGGATTGGTGCGATACCCGACAATCATGTCGGCGGCGGTTGCCATCTGGTCCGAGATGTTTGCATGCAGGTCGAGTGTCACGACAATTGGCGTGTCGGGCCCGACCTCCTGGCGCACGGCGGCAATCAGATCGCCATCCGGATCGTGGCTGTCCGTTGCGACCATTGCACCATGATTGGCGACGAAGACAGCGTCCAAATGGCCGGCAGTGCGAACTCCGGCAATCGTCCCAGCTATGAACTCCTTCATAAGCGCGCCATCGATCGGCCCGTGAGGATGGCATCCAGCGAACACCAGCGGAACTGGCGTCCATGGGCCGGTTGCATCCATCATCTGGACGAACGCCGACATCTCCGGTGCGATAACGGATGTTGGTGCGCGCGCCGCCTCGGTTATCGGATCGCCTTCGAGAATGTAGAGGCTTTCAAAGTCAGCGCGTTTGGCAACGGGTGACGCTCTGTTGCTTTCAAGAATGACGCCGCACAAGCCAATTCGGGGTCCGCTCATCTCATCGGTCCTGTTTGTTGTTCAAGGCGACCAGTTCACGATAGGACTGCGCCGTCTGCAAGCGGGCACTCAGGCGTCGCATGTCACCGGTTGATTTTTCAATCGGCCCAACGCCGCCTGTTGCGTATTGTCGACCTCGCAATTCTAGGCAAATCTGCAATCGACCGCGCAATCGGTCCAACAACGTTTTCGCGCTGACAAATCTCAAAACTCGAGGACTTCCATGAGCAACGAAAAGAACTCGGATCAAATCTGGGACCTTGTTGATGCACGCGGGCCTGACTACGTCGCGTTGTCAGATCGTGTGTTCGACACGCCTGAGATCGCCTACACCGAGTATCAGTCCGTCGAGGCGCACACGGAGATGCTTGAGCGTGAGGGGTTCACAGTTACGCGGAATGTTGCCGGGATCCCGACAGCAGTGATCGGCGAAGCAGGCGACGACGGTCCCGTCATCGCAATCCTGGGCGAGTTCGACGCGCTGCCGGGCCTAGGACAGCAGTCCGGTGTCGCACATCACGCGCCAGTCGAATCCGGTGGCCCAGGCCATGGCTGTGGTCACAACCTGCTCGGCAGTGCAGCGCTTATGGCTGCAGCTGCGGTCAAAAGCTACCTCGCAGAACATGGCCTCAAAGGTCGCGTTCGCTATTATGGATGTCCTGCGGAGGAAGGGGGCGCCGCCAAGGCTTTCATGGTGCGTGCCGGACTGTTCGATGATGTGGACGCTGCAATCTCTTGGCATCCGGCGACGTTCACGGGCGTCAACGCCGCCAGGTCGCTGGCCAATGCCCGGATAGACTTTACGTTCCATGGGCGCGCCGCGCACGCAGCGGGAGCGCCGGAACTCGGGCGCAGCGCTTTGGATGCCGTGGAACTGATGAACGTTGGCGTCAATTACATGCGCGAGCATATGCCAGACGAGGCGCGTGTTCACTATGCGTATCTCGATGCCGGTGGCGTTGCCCCGAACGTAGTTCAGTCACGTGCTACTGTTCGACAGCTCGTGCGGGCGCGAAATCTGGTGGAGTTACGGTCCATGATCGCGCGAGTCCGCAAAATCGCAGAAGGTGCGGCGCTGATGACGGAGACGCGCGTCGAGGAGAAGATGGTCTCGGCGGTATCGAATCTGGTGGGCAATCGTCCTCTTGAAGAGGCCATGCAGGCGAATCTGGAGCGTCTGGGCGCGCCGCGTTTTGACGAGGCCGATCACGAATTTGCAGAGGAAATCCGCCAGACGCTGACCGAGCAGGATATTGCCGTCACGTTTCGCCGGATTGGAATGCCGCCGAATCGTGATCTGGCCCTTTGCGACTTCGTCGCGCCGCTGGATCGCGACACCGACGGCGGCGAGGGTTCGACGGACGTTGGTGACGTCAGCTGGGCCGTGCCGACTGTTCAGGCGCGGGTGGCGACGTGCGCGGTCGGGACGCCGTTTCATAGCTGGCAACTGACGGCGCATGGCAAGACGCCGATCGCGCATAAAGGCATGGTTCATGCGGCCAAAGTGATGGCGGCGACGGCGCGAGACTTGTTCATTGATGAGGCGACGCTTGGCAAAGCAAACAGTGCACACCGCCAGTTTCTGAGCAATTCCCCCTACGAGTGCCCGATGTCGAAAGAGGTACAACCACCAATAGTACCCCGCCCGGCAGCGACCTGAAATCCAAGCACAACCAAAGGTCTGCACGTCCAACGCGGCGGCGGCTCTTGCCGGCATTGCTTCTGTGCAGTCAGAAGAACGTAGGTCTCGGGCTTGTGATCGCCGAGCCGACGGCGCTGCGACTGACGCCGGTGATGTTTACCAAGTCAAGCAGTGCACAAATGCTCAACAACGCCACCAGCTGCCTGGCTGATGGGCACTTTCGTTGCAGAATCAGGCTTGCAGTGCCGCTTCGGCGTGTTAGCGTCTGAGCCGCCAGGTCTAACTCACCTGCGATCCCGGCAATGACGGGCAACTTGTTCCCGGTAGCCGAAATTACCGTTGAGCATTGTCCCAGCCTAGAGGCGATACAACCGCTCGCAAACAGGGAAGAGGCATCTTGTTTTCACGTAGTAGGATAGCAGCCGCCGTTATCGCGTCCGCGATGCTGGCTGTCGCACCGATCACAGCTCAAGCGAAAGATCTCACGATTGGTCTCGCATCCGAGCCGACATCGATTGATCCGCATTTTCACAATCTTACGCCGAACAACGCATTGTCCATGCATATGTTCGACGCGCTTGTGATTTTCGATGAGAAACAGCAGGTCACACCGGGGCTCGCTGTATCCTGGAAGACCATCGACGACCTGACGTGGGAGTTCAAGCTCCGCCCGAACGTCAAATGGCATGATGGGTCGCCGTTTACCGCGGATGATGTTGTTTTCACGTTCAATCGTGCCGGCAACGTGCCGAACAGCCCATCCGGCTACGGCACCTACACCAAGGGCAAAACGGCCGTAAAAGTCGACGATCTAACGGTACATATCAAAACGCCCAAGCCCTATCCGCTGATGGTGACGGACCTCACCACGTTCGGAATCGTTTCGAAGAAGCATGGCGAAGGTGCCACCACCGCTGACTACAATTCCGGCAAGGCCGCGATTGGTACCGGCCCGTTCAAGTTTGTTGAGTACGTTCCAGGCGATCGGATCGTGCTGCAAGCGAACGAGAACTACTGGGGCGGAAAGCCGAAGTGGGACAAGGTCACGCTGAAGCCGATCAAATCCGGTCCGTCGCGGGTTTCCGCGTTGCTGGCGGGTGATGTTGACGTCATCGAGGGTGTGCCGACGACGGATATCGAGCGGCTGAAGAAAGACCCGAATCTGCAGTTGTCGAGCGGCATTTCGAACCGCGTGATCTATCTTCACTTGGATCATGACCGGGACGACTCGCCGTTCGTGAAGTCGGCTGACGGCGGCGCAATCAAGAACCCGCTCAAGAACGCAAAGGTTCGAATGGCGATTTCGAAAGCCATCAACCGCAAGGCAATCGTCGACCGGGTCATGGAAGGCATTGCGATCCCGGCCGGACAGCTTCTGCCGGAAGGGTTCTTTGGCGTCTCGCCGAACCTCAAGCCGGTTGCCTACGACCTGGCCGGTGCGAAGGCCCTGCTGAAAGAGGCGGGATACGAGACCGGCTTCCAGCTCACGCTGCACGGCCCGAATGACCGCTACATCAACGATGCGAAAATCGCTGAAGCGATCGGTCAGATGCTGACACGTCTTGGTCTCAAGATGAAAGTCGAGACGATGACACGGTCGGTCTACTTCAAGCGTGCATCTCGCGGTGGTCCCAACAATACGCCGGAGTTCAGCTTCATTCTGGTCGGCTGGGGTGCCGGCAGCGGTGAGGCGTCGTCACCGTTGAAGTCGTTGCTTCACACGTACGACAGGTCGCGCGGCTTTGGCGCCTCCAACCGGGGACGCTATTCCAACCCTGAAGTTGACAAGCTGCTTGAAGAGGCACTGTCGACCGTTGATGACGCCAAGCGGCAGGACCTGCTGGCGAAAGCAACCGAAGTTGCGATCAAGGATGGCGGCATCATTCCGTTGCACTATCAGGTCAACACCTGGGGCGCCAAGAAGGGCCTGAGCTACCGGGCGCGCACGGACGAGCGCACCGTTGCAATGATGGTCGAATAGAGCCGCGCCCGTTGTCACGTTGTTGGCCTCCGCGGCTACGACGTGACGGCCGACGAACACCAGACAAGCGCGGCCGTAATGACCTTGCGGCCGCGCTTGGCTCATCATTTCCGCCTTAGGCAGAACCGCTTTGGCGTCTCACACCCCCCGCCCGACCATTGAACGGGGCGATAGGGAGATAACGCTGTGACAGCATTTTTAATCCGCCGACTCATGCAGAGCGCGATCGTCGTATTGATCATGTCTGTGGTGGTGTTCTTTGGCGTTAACATCGTCGGCGATCCCGTCGACATGTTGATCAGCCCGGATGCGACACAAGAGGAAATTGAAGCCGTTATCCGGTCGTTTGGGTTGGACCGACCCGTGTGGGAGCAGTACTGGCGTTTCATTGTCGGCGCCGTAAACGGCGACCTGGGCCGCTCATTCATATTCGGAACGCCGGCCCTGCCGCTTATCCTGGACCGCATGCCGGCGACTATGGAACTCGCGTTTTCCGCGCTTCTGCTTTCGATCGTGCTCGGCATCCCGCTCGGTCTTTGGGCCGGCCTGAAGCCGGAAGCTTTTTCATCAAAGGCCATTATGGCGGGATCGATTTTCGGCTTCTCGTTGCCGACGTTCTGGGTCGGCCTGATGCTCATCATGATTTTCGCGGTCATGTTGGGTTGGTTACCGTCGACCGGCCGTGGGCCAACTGCAGAGTTTCTTGGGATCGAATCCAGTCTGTTTACAGTCGAGGGCTGGCGCTACGTGTTTCTTCCGGCGCTCAATCTCGCCTTGCTGAAAATCTCGCTCGTGATCCGGCTGACGCGTGCAGGAACGCGGGAAGCCTTGCATATGGACTACATTAAATTCGCGCGCGCGAAGGGCCTTTCACAGCGCAGGGTCATTGGCCTGCACTTGTTAAAGAACATCATGATTCCGGTTGTTACCGTTCTAGGGCTCGAATTCGGAAGTTTGATCGCGTTTTCCGTTGTGACCGAAACGATCTTTGCCTGGCCCGGCATGGGCAAGCTCCTGATCGACTCCATCCAGCAATTGGATCGGCCGGTCATCGTGGCCTATCTGATCATCATCGTTCTGTTCTTCGTCTTCATCAACTTGGTCGTCGATGTTCTCTACTCGATACTTGATCCGCGCGTTCGTCTGGGAGGGAGCAGCCGATGAGCACGACTGTCGATACAGATCGGTCTGCTCCGGTCGCTGCAGAGCCAACGACACGTGCAGTCAAGCGTGTGCGGGTCGAGACGCCGTTTCAGCGGTTCGCATCGGAGTTTATGGAAAGCCCGATCGCCACCGCTGCTTTGGTGGTGCTCACCATCATCGTGGCGCTCGCATTGTTGGCGCCCATCATCACACCGCAGAACCCCTATGATCTCGGGCAGGTCGACGTGCTGGACGCCCGTCTTCCGCCCGGTGGCGAGAGCATGACGGGTACGACGTTCTGGCTCGGAACGGATGGTGCCGGGCGAGACCTATTTTCCGCGATTCTTTACGGTCTCCGTATTTCACTGGCTGTTGGCATTTTCTCCGGCTTCCTTGCTCTGGTCATCGGTGCCGCCGTAGGTCTGATCGCCGCCTACGCTGGCGGTCGTATTGAAACGATCTTCATGCGGGTGGTCGACTTGCAATTGTCGTTTCCTGCGGTGTTGATTGCGCTGATGCTGGTCGCAGTTCTCGGCAAGGGCGTCGACAAGATCATTATTGCGCTGGTGATTGTCCAATGGGCCTATTATGCGCGCACGGTTCGCGGGTCAGCGCTCGTGGAACGCCAGAAGGAATACGTCGAAGCGGCACGATGTCTGGGACTATCTCACAGCCGCATTCTGTTCCGTCACATTCTGCCGAATTGCATGCCGCCGCTGATTGTGGTGGCCACGGTGCAGACAGCGAGCGCGATTGCGCTTGAAGCGACGCTTTCGTTTCTCGGCGTGGGACTGCCACAGACCGAGCCGTCACTGGGGCTGCTGATTGCCAATGGTCACGAGTACCTCTTGTCCGGCAAATACTGGATCAGCACGTTTCCTGGGATCGCCCTCTTGCTCACCATCATGTCGATCAATCTCGTCGGCGATCAGCTGCGGGATGTTCTGAACCCGAGGTTGCGCCGATGACAACAGCTCAGGCGCCGGACACCGCGACCCTGGCTGTCCGCAATCTCGAAACGCATTTCTTCACGCGTGGTGGCGTTGCCAAGGCGGTCAACGGTGTGAGCTTCCATGTCAGTCCCGGCGAGATTCTCGGTTTGGTGGGCGAATCGGGCAGCGGCAAATCAGTGACCGGCTTTTCCATCATGGGGTTGATCGATCCGCCAGGGCGCGTCGTTGGCGGTGAGATTCTTTATGGCGGGCAGAACCTCGCCGAGCTCGACGATGAAACCATGCGCGGCATTCGCGGCAACCGCATCGCGATGATCTTTCAAGATCCGATGATGACGTTGAACCCGGTCTTGCGGGTCGACACGCAAATGGTCGAGGCGGTTCGTGCGCATCAAAACGTCAGCCATGCGACGGCGCTTGAACTGTCGCGTGCGGCGCTTGAGCAGGTCGGCATTCCTTCCCCCGAACGCCGCTTGAAATCGTACCCGCATGAGCTCTCGGGCGGCATGCGTCAGCGCGTTGCGATTGCGATCGCATTTATAAACAAGCCCGATCTGATTATTGCGGATGAGCCGACGACTGCGCTCGACGTTACGATCCAGGCGCAGATCCTGTTTGAGGCCCAACAGCTGTGTCGGGAAACAGGCACGGCGATGATTTGGATTACGCACGATCTCGCCGTTGTCGCGGCATTGGCAGATCGTATCGCGGTTATGTACGCCGGCCGGATCGTGGAGACGGGATCAACTGACGATGTCATTGACCGTCCGGTTCACCCCTATACCGAGGGCTTGTTGGGGTCTGTTCCCAGCCGCAACGTTGGTGGAACCCGCCTCACGCAGATCCCTGGCATGACCCCGTCTCTTCTCAACTTGCCCGAGGGATGCGCGTTTCGTACACGCTGCTCCTACGCTGATGCTGCCTGCCAAAATGAACCCGCAGAGACGAGGCCGGTCGGCGGGCGGATCGTCCGCTGCGTTCATCCACTTCTGACGGAGGCTGGCGCATGAACGTCCAGACGCCGGTAACGGCAGCAACGCCGATTGTCGAAATCCGCGACCTGACGAAGAACTTCGTGAAGCGATTGGACTTGGCTGGCCGCATGGCGGCGGCACTCGGCGCCGACGCGCGTGACGAAACCGTCCACGCCGTGGATCGCGCCAATCTCTCGATCTCGAATGGCGAGGTCGTGGGACTTGTCGGAGAGTCTGGATGTGGCAAGTCCACGTTGGGTCGCCTGATTGCAGGGCTGCTGGAGCCAACGGAAGGCTCGGTCCATATCCACGGGCGGGACCGCGCTACGGCAACAGGAAGCGATGCTCATCAGGATCGTCTGGCCGTTCAAATGATCTTTCAGGATCCGTTCGCGTCTCTTAATCCGCGCATGCGTGTGGAAGACATTATCGGCGAGGCGCCGCGGGTGCACGGCGTCGTCCCCAAGGCTGAGATCTCTGCGTATGTGGCCGACACGCTGGAGCGGGTCGGGCTGGATCCGGATTATCGGCGCCGCTATCCGCACCAGTTTTCCGGCGGCCAGCGCAGCCGGATTGGCATTGCGCGCGCGCTTGCCGTCAAACCGCAGTTTCTGGTCTGTGATGAAGCGGTCGCGGCGTTGGATGTTTCCATCCAGGCGCAAGTAATCAACCTGTTCATGGATCTGCGCGAACAGTTCGACTTGACGTATCTGTTCATCAGCCACGACCTGAGCGTGGTGCGCTATATCTCGGACCGCATCGTCATCATGTATCTGGGGCGGATCGTTGAATCCGGACCAACCGAGGTCTTCTTCTCAGCGCCGAACCACCCGTACGCTCAGGCTCTGCTTGCAGAGATTCCACGTTTGGATCAACGCAAGCGAACCTTCCATCCGATTGAGGGCGAAATCCCGTCTCCGCTGAACCCGCCGCCGGGCTGCCATTTCCATCCGCGCTGTCCGCATGCTTTTGAGCGTTGTCGGGTCGAGGCGCCGGCCTTACGCGAGATTGCACCCGGTCGCCATTCTGCTTGCCATCTCAACGACCAGCCGGCTGTTTGAGCCGGTCCGAGTTTCAACGTGACGACACAAGCGAATGACATCAAAAGACGCCCGCATGGATCCGCGTGAGCAGACGCCCGTTGCCAATCACACGGTCGCTGACGACGCGGTTGGTCTTGCGAGCGGCGTTCTCCTCACCACGCTTGGCACGCACATTCTGATCCACGAAGGCCTCATTACCGGGCAGACGGCGGGCCTGGCGCTGGTCATCTCATACGCCTCGAACTGGCCGTTCGGCCTGGTGTTCTTTCTCATCAACTTGCCATTTTACGGCTTGGCCATGGTCCGAATGGGTTGGCGTTTTACATGGCGGACGCTTGCGTGCGTTGCGGCGCTATCTGCTGCCGTTCCATGGGCTCCGGACGTCCTACCGATCGGAAATGCGCATCCGCTTGTCTGCGCCGTGGTTGCCAGTACGGCAGTCGGCGTCGGATTGCTTATTCTCTTCCGCCATCACGCAAGTCTGGGCGGTATCGGCATTCTTGCGCTGTACATCCAAGACAAGACCGGGCTTCAAGCCGGTTGGTTCCAGATGGCCATTGATGCGGCAATCTTTGCTGTGGCCCTGTATGTAATCTCGCCTGAACTGTTGGCCGTGTCGTTTGCTGGCGTGGCGATCTTGAATGTCATTCTGGCGCTCAACCATCGCCGCGATCGCTACATTGCTCGGTAGATGCATACATACATTTGGTTCACGATGTCAGCGTGCTTATGCCACCGTGGCGGCGCGACCAGGCCGATGCGTTGCGGGCAAAGTTCTTGATCTCCGCCAGGGTGGCACGGTCAAGATGATCGTTGTCCTCTGCGACGTGAATGATGTCGTCTAAGGTCAATAGGCACGTCAAGCGTTGCGCCCCAGGAAAGATCGCGTAGTCCAGCAGCACGAACGATCCGATCACCTCGGCTTCGGCGGCTTCCAGAGCAGCACGAAATGTAACCTTAGTTCGCCCGTCCGTTGTCAGGTCGTCGAACAGGAGGGTGCGGCTACCAGGGGCAA
Source organism: Pseudomonadota bacterium (assembly GCA_039186015.1). Lineage (GTDB taxonomy): Bacteria > Pseudomonadota > Alphaproteobacteria > Rhizobiales > Hyphomicrobiaceae > JBCBWG01. The sequence continues at coordinate 30,855 of JBCDAH010000044.1, forward strand.
AGGTCCCTTCAAACTGCGCGAGACGGCCGAATCCCCGGCCCTGCTTCAAGACGACAACGAGCGGTAGCCCTTTGCGGTCTGCTACGGCGGACGCGAACGGTACGCCGGCCAACTCGCAGCCGGCAATGAGATCAAAGCGTCCCTCGCCGAATGTTGTGTCGATTTTCTCAATGGAGAGTTGCAGCAAACGGCTGCGCGCCTCTGGGAAGGAAATCAGCCGCTTGACGTCGATAAAGATCGGGCTGGCCCATCCGGACGAGAAGAAGAAGGGATCTCCGGTCGATCGCGTGTAGACAGCGCCGTGGCGCAGGATGATCTCGGCCGCCTCGTACGCGGCAGTCCGTTCCGCTGTCATGTGCCGAAAGCCTCACCGCGGTTAGCGGCGGCCCAAAGTGCGCGCGCAAGGAGATCGGCGCCGACAAAGAAGTCGTCGAGGTCCATGGCTTCGTGCGGATTGTGGCTGCCATTTTGATTGCGGACAAAAATCATCGAGGACGGCACGCCGGCGTTTGCGAACACCGCCGTGTCGTGACCGGCACCGGATGGCATGATCTCGCAGGGAATCCCGGCGTCGGCTGCGGCTGTGGTGAGCAGATCGACGAGGTCGTCCGACATGCGCGCTGGACGTGTTTCCGACTTCGCGCCGAGTTCGAACGTCACGCCTCGTTTGCGGCCGATCTCGCCGCACTCCTTGTCGATCAGCGCCGCGAAATTCGACAACGTTCGTGCATCTTGGCTGCGAAACTCCAACGCAAACACAACCTCGCCGGGAACGCGCGAGACCGCATGCGCACCCGGGTTGGTTTCAACAATACCCGACGTGACGACGAGATCTTCGCCCCATTCGAGCAGGACACGCCAGTGTTCGTCCAACCGTACCAGGAGTTCCGCCATCGCCATCACGGCGTCGTGCCGCAACCACCGTGGTACAGCACCCGAGTGGGCGTGTTCGCCCCGGCAGACCACGCGGCGGTGGCGGACATTGCCGCGAATACCCGTCACGACGCCAACCGGCTTATCGCGTGCGATGAGAACTGGGCCCTGTTCAATGTGCAGCTCAATCCAACTGGCAAAATCGGTGACCTTGCGAAGCGGCAGACCCGCACGTATCGGCGCGAGATCAACATCGCACCGCACCATCTGTTCTTCGAGGGTATGCCCGGTCACGCGATGCTGGCTCGCCAGATCAAACGCCGTCAATTCTCCGAAAATCGCACGCGAGCCGAAATAGCAGGGGCCGCCGAACCACGCGCTTTCTTCGCCGCGCAAAACGATCAACTCCATGCTGCGAAGCGGCGGACCACGATCTTTGGCCGCCATCAGCGCCATCAGGCCTGAGATAACGCCGGCTGCTCCGTCAAAATTGCCGCCTTGTGGAACACTGTCGAGATGCGAACCGGTTGCCACTACGGGGCGTGACGGATCTCGGCCGGGGTAGGAGATGATCAGGTTCTGCGCCTGATCCCAGCATGTCGTGAAGCCGTGCGTCTGCGCAAGTTGCTCAACAACGCGCATGGCATCGGTCTCGCCGGACCCATAGGTTTCACGGCTTATGCCGACGCCATCGAACGACATGGCGCGCAATTGGTCAAAGATGCTCTGACCCAGGGCACGATATTCAGGCTTGATAAATGCACTGTCGTCCGGCGTGCTTTCACAGGCCAGGAGGTCTTCGGCCATACGAACTTCCCGAGAATTCCAATCGACAAACCAAGTATGGTGCGAGGCAAATCTGAGAAGTAACCAACTGTACCGACAGACATCACATGTCGCAACCCGTGCGCGCGGTCGATTGATATGCGCGGGCGCCACTTTTGTTGACTGCGCAGATACAGCATGATGTCGAGCAAGGCTGGCTAACCAGGAAGACCGAATGAACGGGTATGGGATGGTTCCAGCGCAACCTGAAAGACTCTAGGTCTGCCGGCAATTCGATGATCAAATTGCGGGTCATCCAATTCTGAAACAGGGTTAGGAAATCGTATGTCCGAAGTTGAGTGGGCACGGCTCAAGGCGCACGAGCTGCTCGCTCTGGCCAATCAGAATGCTGTCGTCATCATCCCAACGGCTGCCACGGAGCAGCACGGACCGCATTTGCCGGTCATGACGGATTCCTTGCTGGGCCATGAGATCGCTGTCCGAGCTGCGCGAAAGGCGTTTCCAACCCGCCCGACACTTGTGACGCCGGTTATCTGGCCAGGGCTGTCCGAGCATCACATGCCCTATGGCGGGACGCTCATCCTCGATCACGACACGTTTGTCGCCGTGCTGCGTTGCCTGATCACGAGCGTCAAGCGGCATGGCTTTCAGGACGTGTTGATCTCGAACAGCCATGGTGGAACCGCGCTGGCAGTCCAAGTGGCAGCTCGCGGGCTGCGGTCGCTGCGCCACGCTCCAACGGCCGCAGCCGCGTCCTCGTCGAAGTCTCC
>JBCDAH010000045.1:0-33149 GCA_039186015.1 Pseudomonadota bacterium
AGTGGCTTCGTCAGGACCGGATCACAAAGTACGAAACACTGGCAAAAGACGCGGCAAGGACAGCAATGTCATCCAAGAGGAGCAACCGGAACGCCGTCTACAGCGCAAGTGGGCCAAGCAAACAAACGCAATCCGGGTCACGTCAGACGCAACAACGCAGACCGTCAACGCAGACCGTCGTTTCAAGTGTTGATGGCAGAAATCTATCGCTAAAACACTCCGCGAGATGTGTGCTGTCCGACAGCACATCTTGTCTCGCCGCGCCGCGCTTGCTCGGCAGGGGGCTTGGCCAGCCCCCGTGCACCCCCGGCCCTAATCATCTGCAGACAAAGATACTCAGCGGACGAGGTAAGAGCGCAACGTTACGATATCCCAGAAGCAGAAGTCACGCCGGTTGCCGCCTGAAACCGAAGCTCATGTCTGCTGCTGCGGGCCGAGCGGACGTAGTTTGCATGTCAGAAACGGTCGAAAGCGACCCACTGCTGACGTTTGGCTGGTGCTAACTTTCGAGCGATCAGACGGTCGAGATGCGGAGGAAGCTGTCATTGGCTGGGCCTGCAATCCATGCCTGTCGAGTTGGGTGAAAGCCATTGGTGGTAGATCTCAAGTGGGAGAAAGTTTCAGACATCATGTCGCGCGTGATGGCCGGACTGGCAGATCTGTCGTTCGGGGTGTTTATAATTCTCTGACTGGCATCCGCGACATTGGCGTGGCAGCTACACTCGGAAATTGAGATGCGCAGTCATGGCCACCCTAGTTCAAGAGCACGCAACCGTAAGGCGTCGTACAGAGTGGCGTCCAACATTTGGTCGAATTGCAGCTTTCAAAAATCGACACCGATACAGATGATATTCAGTTGCTCGCTGCATGAAAGAGATCGCTAACTAGGACTTCTGCGGATCATTCGCGCATCTTTCTTAAATAGTGTTCGGCATGTTGATAGAGGTTCTCGGCCTCAATGACATCGCCGATCGACGCGGCATCACTCGCACGTGACATGTAATGTTCGTAGCGCTTTTGGTTGCTCGTGAAGTCCTTGGGACTCAATCGGCGCGAACCTGGGATAAACAGCGCGCGTTTCGTGCGGGTTTCGTTCGTGCGCTTGGTTCCACTAGGTCGGCTCGCCGATTGGGGCATTGACTTGACCATTCTTTAGTCTTCCTATCTGAGGCCGAGCGTGGCCAGAACATCTTTCTGCGATGATAAAACAGAGGCAGGATTCGAGCGCTCGTAGTCAGTCGCACGCCGGTTAGGGCTGACGCCCCAAATCTCCCCGTACATATTCGAACGATCGTACGGTAGCAGTTTGCACCGCAACTATGCGCACAGGGGAGCCTTGCGTTAAGAGCAGACCACCCGCCCCCCTTGGAGTAAAAGGGCAAGGCGTGCGGCGTGATTTGCGTAACGTGGCTTGGAACCCAGAAGCTGCCCTCCATCGAGCAAAGTTCGAATGTTGGCGTTGCTTACCCTTCAGTGTTGCAACCCCAATTTCACGCACAATCAATCATTTTCAGATTTCGAACGCGGCACGTCAGTTGTTACCGCGTGCGGGATGTTATCAAACGCGCCTGAGGTGCATCCTGTCATCACTGTGATGCGCCCCACTCTTCCGTCTCGAAAGACTGCGCGCCCGGACTCTACAAGCGCTTGGCGATACGGCTCCAAAAGTCTCCCTGCAGTGTACACGTCATTACGCTTAAGCAATGCGGTGCATTCTGCATTCGATAAAGCCCTTGCGGGCATCGTCAATCCAGCGAGTAGTACCGTTGTAGTGACCGCCAGTTTCACGCAAAGCAAGCGGGGCTCCTGCGACTCCATCATCTTTTTGTCGAAGCCATTGGTATTTGTAGGCATCCGAACTCCTCTGAATTGAAGCGCATTGATGAATTTCAAATCAGTTTCTTGAGAGACCAAGATCTCATCAGCTTGTCCTTGCAAGCCGTATGCTATATTCGACTGATAGCCAACATGGTTGCGGCCGATTAGACCCAACGAGCCTTTAGTAGGGCGTTGTGCCTTCAGTTTCTTAAAATTGTCGACCTTATTTCTCTGAGAATTAGATGCTCGTTTCCGATTGCATAATGATGCAATCGTTAAAGATAAGGCTGATGCGCGATAGAGCAATCTAATTCGGTGCGTCGTAGACCTTAAGGCACTTCTGGTGCGGATTAACCGTGAGCCTTGCCTTTATTAGCCAGGACCTCAAACCTGTTAGCTTTACGGGTCTCTTATAGCATTATGACGCTTGCCAGTTTGACAAATGCTTCCAATTAGCTATTGGGACGCAAAGCACTTTACGGTTTAAGCTAGCCAAACTCAAGACAAAAAGCGTAGTCGCCGGCCCTTTAACCGGTGGGGCAACCGAGGGGCAAGGCTTGGCCAGGTAGAGCGCTCGCACTAAGTCTTGGTAATCGGCCCGGGCCTGGACGGCGTATGGTCACAGCATTTCGGTGCACCAGATTGCGCAATGTGACTCTAAGGTGTCGCGCTCCTGCCGTGTCCTGTGGTCAGCGCAGGCCCGTTCGTCTCCGAATACAGAGTCTGCGGCTTGCAGGGCTGGACATCTGCCTCGTGAGTTGAGTGGGGTGCAGAGTTGTCATGGAATGTCACGGATGCTCAAGGCTACGAGCGGCCTGACACACTCAAGTCGATCGATGAGGGGTTATTAGCTACCGTTGATCATCCGCGTACGCGAGCGTTATCCGCAGTCAGGATCATGAGAATGTCCGCAAACCAAGTACTATTCAGTCCAAGCACCTCGTCAGCACCTACTTCTCTCGTAGCCATGTCCAATTGAGCGGAATGGATGCCCAATAAACGCCATGGCAGATCTCCAAGAGCCTTGTCATCGTCTTTCGCGCGTATGATGGCTGGTGAGCCGCTTGTGCCCCTGTGTGTTCTCGCGTCCGTTAGGAAATAGCCTCGTCCCTGAAAGCGGAATCCGAAAGATGAGGCAACGATGGCTTGCCGAGCGACGGGCAGCTGATGCAACGTATCATGGAAACCGAGCGGGAATCCGAGGACTAGAGCGGGAGATCCGATTTCAATATCGTTTGCGGATGAGCCCTGCGTACAGATATGTTCTGGACGAAATGCGTAGTAGGTCGTTCCTGTCGGCAAAGCTTTTTGATCGAGTTCGATAACAGCGACATCAATTGGCCCCGCGCTATCTTCGCCTTGCTGCCAATCACTAATCCCGTTCCGGTAAAGCGGGATGGAAAAGCCAACACAATCGGCGAGGTTGTCGGCGTTTATATGTAAAGAAATCTCGATCCGGTTCGGAAAGTGCTGGCTTGACTCATCGATAAGCACATGGCGACTGGTTACAAAAAACAGCCTATGGTCGGGCTCAAAAAAGAATCCGCTGCCGTTTGTAAGCGCGATTCGATCGGCGAATGTCACGACCTTAGATGCTGTAAGCAGAATCGGTTCGAACACGCGCCCCTCACTTCATTTCAGCCACCTCACACCTCACGACAACCTTGTCGGGCAGGGTTCGTTCGTCGGCAACATTAAGAGCTGGTCGTCTACTGACTACGGCAATCGGTGGGGCGTGCAACAGAGGGCGGATTTGCCGCTCTCGGCGCACTAGACCCGACGCAACTCTATAGGTCGCTAGCAGTGATGGTGCATCGGAACGACTGATTGCGCCCGCGCTTATACACCTTGATGGCGGTTTCCTCGATCCGCATGCGCCAGTCGTCGAATGCTCCAAGTATCTCGGATTCGATTGGCTTCAGCTGAGGGGCGAGCTTTCGTATTGCGTCAATCTCGACGAAAACGGAAATTTCCAGCGCTCCGTCGTAGGCCCAGAAGCGAACACATCCGCACGACTGGTCCAGTGCCCGGCTAGCGTTATGAAAACTCAGTGCCATCATACCGTATCCTTGCGTGATTTCACGACCAGTCTGCGGATAAACGGCTAGCGGAGGCGCAGGCGTTCGCTGCTGGACCCACTCCCAGGTGTTGATGGCGTAGATGATCCCACCAACGGAGACAATCCACCACAGTAGTGTTAGGGCCACGACGATCCTGCCGTTCTGAATGCGTCTCCTCCTCTGGCGCGCTGTCTCGGTGACGTACATGCAAACCCCGTGTGCGTTGCGTGCGCAAGCGGAACTCATCGTGTGGGCTATGGCAGTACAAGGCATCTGCCTGGGCCTGCACGGCTGTTCAAAAAGCCGAGCTTGCAGAAGGCAATCCTCATGCCTGGCTCAAGCTGACCTTCAACCGATGAGCTCTTCAGATGTGCCAGGTAAGCGGACCGCCCGTCAGGCGACGATTATCTCTCAAAGCAACTGAGCGTTCGCAGACAACCGCATAGAGGCTGCGCGGCATCCAAAATCACCGCACCACGACCACCACAACATGACTGTCGATGATAGGATTGGCAAGTTATTTTGCTGAGATGGGGGCAATGCTCTCAATGCGGGTATCCTAATTTTAGAGATTTTTTATTTTGTCCTCGCTTCTCGCGTGAAAATGTGTCTAATTCCGGCGACATCGTTTTTGGCAGGCGGCAAAGCCATTTACGCCTGTCGCGCAAGGCGTGAAGTCTGGCCATCCTCTAAATTCGAAACGAACGCGGAGCTGTCGAAGGCAGTGATGATTGGTGCGCGCAATTTGCGAAGGCGAACGTATGCAAGACGGTATCGTGAAATTCTACAATTCGGGTAAGGGCTACGGCTTCATCGAACCAGTTGGGGGCGGGCAGGATGTATTCGTACACGCGACCGCATTGGAGCGGGCCGGCCTGCACGGTCTCGTCGAAGGTCAAAAGGTGTCCTTCGATACCGAGGTGGATCGTCGTAGCAACAAGACTGCCGTCAACAATATCCAAGTCGCCTGACGACAAGCAGGTATATGCGGCAACGCAGGGAGAGGGGCCCACGGACTGGTCAGGCCTCTCTCCGCGGCTGCGCATTTTTGATCATTTGTTGATCCAGCGCTGCAGCGTTGAGAGCGTACCAAGAGTATCCAATTGGTGATCGCGCTGGATTTTTGGCATTTTGACTGAACTTTTGCGCCGTAGCATGAGAGGTGTCATGCGGTATGACGTGATGCGTCCGGCGGCAGATTGGCCGCAGTGTAGCGTGGCGAACATCTCGAGATAAGCCACCGCGCACAGTTTTCTATCCAATTTCGAGATGCCAAGTCACGGGAGTGTTGCGTTCGAAGTCCCGCCCCATTGGCGATGGGCGACAGCTTCCGAGACAGGCTCGCCACAACGGGATCAAGCCGACATAAGCGTCGTTCTGCCGACAAGACGCCTCAGGCGCAGCAACACCGGCGAGAGACGTTAGCGACGAAGTCTTCACGCAAGAAGGGAACTGATCGCCGTCGGAGCCGGTTCGGGAGCATCAAGCACGCGGCCTGGTTGCGACGCCGCGCATCCGCATAAGCCATACTACTTACCGGACGGCCCCTCCTGCAGGCAATTGGAGGAAACGAAATATGGCGATACACAAATACGAGGTCGGGCAATCCGTTCTCTACTCCCCTCGCCAAATGGGACGTTAGGCTGGTCGGAAAGATTGCAAGATCGTTCGATGGCTTCCGGCGGAAAGCACTAGCGAACCGCACTGCCGGATGAGATGTCGCATTGACGTTTTTGATCGTGTAGCGACGGAAAGCCAACCCGCGAAACACGTTTAGAGCAAGGTCAGAACGTTTCCGGCGCAGAAGTTGGAAACTCGCTTACGTACGTGCTGTTTTGTCGGCATTCTGCCGGCGTCCAGTCCTTTGCGTAGCGAAGCCCAACTTGAAGGTGCTGGTTGCTGGTTTCAGTAGAATGGGCTGCGAACTGCTTGCCTTATTGAAATGCGATGCAATCGTCACTAGTTAAACACGAAGGGTTTCAGAAGACGAATTGTTTCGACTGAAAACAGGCATTTGTGTTTTCGTTTGGCGATAGTGAAACCATCTCGAACCGGCGGCGACTTTTGCTGCTAGAAAGCATCTTAATGATATCAGTTGCGGCCTCGGGCGACGATCCGAGAGGCATCAAGCGAACGTGCACTGCTTGCGGTGTTCGATTCTACGACCTTGCTCGCACACCCGCCGTCTGTCCTGATTGCCAATTTGAATTGCCGCCTGTCGCTAGCAGAGCTGCGATGGGCCGCGGCAATTCGGCTTTCTCCCGCTTTAAGTCGTCTCAGGCCAGTTCTGCGCCCGGCATCAAAGGACCGGAGGAAGACCCGATCTCTGCTGGTGCCAACGCGGGTACGTCCTCTAAGGAAGAGGAAGCACCCCATTCCGAGATTGGAGATGAGGACGCCCAAGAGGCACAAGCGCTGTCAGAAGCCGACGATGACACTCTGCTTGAGAGTGAGACGGATGCCGACGCGGACGAAGAGCTGCTGACCGGTACAAAAAATGCTGGACGGTCAGAGACGCACTGACAGTTGTTACCGACTTCGGAGGCCGCCTTTCTTTCAACGCGACTTAGGGCATGACACCAGGTATCTAACCCTATGAACAGCACCATTAACGAGATTCAGCGACTGCTCTTTGAGGTTGGTGAGCATGCTAATGCCAAAACAACTGCCGACAAACGCAAGGCAGTTGAAAAACTCTTTCTTATTGCGAATCTCTCAACGACCCTCGCCTTTACAATTAAGATGGGAAAATAGTCGCTGGCTGACCTGATAAGGCCGGGCCATTGGCAAGCTTTCCCATCTTTGCCCTCATGGGTGAACTGTTCCCGATCCAACCTTCGATATGCTTCTCGTGACTTAGGGGAGACTGCAGGCTTTTGGCAACAGAGATGCCGTGAGAATGCTGCGCGGATAGCTGGTCCCTGGGTAACGATTGCGCGTGTTGAAGAGGCTTCAATCAGCAGGTCGGCATCGCCAATTTGAGCGCGCTCGTCGGGATGCGGAAAAACCTGTCAGTTCCGCAAGGCCATTTGAGCTGTTTGACATCTCACGACTGGCGGTTCGGCTATTGGCCCGAGGCTAAAGAATGCACTTCGACTGGTGCTAGGGATAGACCGGAAGCTGCCTGCGCCCCGAGGATGCACCTGTCATGGGTGTCAGCGGAGACCGCTTTCTCCGCGGAGCCGCCACCTACATAATTGCAAAGCGGCTTGCTGGGCGTCTCCCTCCTGCTGGTCGGGCCGGGCTGTTGCTGAAGCCGAGCCTGCGCTTTGCTTGTCTCGGCCCTTCGGGCTGTCATCCCTGACGCGGGCCGCGATGGACAAGAAGATTGATAGGCAGGATCAAGCAGCTCGGTTGCTCCGGGACTCACCAAAAACCACCTTAATTCTGTGGTCTTCGCCGCGTCCGTCTTGAGCCTTCCATCATGCCGCAAGCCGTCTGCTTCATGCGTCAACCCCGCTCCCGGATGGTCGAGGGTGTGACACCGCATGCGGCTGTGCGGCCTTGATGGGCTTCAGCGACGGGCAGGCTCCGAAAACCACCCCATCAGTGTGCTTTGGACGGAAAAACTTGCCCACACTTGCCCCCGGATTTTGTCTGCATCTGTGTATGATCTGGCATGTCCTTCGATCCCAAAGACTATCTCGGTCATCTTGAGGACTTCGAGATGAGCGAAGCTGAGAAGCTGGCTTACATCGAGACGATGTGGCTGGTCATGCAGAGCTTTGCGGATCAGGCCTGGGGGATCGCACCGGCGACGCAGATTGAGATCAATCGCATTAGCAAAAATGGCAATCACAACAGCGATCTGGTAGACTTGATGGTCGCTGGCACAGGTCAAAGTGAACCGGCCAACGACAACACACAAACCCGACACCGCAAGAAAGAAGGATCACCGTGACGACCGCCGCCTCTCCCAAAACTGAACCTGCTCCCCGCGCCGTGATTTACTGCCGGGTGTCGTCGCGCAAGCAGGTGAAGAAGGGGGATGGTCTCGGCTCACAGGAAACGCGGTGCCGGGAATATGCCCGCTATAAGGGCTATGACGTTGCGGACGTCTTCGTTGATGAAGGCGTGTCCGGCGGCATGATTGATCGGCCCGGTATGCAGGCGATGCTGCGCTATTTGCGTAAGCACCGGCGTAACCATACACACATCGTTATCATCGATGACATCAGCCGTCTCGCCAGAGACATCGAAGCCCATGTCAAACTCCGCGCAGAAATCGGCGGCGCGGCGGCAAGCTGGAAAGCCCGTCCGTTGAGTTCGGTGAGGATTCCGATTCCATCCTCGTTGAAAACCTATTGGCCGCCGTCTCTCAGCATCAGCGCCAGAAGAACGGCGAACAGGTCACCAACCGGATGCGGGCGCGTGTCCAAAATGGCTATTGGGTCTGGGCGGCCCCGCCTGCTGGCTATCAATGGGCGGACATCCGCGGCCACGGCAAGATGATCGTCCCGGTCGAACCAGCGGCATCGGCTATCCGGCGCGCATTAGAGGGGTTTGCATCAGGCCGGTTTGAGACGCAGGCCGAATTGCACCGCTTCCTTGAAAGCGATCCGCATTTTCCAAAGAACCCGAACGGTGGCGTTCACTTCCAAAAGATCCGCCAGATGCTGGAGCGCAGTGTCTATGCCGGATATCTCGATGCGCCCAAGTGGGGCTTATCGCTGATCCCCGGAAAGCACTAACCGCTCATCACCATGGAAACCTTCTCGCGCATTCAGGAACGTCTGAATGCCAAACCGCAAGCCCCGGTGCGCAAGGATAGCCGGGAAGACTTTTTGCTGCGCGGGTTTGTGGTTTGCGCCGCCTGTGAAAACCCGATGACCGGGGCCTGGTCGAAAGGACGCAACACTTACTACCCCTATTACTTCTGTCAGACCAAGGGCTGCCAAGAGGCGCGCAAGTCCATTCGCAAGGAAAAGCTTGAAGCAGACTTTGCGCATCTGCTCGCCCGCATGCGCCCCGATCCGAAGATCTTCGTGCTGGCCCGCGATCTGCTGGAAAGAGCTTGGGATCAACGTGAGGCCGATGCCGCCCTACGCGCCAAAGAGATCCGCGCAGAAATCAAGTCCATGAGCTTGAGGATCGAACAGCTGGTTGAGCGGATCATCACAACCGAAGACCAGCGTGTGATCGCCGCCTATGAAGCGCAGCTGCGCAAGCTGCAGGAGCGCGAGCTTGTCTTGAAGGAAAAGCTCACGCAAACAGCTGAGCCAGCAGCTGATTTTGAAGAGACATATCGAACCGCCCTCGGGTTCCTGTCAAACCCTTGTAAACTCTGGGCTTCTGACGATCCGGCAGACCGTCAACTGGTGCTCAAACTGGCATTTGATGGGAAGATGGCCTACGCCCGGAACGGGGGATATCGAACCGCCGCAATCGCCCTGCCCTTCAGGGTTTTGCAGGAATGCAACGACAACGGATACGGTTTGGTGGAGCCGAGGGGAATCGAACCCCTGACCTCTGCAGTGCGATTGCAGCGCTCTCCCATCTGAGCTACGGCCCCTGATAGAGCCCGCGGATTTAGCGAACACCGGTTTCGCGTGTCAAGCGGATCGGTCCGCGAGATGGCGTGCGTATCAAGCCCTTATCTGACGGCTGCGCGACAGTACATAGCCGCGATCATCCACGGGCCACTTGCCGGACGGGTATCCACTCGCTAGACGGGCACTGCCGACCGGCGCAACAGGGACCCCGCACGATGACTCTATTTCTCCTTCGACTGCTGGACTTCGTGTCTTATCTTCTCGATCTTTACATCTTCATCATTCTTGCGTCGGTGATTTTCTCGTGGCTGATCGCGTTTAACGTCATCAACCCGCACAACCAGTTCGTGAGCATGGTCTGGCGCGCCCTTGACGCCATGACCGAGCCTGTGTTGCGGCCAATTCGACGGATGCTGCCGGAAATGGGCGGGCTCGACCTGTCGCCGTTGGTGCTGTTGCTCGGCATCTACTTCATTCAAAGGGTCCTGATCCCAACCCTGCAAGATGCGGCGAGGACGCTTGGCTGAGCCGATACAACACACCACCTGTCTGCGCGCCCGTGGCAATGGATGTGATATCCGGGTGCGGGTCACGCCTAAGGCGGCGCGAGACGAGGTTGCCGGAACAGTCGATTCACCGGATGGCCCGGCCCTCGCGGTTCGGGTTCGCGCTGCGCTGGACGGTGGCAAGGCAAACGCTGCGGCCTGTCAGGCCGTTGCGGATTGGTTGGGGATTGCGACGTCGCGTGTGGCGCTGGTCCGCGGGATGACGTCGCGTATCAAGACGATGCGCGTGGATACGGAACTGAGGCCAGTGGCACAGGCTCTTGACCGGCTTGCGTCGCGCCAGCGAGTGTAAAGATGACGACGACACAGATTATTGACGGCAAAGCCGTTGCAGCGCGCATTCGAGCCGATGTGGCGGCTTCCGTCGCCAAGTTAAAGCTCGGGCACGGCATTAAACCCGGGCTGGCCGTTGTTCTGGTTGGTGACGACCCGGCGAGCCAAATCTACGTGCGGAACAAGGCAAAACAAACGACCGAATGTGGAATGCGGTCGTTTGAACATCGTTTGCCTACGGAGACGTCTGAGCATGACGTGTTGGACCTGATCGGTGATTTGAACCGCGCCGATGAGGTTCATGGCATTCTTGTTCAGCTGCCGCTACCGCCCGCGATTGACGCGTTACGCGTGATCGAGGCCATTGATCCCGACAAGGATGTTGACGGGTTTCACCCGATCAACATCGGGCGGTTGATGATTGGTCAGCGCGCGTTCACGCCATGTACGCCGCAGGGTTGCTTGCATTTGATCCGCGAGGCCGGCCGACCGCTGGCCGGCCTGGATGCCGTGGTGATCGGGCGATCGAACATCGTTGGCAAGCCCATGGCGCAGCTGCTGTTGGCCGAAAGCTGCACCGTGACGATTGCTCATTCTCGCACCCGCGATCTGGAGGAGGTGGCCCGCCGCGCCGATATCGTCGTTGCTGCGGTTGGACGCCCCGAGATGGTGCGCGGTGCATGGATCAAGCCGGGCGCGACGGTGATTGACGTCGGCATCAACCGCGTTGCGTCCAATGACGGCAAGTCGCGTCTTGTCGGGGATGTCGCATACGCAGAAGCGGCTCAGGTGGCCGGGGCCATTACCCCGGTTCCCGGCGGCGTCGGGCCCATGACGATCGCATGTTTGCTCAGGAACACGCTGGAGGCTGCCGAGCGGACCGCACCCGACGCATCGCCGTCTAATTGATCCTCAGCCGTCGAAGCCTTCAACAATGACAACGTCCGCTTCAGATGCCTCGTCGCGAATGGCTTTCGCGCGCAGGTACTCCGGGCTGTTGTAGCAGGCCTTGGCCGTCGCGTAGCTCTCAAACTCCAGCACGACATGCCGGTCGTGCACGGGGCCTGACGGGGTTTCGGACTGCCCGCCCCGAACGACGAACTTGGCGCCGTACTTACGAAATGCTTCGGCATTCGCTGCGACGTAATCCTTGTAGCGCTCCGGATCGGTGATCCGTACCCGTGCGATCCAATAGCCTTTGGCCATATCAGTCTCCTCATTGCAGGGATCAGGGGGCATGTTCGCGCGTGAGAATAGCGCAATCCGCGCCGCGAGGATCTCAATCATTTGAGACGGGGCAGGCACTCAGTTCGCGCCGGCACAGGGATGCAAAGCCGCTCTCGGGCGACGGCGCACCAGGGCAGACAGTCGTCTGCATCGCCTACCGTCGGCGGCATGGGTAGGCCGTCGTTGCGCAAAGCCAGCGACTACCAGATTTATCGCAGCTCATGCGCTTCCCGCGTGCCAGCCGGTAACTCCCCCACCGTTTTCCGTATTCCCAAGTCGTGAAGGCTTCCCATTTGCGGATTGCAGCACGGCGCGCGCCCGTCTTCGTCGGCCAGGATGGGCTTTCGCCGTAATGCTGGTGTGTCACAAAGCACGTCTTGCCGCCGTAACGGGCTTGTTGATGGGTTGCGGCATTATCGAAGGTACTTTGTGCCTGGCTGCTGGTCAGACTAACCAGACTCGCCGCCAAGAACGTGACGGTTGCAATCGCCAAAACAACACAGTGATTATGCATGCTGCTGGTCTCCGCGGAATCAATGCGTGCAGATGATGGAGACCCGGGTCAGACCTGCGGTGAGGATCGCGACAGGGGCCCGAAGACGCGTGGTACATGCTTCTGGTTCGATCGTGCTGGTTTGCAAGGTCACGCTGGTGCTGTCGAGAGCCCCGTCGCACCAAAGCCGAATTATCCTCAGTTGTGATGGCGTCGAGTTCGTCTTGTTATTGTTGATCTGGTGGTCGCCCAACTGCTGCAGTGGTGGCTCGGCATAGCCATCGCGATGATATCAGCCGAGCAAATCGCGCAAATACGGAAGCAAAGGCAGGTCGGCGGGTGGCATGGGATAATCCGCCAAACGCATCGCACGCACCCACTTGAGCTCCTGGCCCTCTCGCGGCGTGATCGCGCCGTCCCACTGCGTACAGAGATAGAGCGGCATCAGCAGGTGGAAATCCGCATAGCTGTGGCTTGCAAACGTGAATGGCGCAACGCAGCTCGGGCATACGTCGATGCCGAGCTCTTCAAAAAGCTCACGAATGACAGCGTTTTCTGGCGTTTCGCCGGATTGCACTTTGCCGCCGGGAAACTCCCATAACCCGGCCATTGGCTTGCCTTCCGGGCGCTTCGCGATCAGGACGCGATTGTCATCATCGATCAGCGCTGCCGCCGCCACCAAGACGAGGCGCTTTTCGCGTGAGTCCGAACTGGGATCGGCTCGGGTCATGACGGCGTGTATGTCTGCGCTGTTAGGCGGTAGACGCTGGTTGTTACAGCCGTTACCCCGCGTTCCTGGAGGTTCTGACTGCCGGCAAACGCATCTCTCGTTTCCAGGTGATTGACGGTCGCCCAGTCCCCGTAAATGTCCTGCACTTCGTTGGTTGTGACCGAAAACGGAGGACCGTTCATTTCGGACTGATCGTACGTGATGGTCAGCAGAAGCGTTTGCGCGGATTTCGGCAGGGTCCGGCCCATGTGGGCAGCATAGCGTTGGCGCAATTCCGGCGGTAATGCGATCAGGCTTGCGCGGTCGTACACGGCCGAAACTGCAGACAAATGCCGTGGTTCGAGGGCAAAGAAATCTCCACACCACAAGGAAATCGAGCCGGACGACTTGATGACGAAACCGTCTTGCTCGGTGTGGGTCGGCGTGAGACCGTTCTCAGCAAAGAACGCATCAATTGCAACATCGCTCAATTCGACGCCGATGACCGTGTGGCCGCGTTCCGCGAGCCACATCATGTCGACGCTCTTGCCGCATAGCGGGACGAAAACCGTCGCGTTCTCATCCGGGCAGATTGCCGGCCAGTGCTTCATCAGAAGCTTGTTGGTGTCGCCCTGGTGAAACGCGATCCGGTTTTCGCGCCAGCGGATGTGCCAGAACTCTGCGTCCATGCTTGGCCTGTTCAGCTGCGATAATCTGCGTTGATCGAGATGTAGTCGTGGGTGAGATCGCACGTCCATACCGTTGCGGCGGCACTGCCCACGCCGACGTCGACGGCAATGTCGATGTGGTCGCCCCGCATGTACGCCGCGACAGTCTCTTCATTGTAGTTTGCAGCTCGTTCGCCTGCCTCGGCAACAATGTGCGGGCCGAAGGCGATCGAGAGTTTGTCGCGGTCGGCATGCGCGCCTGATTTTCCAACCGCCATCACAATACGTCCCCAATTCGGGTCTGACCCGGCAATCGCGGTTTTGACCAGGGGCGAGTTGGCAATCGACAGCGCGATCTTGCGTGCGCCAATGACGTGTTCGGCACCCTTCACCGCGATTGTCACGAACTTGGTGATCCCCTCACCATCTTTCGCAATCTGAAGAGCCAGATCGCGCATGACGGCATGCAACGCGTTGCGAAATGCGGGAAAGCGCGGGTCCGATCTTTCAGCAATTCTGGGCGTTCCGGCCTGTCCCGTGGCAAACACCAGGAACGTGTCGCTTGTCGACGTGTCGCCATCGACAGTGACGCAATTGAACGTCATCGCGTTCAATTCACGCACAACGTCGCGCAACAGCTGAACATCCACGGCTACGTCAGTGAACACGAATGCCAGCATCGTCGCCATGTCCGGCGCGATCATGCCGGAGCCTTTCGCGATCCCTGCAACGTGATGGGGTTGCTCATCGCTTACGAACGATGTGGCCGCGAGTTTCGGGTACGTATCCGTCGTCATGATCGCGGCGGCAGCGTCGAGCCAATCCCGCTGCGTCGGCGGCTCGGATGCTCCACGTGCCATGTCTGTGAGGGTGACGGAAAAGCCGCTGACGTCCATAGGCTCGCCAATCACGCCGGTGGACGCCAGGAACACGTCCTCGGGCTGGCAACCCACGGCACCGGCCGCAGCCATAGCTGTCAACTCTGTCGCGTGGATACCGCGTTGCCCGGTAAACGCGTTCGCGTTGCCGGCGTTGACGACAAGCGCGCGGGCGGCGCCCCGCTTCAAGTGGTTCCGGCACCAATTGACCGCCGCGGACCGTGTTGCCGATTGGGTGGTGACACCCGCTGCGACGGTCTGCGGCGGTAAAACCGCCAGCAGAAGGTCCTTGCGGCCCTTATAGCGGATCCCAGCTTCGACAGAGACCAGGCTCACGCCGCGCAGTTGCGGCATCACAGGCGGTGCCTCGGGTGCAAAAGGCGAGGTCTTTGTAACGGCCATAACAGGGTCTCTTGTCAGCAGGCATAGACGTCGTGGACGGTCGAAGCCGCCCAGATGCACGATCGGGGCGGCTTGCTGTGCGCGTTATTGTTTTTTGTTGGTTGAGTTGGCCTCCGACTCGACTTGTTTGCGGATGGCAGGATCAACATACTCGAGCTTTGCGGACTTGCGCAGTCCGTCAACGATGGATTTGACCCGCTCCCGAACGACGACGATACGTAGGCGATCCTTCACGCTGTCGAATGCCGGAGGCGCCTTTTTGCGGCGATCAATCACTTTGATGATATGCCAGCCAAACCGCGACTTTACGGGTTGTGAGATCTCGTCCTTTTTCAGTGCGAATGCAGCCTTTTCGAACGCAGGGACCATCATGCCGCGGGCGAAGTAGCCCAAGTCACCGCCGCGCTCGCGGCTGCCGGGGTCTTCGGAGTTCTTTTTGGCAAGTTCGGCAAAGTCGCCGTCGTGGACGAGGGCCTCGTAGACTTCTTTGGCCTTGTCCTCAGTTTTCACCAGGATGTGGGACGCACGGATCTCGTCGCCGGCGGCCGACGGCTTGATGTTGTCGTCATAGAACTTGCGGAGGTCCGCGTCTGTTACTTTGGCGAGGATTTGGCTCTCGAAGTACGCTTCCCGCAAGGACCGGCGCTTCCAGTAGGCGAGCCGCTCACTGAAGGCTGGCGTTTCGCCCAGTTTGGCCGTGTTGGCCGCTTCGGCAATGAGTTGATTCTCGATCAGGAATTCGATCAGCACACGGCGCCGGGCATTCTGCGGGACGCGGCTGAGCTGCGCACCGATTTCAGCCTCTGCGAGTGCCACGTCTTTCTCCGTGATTACGGCACCGTTTACTTTCGCAACAACCTTCGAGTCCTCAGCGAGCGCGCCAGACGCGGCTGCTACAACCATAACCCATGCCACCGCTGCTGCGGCACATTTCCAAGATTCAAACACTCGGAAGCTCCTCAGGATGAGACGCTTGCGCGTCGAAAAGGCCGGCGCCTCGCGCGATCCCAATGATGTGGCGCGACGGAGTGAGGGCTGGCTCTGTCTGCACAATACGCGCAGCAAGCATTAACTGCCAACCCGGCAGAGTTGGCATCTGGCCCTTACCAGCCCGCGCTGAGCGTCGCGGCTTGTTCAAGGAATTGGGTCTTTGACGGCCCATTCATTGACAACGCCCACTGCGGCTACCTAATTGAGCGTGGAATGTGAATGCTACCGCACTCACCGGACGATCGCCCGAAAGCGCAGGCCTTTGAGACCCGCCGCCGGACAGACACCGGGTGCGGTCGCAATATTGTGTTCAAGCAGGCGCTTGGGGGACGGTTCTCCTCGTCGGCGGCACATCAGATAGAAGGCGACCCGATGGTTTCGCTCGGCAACGTATCCTTTGGCAAACTTGCATCTAAGCTTTTTGGCTCATCCAACGAACGGCGTGTTCGCCGTTTTATGCCCAGGGTTGAGGCAATTAACGCGCTGGAGCCGGAGTTGGAGCAACTCTCGGACGACGAGTTGCGTCAGCGTACTGATGCGTTCCGCCAGCAGATTGCCGATGGCACATCGTTGAACGACATTCTGGTACCGGCATTTGCAACCGTGCGAGAGGCTGCCAAGCGCACACTTGGTCAGCGGCATTTTGACGTGCAGCTGATTGGCGGCATGGTGCTCCACGAGGGCAAGATTTCGGAGATGAAAACGGGTGAAGGAAAGACTCTCGTCTCAACTTTGCCGGTGTATCTCAACGCACTGGCGGGCAAAGGCGTGCATGTCGTCACCGTTAACGACTATCTGGCACGGCGTGATGCCGAGTGGATGGGCCAGATTTACCGGTTCCTCGGGCTGACGGTCGGCGTGATCATGCACGACCTGGACGACGACGAGCGCCAGCGAGAGTACGCCTGTGACGTCACGTACGGTACGAACAACGAGTACGGCTTCGACTATCTGCGCGACAACATGAAGATGGCGAAGGCCGAAATGGTCCAGCGTGATCATCATTTCGCGATTGTCGACGAAGTTGACTCGATCCTGATCGACGAAGCCCGGACGCCACTCATTATTTCGGGGCCCATCGAAGACCGTGCCGAGCTTTACGCCCAGATCGACGGATTGCTTCCAAATCTTGAGGCTGACGATTACGAGCTGGACGAGAAGCAAAAGACCGTCACGTTCACGGAAACGGGTAACGAGCGTATCGAGGCGCTGTTGCTCGAAAATGGGCTGATCGAAGGGTCGCTGTACGATATCGACAATGTGACCGTCGTTCACCATGTCACGCAGGCGCTGAAGGCGCACAAACTGTTCCTGCGCGACAGAGACTATATCGTTCGCAACAACGAAGTTGTGATCATTGACGAGTTCACCGGCCGTATGATGCCGGGCCGTCGATACTCTGAAGGCCTGCACCAAGCGCTGGAGGCGAAAGAGGGCGTCGACGTCCAGCCTGAAAACCAGACACTCGCGTCGATTACGTTCCAAAACTACTTCCGGCTGTATGAAAAGCTTGCGGGTATGACCGGAACCGCGGCGACCGAAGCCGACGAGTTCATGGACATCTATGGGCTCGATGTCGTCGAAGTGCCGACAAACTTGACGGTCGCACGCATGGACGAAGACGACGAGATTTACCGGACAGCGGAAGAGAAGTGGGAAGCGATCATTGACGAGATCGCGAGTGCACGCGAGCGCGGTCAGCCGGTTCTCGTTGGAACGGCGTCGATTGATAAGAACGAATATCTATCCGGTCTGCTGAAGAAGCGCCGCGTGCCGCACCAGGTATTGAACGCGCGCTATCACGAGCAAGAGGCGGATATTATCGCGCAGGCCGGTGTCCCCGGCGCCGTGACCATCGCAACCAACATGGCTGGCCGCGGAACTGATATCCAGCTTGGCGGCAACTATGATCTGCGGGTGAAGGGTGAACTCGGTGACATGCCGGAAGGGGCCGAGCGCGACGCTGCTGCTGCCAAAATCCGTGAAGAAATCGATGGCTTGCGCAAGGGTGTGCTCGACGCGACCGAAGAGATTGAACTCGAGCCGGCAAAGGGCACAAAGCCAGCCAAGACTGTCGTTAAGCCTGGTGGTCTGTACGTGATCGGAACGGAGCGGCACGAAAGCCGCCGGATCGACAATCAGCTTCGCGGTCGTTCAGGCCGGCAAGGCGACCCTGGTCGGTCGAAGTTCTATCTGTCCCTCGAAGATGATCTTATGCGCATCTTCGGCGGCGGACGCATGGATCGGATCTTGAGCACGCTCGGACTGCAACGTGGCGAAGCCATCGCACATCCGATGATGAACAAGTCGCTTGAGATGGCGCAAAAGAAGGTCGAAGCGCGGAACTTCGACATGCGTAAGCAGATCCTGAAGTACGACGACGTGATGAACGATCAGCGTAAGGTCATCTTTGATCAGCGCCTTGACATCATGGCTCAGGACGATGTTTCCGAAACCGTTCAGGATATGCGCCACGAGGTTGTTGCGGCGCTTGTCGCGCGGACCATTCCTGAAAACGCCTATGCGGAGCAATGGAACACCGCCGAGCTTACCAAGGGCATCCAGGACCTATTCGGGCTTGAGCTTCCGATCGCCGAATGGGCGAGTGAAGAAGGCATTGCGGACGAGGAGATCCGCGAGCGCATCATCAAGCAGATTGATGAAAAGGCCGCAGCCAAGACAGCCGATCTCGGCGCCGAAAACATGCGTCAGATCGAGAAAATGATCCTCCTGCAAACGCTGGACCATTTGTGGCGGGAGCATCTCGTTCAGGTCGAGCACTTGCGGCAGGTCATCGGGTTCCGTGCCTACGGCCAGCGCGACCCGCTTAACGAGTACAAGCACGAGGCGTTCCTGCTGTTTGAGCACATGCTGGTGCGGTTGCGCGAGGCTGTCACGGGGCAATTGATGCACGTCGAATTGATGCCGCAGGAGCCGCTCTACGACGACGTGGAGCTTGACACCAGCCAGCTGACGGCCTTCCGTCCCGATGTTGCGGATTTGGATGACTTCGCAATGGCGGATGCGGCGATCGCTGGCGGTGACCGCCTTGAGCGCATGGCCGAAGAGGACGACGGCGAACTCAAAACCCGTCCGGTACGGACCCGTGTCGCTGCGACATCACGCGATCCGAGCAATCCGGCAACCTGGGGCAAGGTTGCGCGCAATGAACTGTGTCCGTGCGGATCGGGCAAAAAATACAAGCACTGTCATGGTCGGTTGGCCTAGCGGCTAGAAGTCGCCAGCCAGATTCGCCCAGCCGAACTCACCTGGTCCAGATGGGATTGAGATGGTGCGGCGTCGCATCGGATCGTGCCAGGCTGGGCGAAAGAATCGTTTACGGCCCACTAAACGGATACCAACAATATGATCTGATTGCGCTGTAAAGCGCGAGCAAAACAGCAATGTCTCCGAGGTAGTATTCTTAACGACTTCGGGAGCTTACTTGCATGCGATCTCATACTGTCTTGGTTGTTGATGACGATCCGGTCCAGCGGTTGTTGCTGTCCAACGTGTTGGAGCGCGCGTTTCGTGTGAACGTCTTGGCTGCGCGCGGCGGGGTTGAAGCGCTGGAGATTTTGCAACGACAGACGGATGTTATCGATCTCATGCTGCTCAATCTTTACATGCCGGGTATGGACGGCGTTGAGGTCTTAATGGCGCTGAGCGAGACCGGTGCGAGTCCACCGCTGGCTCTGATGAGTTCCGACCCGCATATGCTGCACGCTGCCGATATGCTCGCTAACGGCTACGGTCTTCCGTCAGTTGCGACGTTGCCGAAGCCAATGGATCTCGAACGACTGGGGGATGTTGTCGTGCGTGCCGTGGGCATCAACGCGCGGCCGTCGCAATCACGGCGACAACGACTGGCAGCGCGCGCGCAGATGCCTTTGCCTATTGGCGCCTGACGCTTATCAGACCGCCACTTTAGCTCCTGCCCTCCAAACGTATCGCGGGGGGCAGCGCTGCATCAGTGCGGCGTCGGACCGTTGGCTGCCAGGAACGGCAGCAGTGCCGCATGGAAGGCCGGCGGATTTTCCAGCTGCAGCATGTGCGATACGCCCGGTATCTCCACATACTCCGACCCTGCAATCGCGCCGTGAATGGCCTGTGCTGCGGCCGGCGGCGTCGCCGGGTCCTCAGAACCGACGATCACCTGCGTGGGACAGGTGACAGCGGGAAGGTTTGCCGTAATGTCCAGCTGCGATATGGCATGACACCAGCCGATAAATCCGGCAACCGGCGTGGACGTGACCATGCCGCGCAACAGTTCGACGACGTCAGGGCGATTTGACAGGGTGTCGTCAGTGACCCATCTGGCAATCGCGCCGTCTACGGTCGCTTCCATTCCGCCTTCCTCGGCCAAGGCGATCCGCTCTTGCCACGCCTGCGCACCGGCTGCGGCGGGGGCGCTCGATGTCGAGACAAGCGACAAACAGTGAAATCTGTCCCCGTAGCCGAGCCCGAGGTGCTGGCCCACCATGCCGCCCATGGACAGGCCGACAAACCGAGCCTTGTCCATGCCGACGTGGTCCATCAGCGCAATGACGTCTTTTGACAGAGTGGCAAAATCGTAGGCGCCTGTTGGCGCGCTGGTCTCACCGTGCCCGCGTGCGTCAAAGCGCAAGACGCGATAATGCGGTTCCAGTGTCGAGGTCAAAGCATCCCAGCTTCGGAGCGTCGTTGCGAGTGGATGATGCAAGACAACCGGCGGGGCATCAGGCGAGCCGCAAATCTCGTACGCGAGGTCTATACCGTTAACTGTCGCCCGCATCGTGTGAGCCTCCCAACATCATGTGTCGGCCGAGACCGTATGCGATGCCTGATCAGAACGCGAGGGGTATTCGCGCCGGCCGCGTCGGCATTGCGGCTCCGTCAAGACGCTTGGATCTGATGGCTCTCACCGTTGACGGCTGAGACCGTCAAACGTTAGCGATCTCCACGAAACAGGATGTCGCTCATTGCCGGGCGGCCGGTGTTGCTTGACCGCGGCGGAATACGACCAAGTGACTGCCTGGGCCGGGCCGTGTAGTTCTGGGCCGTATGACTATATTGGCGTTTCGGTCCAGGCGCTCGAACATAGCGTTCTGATCCATTTGCTGTACTCGGCAGCGGAACGAAGGGCTCAAGAACGGGACGTTCAAGCCGCGGGCATGCGCCGGTCGGGTCGGGCTTGGGACCGCTATAGACCGCGTTCACCACATAGCGGCGTTCACAGACGACAACCGGAGGTGGCACACGGTTCGCCTCGAACGCATCGTATCCCTGCCTCAGCGTTGCCCAGAACTTGCGGTGCCGGCTTTTGCTGTGACGCTGCAAGTTGGCTTCGGTGAACCGGAACGGAAAGGCATGCACATGCATCTTGTTTTGGCCGCCGATGAAGGCTTCGCGCGCAAGGGCGTAGATCTCTTCGATCCATGTATCCGTCATTGCGTAACAGCCTGCCGACGTACAATCGCCGTGGACCATCAAAAAGTTGCCGGTACGACGGTTGGCCCGATCAAACGCGTTCGGATAGCCGAGATCAAACGAAAGATGGAAGCTTGAGTTCGGGTTCATCTGGTATCGATTGACCGTATAGAATCCCTCGGGCGCCTGTTTGTCGCCTTGCTTGAACTTGGGGCCAAGCCGTCCCGACCACGCGCAGATCGGATAGGTCTTTAGGTGATAGAACCGCCCGTCTTTGCGCTGTTTCCAGACCTCAAGCTCTGCCTCAGCTTTAAAAATTCGAATGAAAATCGGAGATGATGCCCGCATCTTCTTCGCCGCCATCAGTCGCATCATGTCGTTCGAGAGCGGTTTGAGATGGGCCGGTATGTCGATTTTGGCACAGCCTGCCAAGACGGCTCCCGCCAGAAGCCCGGCCGCTATTGCCGAGAGCCTCGCTGGCCGAAACGCTGCGCCTGCGTTCGATAACGCTTTTAGCGGATGCCAAGCATTCATCGTTCGCTGTTGGCTGTCGCTCATCCCAAAATCCCTTGCCCGGAGGAGGCTCTGACCATGGTCAACGCAGAACGATAGCGCGATAAGTGAAAAAACATGGTTAGCGATTCTCGACCATGCCCCGTGTCGCTCGTCTCTGTCGCTCGTCCGTCCGCCCCACATCGTCGCGGCAGCCGCGTGACACAGACCTGTTGCTGTACCATCAAATCAACGAATCCGAACACCACGCCAACAGTTTAGCGTGGGTGCCGCGCTGCGGGGGCAGCAATACGGCAGCAATCGTTCAAAATTCGAGATAAAGTCGTTGTGATCAGCCCTTATGCGCGTGAATTCAAATGCTCGGGCGGCCAATAACCAGAAAACGATCCTGGCGATGGGCTCGAATCTGATCGCTGGACATGCCTCCGAAGGCCTCAAGCGCGCCAGCGATACGTTCGCCGGTCGTGTTGATCATCGCTGCAGGATCACGATGGGCGCCGCCAACAGGTTCGATCACGATTTCATCCACGACATTCATGTTGTGAAGGTCTTCTGCCGTGATTTTCATGCTGGTTGCAGCATCAACGGCGCGGGATGAGTCGCGCCACAGGATCGAGGCCGCTGCCTCTGGAGATGCAACCGTGTAGATCGCATGTTCCAGCATGAGAATAACATTCGCCGTTGCGATGGCGATCGCGCCACCGGATCCGCCTTCGCCAGCCACCACCGTGACGATGGGAACACCCAGACCCAAGCTGCAGTCGGTTGAGCGTGCAATCGCCTCGGCCTGACCGCGCTCCTCGGCACCCACGCCCGGATAGGCACCGGCTGTGTCGACGAAGGTAACGACCGGCATATCAAAACGCTCAGCCATCTCCATAAGGCGAACCGCCTTGCGATAACCTTCCGGGCGGGCCATGCCAAAATTATGCTTGATACGGCCATCGGTGTCGGAGCCCTTTTCGTGCCCGATAACCATAATCGGTTCCCCTCGGAACCGCGCGGGCCCACCAATGATCGCGGCGTCCTCGCCGTGATATCGGTCGCCGGCCAGCGGCGTGAATTCGTCAAACAGCTGATCGACGAAATTGACGGTGTGAGGTCGGTCCGGATGGCGTGCAACCTGAGTTTTTTGCCAAGGCGTCAGCTTGCTGTACGTTTCAGCCAACGCATCATGTGCCTTCTTCTGCAGAGTTTCGATTTCTTCTGCGATTGAGACCGAATCCCCCTCGCGTGCGAGCAGCTTCAGCTCGGCAATCTTGCTCTCCAGCTCTGCGATTGGCTTTTCGAAGTCGAGATAGGTCTTGATGGCCTGGCGATCCACGGGCGCCTCTGGTTTGTCTCGTGACGGTTCGGGCCCCGACTGCAAGCTCGGCGCTATGCGACGCGAATCCGCGGCGAATCTGCACGACTTGGGGCCAGTTCAGGCGCGAAAAGGCGCTATTCTGTCTCGCTGTCAAGAGTGCCAGTGCCGTTTCGACCGTTCACCTCATGCTGCGCCAAAGGATGATGGGTCGCAACCAGGGCCTTCAAGCGCTCGTCGAGGACGTGGGTATAGATCTCGGTGGTTGAGATATCTGCGTGGCCGAGCAATTGCTGAACCGCCCGAAGATCGGCGCCACGATCCAGCAAATGGCTTGCAAATGCATGGCGCAGAACGTGCGGGCTGACGCGGTCGGGATCAATCCCGGCTGCATCGGCAACGTGTTTCAGATCGCGTGCCACGGCCTGCCGTGTCACATGGCCATGCTGGCTGCGGGCCGCGAACAGCCACTTGCTGGACTTCAGGCCGCTGCCGCCGTCACTGCCTTGGGCGGCAAAATCGAGGTAGGCAGCCAGCGCAGTCCGCGCGGCGTCGTTCATCGGAACCAACCGCTCTCGCCCGCCTTTCCCCCGGATCATCAGCAAGCGTGGGTCGCCGCGCAGGACCGTCCGTGGGAGGCTAATCAGCTCGGTTATGCGTAAGCCGGTCGCATACAGCATTTCCAGAAGACAGTAGATCCGCAGGGCACGGAGCTTTTCGCGCCCCGTTGCTTTCGCCGCCTGGCCGCGGGCCGCGGAGAGCAGGCTTTCAACCTCGGCAACGGTCAGGGATCGCGGCAGGCTCTTGGCTTGTTTCGGTGCCTCCAGCCCGCGCGATGGATCGATGCCTATCGTGCCCTCGAGAACGAGAAAGCGGAAGAACTGCCGCAGCGATGAGATATGGCGCGCCCGGGTTTTGGGAGACAGACCTGCGTCGGCCAGATGGGTCACGTAGGCGCTCAGGTCGTTTGCCGTCGCCCGGCTCAGATGCGTCGGCCCGCCGCCAAGGAACGCTGCGGCGCGCTCAAAGTCGCTGCGATAGGCGGCGATTGTGTTTTCTGCAGCGCCACGCTCCGCCGCCAGTGCGGTAAGAAACGCAGATACAGGGTCGGAACCGGCAGCTTCGTCGTTACGTTCTGGCCCGTCACCTGTTGGTGTCATTGATCGAGCCCCGTTCGCGGCCAGCTTGCAAAGACCGCTTCAACAGCGAGCCGCCGTGCATCCGCTTCAAGTCCGACCCGCTTGAGCGCACGAACACTGTCGCCGAGTGCGAGCATATGGGCACCTTCTGCGCCATTCGGGCCGATGGTCTGTAACGCGAGGAGAACGGTGCGCGCAGACTGTCTCGCCTGTGACGCGTTCGCGAGTTCGCGCAGAACGCCCGTCTTCGGCAAATGCCCGTCTGATGGTTGTTTCGCACGATTCGCGGCATCCCACAGACCGATTGGCACGTTGTAGTTCAAGGCATCGAGCACCGTCGCCAGGCGATGCAAATCGCGTTCGCGGAAGCGGCCGGCGCGCGCGAGGCGCTCGACGGCATCAAGGTCGCGACCGCGGGATCGGGAAGCTTTGGGATCAGCCATATCGACCAGAGCGAGCCAGTGACGCAGGCGCTTCGCCGGTGTCTCGTCCAGTGTTGCGGCGAACGCGATCCAGTCCCGCGCGACATCCAGTTTGCCGGATGCAATGGCTGCCTCGATCGCGGTTTCGGCAAACCATCCGATCTCGGCGACCCGCTTGATCTGATGCAAAACTATCGCGACCAGGCGCAAGGCGGCAAGGTGATGGCCGGCACGTTTGGCACTGTCGAGGAATGTACGGATGTCGCGGGTCCGCTGATACATGGCGCGCTCACGCCCAATGGTTAGCCACAAGCGGGCGCGTCGCGTCGCGTCGGTTTCCGGATCGTTGACCCGCAGTTTCTCGGCCGTCGCATAGGCTTCGTTGAGGTCGTTTGATGACAATGCACTTGCGCCCGCTGCGGTTTCCGCCGCGGCAATCCGCAGGTTTGGCGGTGCATTGGGGTCGATCGCCAAAGCGACAACGGCCGGCAGGCTGGCTTTTGCAACATGGGCCGGCGTCAGCGCGCCTGGAAGCAGCTGCAGCAAGCGCACGTCGATCAAAGACAGGCCGGTTGCATTGTCTGCACCACCCGGTGATCCGGTCCCGACACGATCCAAAATCGTCAATGTTTGAGGGGCATCGACGCCGGCCTCTTTTGCCAATTGAGCGGCCAGCGTTGCGCCACTTGGCTGGCCGGACCGGGCCGCACAATATCCGGCGTAGATGATGGCTATCGCGCGGGCGTCAGCCGATAGCGCAGTCGGCTGCGACGCTGCTTGCTTGATAGCCGCGCAGCCGTCGTCGATATCACCAAGTGCGATTTGCGCGCGTGCGGCCTTCAGCTTCACTGGAACCGAAGCTGCGGGGCCTGCGCTGGTTGCGACTCTAAGGCTTTCACGAAAGGCACCGGAGTTAAAGAGGGCGTCCGCAAGTGCTGCGACCATCTCCGGCTCGGGTTGCGCCGCCATGTTGGTGAGCAACTGCAACCATGTCGGCCGGAGCGACCATGATTTGCTGGGGTGCTTAAGGCCACGCAGGTGGGTCGTCAGCGTTTCCGCCGTCATGCCTTGCCAGGACTCGGCCCTGCCGGCTGGGGTCGACGCCGGTGGCGAGATCGGCGGCAGCTCCTTGCTGCGGACAGCTGTATCGTTCGGCAGCCGCGGTGACGCCGGACCAGGATAACCCCGATCCGAAGCATCTAAACCAGAGTTGATGGGTGGCGTAGGTTCAAAGGTCGAGTTTCGATCGGCCGGGCGGGCGCGATCCCGGTCGGTTGGGCGCTGCTCCCGCTTGGGAGGGGCAGCATCACGGTCGCGAAACGGATTCCAACCCTCGTCAGCTGCGAATGCGCCGGTTGCGGTCAACACGGAGAGAGCAAGAATGGCAGATGCGATGGCACCGGACTTTTTTACTGCAAAGATCATGACAGAGATCGTGACTCGCTCCGTTCTGATCGCCCGAGCTGCTGCAAAATCCTTGGCGCTGCATTCTTCAGCGCTGAATTTTCAGTCCCGGCACGGATTTTCTCACCTCTTTGGGCTCAGGTTCGAAATGCACTGCCATCATGTACAATCCTGCGTACCCCGCCCCAGCTAAGACGATGGCAGCAAGAAATGACCGGAACAGTGCTGGCATTGGGCCGAAAACCTCGCCAAGTTCGAGTCCGCATGGGCATCGATATGCGATCCGCTAGACTGCGACTTTGCTATTCGTGTGACAATTCGATGTAGCCGATCAAAAGTTGATTATTCGGCTGCGCGAAGCCTGAAACAAACTGCTCCCATGGGGGGCAGACTAGGAACCAAGCGCTAACTGACGGACGCACGCGCGGCGCACATTAACTTGAATCGGCGCGGACTGCGTTGCAAGTTGCAGCATTGCAAGGGGTCGACGAGGTGAGTGTGGCAATTCGGAAACGCGTAGGAGGCGGCGGTGAGTCGGGTGCGGTCAATGCCGCCACGCGCAAATCAGGTCGGCTTCACCCGCGGAGTTCTGAGATTCGCGAGAGTCTTGGAGGTCGGTCGATTGTGCTCGTCGGTCTGATGGGTTGTGGAAAATCGTCGATCGGCCGGCGTTTGGCGTCAAAACTCGGACTGCCATTTGTCGACGCTGACGACGAAATCGAGCGGGCGGCACACAAGACGATCGACGAAATCTTCAGAGATCACGGCGAAGCGTATTTCCGCGAGGGTGAGCGGCGCGTCATCCATCGACTGCTTGGTGAGGGGCCACGCGTTCTGGCCACAGGCGGCGGCGCTTACGTCGACGCTGAAACGCGGGCGGCGATTGCCGAGGCCGGGATCAGTGTATGGCTGCGCGCGAAGCTATCCGTGCTTATGGAGCGGGTGCGCCGCCGCGACAACAGGCCGTTGCTGAAGCATCCGGATCCTGAGGCCAAGATGCGCGAGCTGATCGACGTGCGCTACCCGATCTACGGCCGCGCTGATCTCATGGTCGACTCTCGCGACGTGGCTCACGATGTGATCGTTTCTGAGATCATCGGCAAGATCGAGCGCTTCGTCCGGCCACCAGCGTGACAGGCAATGCAGATATGAACGTCCAGACCGTGCGGGTCGGGCTTGGTGCCCGTGCCTACGACGTCTTGATTGGTGCCGGATTGATTGGACAGGCGGGCGACTTGATTGCCGCGCGCGGTCTTGGTCGGCGCGTCGCGATCGTGACGGACGGCAACGTGGCGCCGCACTATGTCGACCAGCTTGCGGATGGACTGCGCACCGGTGGTATCGAGATCCGTGGCAGTGTGATTGTCCCGCCGGGCGAGCGTGCGAAGTGTTGGGCGGAGGTCGAGCGCGTTTGCGATGAGTTGCTCGGCCTTGGGCTTGAACGGGCTGACGTCCTTATCGCGTTGGGTGGTGGCGTTGTCGGCGATCTGGCCGGTTTTGCCGCCGCAGTCGTTCGGCGCGGCATCGCGTTCGTTCAGGTTCCGACAACACTTCTGGCTCAGGTTGATTCGTCCGTTGGTGGCAAGACCGGCATCAACACGCCGCGTGGCAAGAACCTGATTGGCGCGTTCCACCAGCCTGCACTTGTTCTGGCCGATGTGTCGTCGCTGGCAACACTGCCGGAGCGGGAAGTGCGGGCCGGCTACGCCGAAGTCGTGAAGTATGGGCTGTTGGGCGATGCCGCGTTCTATCGCTGGCTCGACGATAATCGCGAGGGCGTTCTGTCGCGGGAGCCGGCCAGTATCGTGCACGCGGTGACCCGAAGCGTAGAAATGAAATCTGACATTGTTGCGCGGGATGAGCGTGAGACCGGCGATCGTGCGCTCCTTAACCTCGGACATACGTTCGGTCACGCGCTTGAGGCCTGGGCGGGCTACTCGGATCGCTTGTTGCACGGCGAAGCCGTGGCGATTGGGATGTGTCAGGCGTTCCGCTTTTCTGAACAGCTGGGCCTAGTCGCGCCGCAAACGGCGGCACAGGTTGCCAGCCACATCAAGTCGGTTGGCCTTCCGACACGGATTGACGATATTCAAGGCGACACAACCCCAACGATCGATGAGATTATCGCCTTGATGCGGCAGGATAAGAAAGTCGTGGACGGTGAATTGACGTTGGTCTTGGCACGCGCGATCGGATCGGCTTTTGTAACACGTGCATACGGAGTTGATGCCGTCGCGTCCTTCCTCGCCGATGAGGTTGCGACTGACCCGTAAGACGCCAATTGGCGACACAACTGAAACCGGTCTGAGATGATCGTACGCCAATTCAACAGTGACTTGGCAGCCAGGTTCTGAAACCCAATGGATACCGCGATACTCCTGACACTCGCAGCTGTGATCCTGCTGTTGATGTTGTCTGCCTTCTTTTCCGGCTCGGAGACGGCACTGACCGCCGTTTCCAAGGCGCGCATGCACGCCCTGGAGCAGGAAGGGAACGAACGAGCCACCGAAGTCGGGCGCTTGCTGCAGCGTCCCGAGCGCATCATTGGTACGGTTCTGCTCGGGAACAATCTGGTCAATATTCTCGCGTCAGCGTTGACCACCAGCGTGCTCATCGCGCTGTTTGGTGAGGCGGGGGTCGCTTACGCGACGATTATTCTCACCCTCATCGTCGTCATCTTTTGCGAAGTCCTTCCAAAAACATATGCGATTGCGTTTCCGGATCGCTTTGCGATGACGGTCGCACCGGTGATGCAGATCCTGATCGTGGTTCTATCCCCAGCGACGCGCGCCATAGAGTTCATTGTCCAGGGACTTTTGGCGTTTACGCCGGGTAAGGCGGATGACGCAGCGAATATCCTGGCCGCCACTGACGAACTGCGCGGGACAATCGAGTTATCCACGCGCGACGGTGGCGTCGCTCGGGACGATGCGCATCGCCTTGGCGGTGTTCTCGATCTCAAGGAGCTGCAGGTTCTCGACATCATGGTGCACCGAACCCGGATGGAGATGATCAACGCGAATGATCCGCCGGGAAAGATCGTTGAGGATGTTCTGAACAGTCGCTACACGCGGATGCCGTTGTGGCGGGACCAGCCGGAGAATATCATTGGCGTTCTCCACTCCAAAGATCTTCTCGCCGCCCTCGGCCAGGCGCGATGGGATGCGACCAAGATCAGCGCCGCGACGATTGCGTCCGAGCCCTGGTTCGTGCCCGATACAACGAGCGTGAATGATCAATTGAACGCCTTCCTTCGCAGCAAGGCGCAATTGGCGCTTGTCGTCGACGAGTATGGCGAAGTCCAAGGGCTGATTACGCTGGAAGACATTCTTGAGGAAATCGTCGGGCAAATCACGGACGAGCATGATCCAGGTGACAACTCGATCCGGCCGCAAGGTGACGGAACCGTCAATGTTGATGGCGGCGTTCCAATCCGCGACCTCAATCGTGAGATGGATTGGGATTTACCGGACGAAGAGGCGACAACCGTTGCCGGTTTGGTGATCCATGAAGCGCAGACCATCCCTGAGCCGGGTCAGACCTTTACGTTTCACGGGTACCGCTTTGAGGTGCTGCGCAAGAGCCGCAACAAAATCACGGCGCTGCGCGTGACACCGGTTTCGGTCGAACCGGTGGGGTCCAGCTAGGTTGACCTCGTCCAACAACAGGTGCGGCTAAGTGTCATCGGCGCCGCGTAATAGGTGAGTTGATGAGGGCCTTACTCTGCGTTGGGTGGCGGCGCATCCGTTTGCTCGTCCGGCGCGTACGCTTGAATGGCAAGAGCATGCACGCCGCCAGAGGATAACTCCTCTGCAAGAAGTGCATTGATTCGGCGATGCCGTGTGAGGCGCGTTTCGCCGGTAAATGCATCGGCCACAACGATAACTCTGAAGTGGCTTTCACCGGTGCCGGGCGAACTGCGATGCCCGGCGTGAAGGTCGCTCTCGTTGATAACGTCCAGATGCCGCGGCGTCAGGCCGTCGGCAAGCTTTTGGCGGATACGGTCTGCAAGCATGGTGTCTCAATCAATGTCGTGGCGATGCCGAAACAGTTACGCTTCGGACAACACATTTGAGGTTGTCAATGGCTTGTGTCTCATCGTCTGTCTGATCATACTTCGCCGCTCATGAGCCGACAGTCCAAATACTTCGACATGGTCCGCATCCGCGGCGAACGGCCTACCGAAGAGCCGGTCCGCCCAGAGGTGCCCCAGTGTCAATGGAAGGGTTGCACAAAGCCCGGCAAGTACCGTGCCCCGAAAGGCCGCGGTCGCGACGGTGAGTTTTTTGCATTCTGCGCTGAGCATGTGCGCGAGTACAACGCGTCGTATAACTACTTCGACGGCATGACGAATTCCGAGATCGAAGATTTTCAGCGCGACGCGTTCTACGGTCATCGCCCCACCTGGAAGATGGGTGAGAATGCACATTCGCCAAAGGCAACGGGCCGACGCGGCCGCGGTCGCCAAGCGAGCAATGATCCTCCGATGAGCGCAAGTGCGCAGGAATTTCATGCGTGGCGGGCGCGACAGGCCCGCAAGTCGGCAAAGAAACCGGCGCGCCGGCTGAAGCCGTTGGAGCGGAAAGCGATTGAGACGCTCGGATTGTCCGACTCTCCGAGCAAAGAGGAAATCAAGACGCGGTACAAGGAACTGGTCAAAAAACACCATCCTGATGCCAATAGCGGCGATCGCGGATCTGAAGACACGTTGCGCGAGATTATCCAGGCATATAACTATTTGAAGCAAGTGGGGCTGGTCTGATCGAGCAGGCATGTTCGGTTGCCAGTTAGCGTTCAGCCGTTCATGACGGCTGCAATGGCCAATCCAACACAAGTCAGGTCAAGAAACGGATGCGCTCAGTTCAAGTCGCAGCGGCCGAGGAAGCGGCCGGCCTGCCGGACCAAATGGTCTCGGTACGCGAGGTTTTCGGTATCGACAGCGATATGCAGGTTCCAGCCTACGTTGACACATCGCCGCATGTGCCGGATGTGGATAACGACTATCAGTTCAACCACGCGGTCACCCTCGCGATCCTTGCCGGCCTCAAACACAACCGGCGCGTCATGATCCAGGGCTATCACGGCACGGGCAAGTCGACGCACATTGAACAGGTCGCCGCACGCTTGAACTGGCCATGCGTCCGGGTCAACCTCGACAGTCATGTTTCGCGGATTGATCTCGTCGGTAAGGACGCAATCGTTATCAAGGACGGGAAGCAGGTCACGGAGTTTCGCGAAGGGATTCTGCCTTGGGCGCTGCAGAACAATGTCGCGCTCGTATTCGACGAATACGATGCCGGCCGGCCGGATGTGATGTTCGTCATCCAGCGTATTCTCGAGGTGTCCGGTAAGCTGACGTTGCTCGATCAGTCGAAGGTAATCCGCCCGCATCCGGCGTTCCGCCTGTTCTCGACAACGAATACGATCGGACTGGGTGATACGTCCGGGCTTTACCACGGTACGCAGCAGATCAACCAGGGCCAGATGGACCGCTGGTCGCTGGTTGTCACGCTCAATTACTTGCCGCATGATGACGAGGTACAGATCGTGCTGGCCAAGGCAAAGAGCTACGCCACGAGCGAATCGGGCCGCAAGACGATCGACAACATGGTGCGGGTCGCCGACCTGACTCGGAATGCATTCATCAATGGCGATCTGTCGACGGTCATGAGCCCCCGTACCGTTCTGACGTGGGCCGAGAATGCTGAGATCTTCGGCGACGTCGGCTTTGCGTTCCGTCTGACATTCCTGAACAAGTGCGATGAACTGGAGCGGTCGGCGGTCGCTGAGTTCTACCAGCGGTGCTTCAACGAGGAACTGCCGGAGAGCGCTGCCAACGTTGCGTTGAGTTAAGGGTGCAATGGTAAGTCCGGGCAGCAACCGCAAAGAACCGCCAACTGAGCCGTTGAAGCGCGCGGTGAGCACGACCGTGCGCGCAATTGCCGGCGACCCCGAGATGCAGGTGAACTTCGCAGCGGGCCGACCCAGCTTGGACGGCAATACGATTAGCCTCATTGAGCCATCTCGCGCGCCGACGGCAACGGAAATTTCGGTGCTTCGCGGATGGGCGGACAGCCTGTCTCTCGCGTCGGCTTGCCATGACAACAAGCTTCACCGGACGTTGTTGCCGGAGGCCGGCCCGGCCCGGACTGTTTTCGATGCGGTCGAACAGGCGCGGATCGAGGCCTACGGCGCCCGACGTATGGGCGGCGTTGCGGCAAACCTCGCGGCAAAGGTTCAGGATCAATACGCCGATGGCCGCTTCTCAGGCGTTACAGAGCAAGCGGATGCCCCTTTAGAGGATGCGTTGGCGTTGCTCGTGCGCGAACGTCTCACTGGGGCGCCGCCGCCGGAACTTGCGCAGCCTCTTGTCGACGTCTGGCGTTCGTGGGTCGAGGATCGTGCCGGGGACACGTTAAGCCGTCTTGATGGATGCGCTGACGATCAAGCGGCGTTCGGTGAGCTGATCCAAACGATGCTGCGTCAGCTGGATCTGACTGAGGATGCGGCACAAGGTGAACCCGAGGACGGGGACGATCAAGACGAGGACGCACCGGACTCCGGCGATCAAAGCTCGGAGGATGAGAGCGACTCGACTGAGGGGCAGGAGCGGGCCAACGAAGAGCAGACGGCGCAAAGCGAAGATGGCGACTTCGACGAGTCCAGCGAACTGGCCGACATCGACGACTTTGAAGCCGACGGCGAGAGCGACGACGCGGCCGAGACCGACGAGCCCTGGCGGCCAAACCTTAGCGTTCTCGATGATCCGCGCGCGTTTGGATACAAGGTCTTCACGCAGAACTTTGACGAAGAGATCGGCGCCGAAGACCTGTCGACGCCGGACGAACTGGAGCGACTGCGCGCGTTTCTCGATAAGGAGCTGCGGCAATTGTCTGGGGCGGTTTCGCGGCTTGCCAACCGGCTCCAGCGCCTGCTGATGGCGCAGCAGAACCGCGCCTGGGAATTCGATCTTGATGAAGGAACGCTGGATGCGGCGCGGCTGACCCGCGTCATTATCGATCCAACAGCGCCGCTGTCCTTCAAACATGAGCGTGACGCAGACTTCAGAGACACGGTTGTCACGTTGCTGCTGGACAACTCCGGGTCGATGCGCGGGCGTCCGATCATGGTTGCGGCGTGCTGTGCCGATATTCTTGCGCGGACGCTTGAGCGTTGCGCCGTTAAAGTCGAGATCCTTGGATTTACAACGCGTGCCTGGAAGGGCGGGCAGTCACGGGAATCCTGGTTGGCGGCGGGTAAGCCGGCAACGCCCGGGCGCCTCAATGATCTGCGGCACATCGTTTACAAGGCCGCCGACGCGCCTTGGCGTCGCGCGAAGCGCAATCTGTCTTTGATGATGCGCGAAGGCCTGTTGAAAGAGAA
>JBCDAH010000046.1:0-32786 GCA_039186015.1 Pseudomonadota bacterium
CGACGACGCAGCGTCTTCTCAACCGCGGTTCCCGCCTGACGGAACTGCTCAAACAGGCCCAGTTCTCGCCGCTGAAGACGGAAGAACAGGTGGCTGTCATCTTTGCCGGCGTGAACGGCTATCTCGACAAGCTGCCGGTCGGCGACATCGGCAAATTCGAAGAAGCATTCCTGCGTCACATGCGTTCAACCGGCAGCAACATTCTCGATGCCATTCGCAACGAAAAGGCTCTGTCGGATGACACCGAAAAGCGTCTGACTGAGGCGCTCGACTCGTTCTCAGCGAACTTTGCAGCATCGTCCGGCGGGACTGAGGCGACCAGCTGATCCGTAGCATTCCTAGATAAACGACTGGAACAGCAGGTCGACGCACCATGCCAAGCTTGAAGGACCTCCGAAACCGGATCTCGTCGGTTAAGGCCACACGAAAGATCACGCAGGCCATGCAAATGGTCGCCGCAGCCAAGCTTCGGCGTGCCCAGCAGGCTGCGACGGAATCGCGGCCCTACACCGAACGGATGAACACCATCCTCGGCAACTTGAACCGGGCACTTCCGGTCAAGACCGGGGCGTCTCCGCTGCTTGTCGGAACCGGCAAGGACGACGTACATCTTCTCGTTGTCATGACAGCGGAGCGCGGGCTTTGCGGCGCGTTCAACTCAAGCATCGTAAGGCGTGCCCGCCAGGACATCGTGCGTTTGCGGGCTGAGAACAAGACCGTCAAAGTATTCTGTGCCGGTCGCAAGGGGTACGACTTGCTCCGTCGCGACCTTGACGACCTGATTGTTGAGAACATCGACTTCCGTGACGTAAAACAGATCGGTTTTACCAATGCGGAAGCCATCGGCAACAGGATCCTGTCGATGTTCGAAGCTGGCGAGTTCGACATCTGCACGATTTACTACTCGGAGTTTAAGTCCGTCATCGCGCAGATCCCGCAGGGGCTTCAGCTGATCCCGGCATCGCTTCCGGACGATGATGAGGCGAACGCCGAAGCAACAGCCAAACAATCCGCCGGTGCCGTCTACGAATACGAGCCGGAGGAGGAGGAGTTGTTGAACTTCCTTCTCCGCCGCAACATCTCGACCCAGGTTTATCGTGGCCTGTTGGAGAATGCCGCGTCGGAACAAGGCGCACGGATGACGGCAATGGACAACGCCACGCGGAACGCGGGCGACATGATCAACCGGCTCACGTTGAACTATAACCGGGCACGCCAGGCGCAAATCACCAAAGAACTCATTGAGATTATCTCGGGCGCCGAAGCCGTTTAAGGCTCGCTACGTTCGGGCCGCTGACTTTTTAGGACTGAAGCCGCTAGGGCGTCCGCCCCGCAAGATCGCAGACTGGGAAGACGAGACATGACCGAGCATGCAGTAGGACAAATCCGCCAGGTGATGGGCGCCGTCGTCGACGTACAGTTCAACGGCGAACTGCCGGCCATTTTGAATTCGCTTGAGACAATCAACGAGTCCGCCAAGTCGAAAGACAACCCAACCGGCCGCCTCGTGTTGGAGGTCGCGCAGCACCTCGGCGAGAACACAATCCGCGCCATTTCGATGGACTCGACTGAAGGTTTGGTGCGCGGCCAGGACGTACGGGACACGGGCCAACCGATCGCGGTTCCGGTCGGTGACGGAACGCTTGGGCGGATTATCAACGTGATCGGTGACCCGGTCGATGAAGCCGGCCCAGTCGCCCACAATCAGGTCCGACCGATCCACCAGCCGGCACCCGAGTATGTCGAGCAGTCGACAGAGTCGGAGATTCTCGTCACCGGCATCAAGGTCGTCGACCTGCTCGCGCCATATTCCAAAGGCGGCAAGATCGGCCTGTTCGGCGGCGCCGGGGTCGGTAAGACCGTTCTGATCATGGAGTTGATCAACAACATCGCGAAAGCGCACGGCGGCTACTCGGTGTTCGCAGGCGTCGGCGAGCGCACGCGCGAGGGGAACGACCTCTATCATGAGATGATCGACTCGGGCGTGAACAAGCTCGCGGGTGGCGAAGGCTCCAAGTGTGCGCTGGTTTACGGCCAGATGAACGAGCCGCCAGGCGCGCGGGCCCGTGTCGGACTGACCGGTTTGACGGTGGCTGAGCACTTCCGGGACCAGGGCCAGGACGTGTTGTTCTTTGTCGACAACATTTTCCGCTTTACGCAGGCTGGTTCCGAGGTGTCGGCACTTCTGGGGCGTATTCCATCCGCCGTGGGCTATCAGCCAACGCTCGGCACCGATATGGGTGCGCTGCAGGAGCGGATTACGACGACAACCAAGGGCTCGATTACGTCCGTTCAGGCCGTTTACGTGCCGGCCGATGACTTGACCGACCCAGCTCCGGCATCAACGTTCGCTCACTTGGATGCGACCACGGTTCTCAACCGTTCGATTGCGGAAAAGGGCATCTATCCGGCCGTGGACCCGCTCGATTCAACGTCGCGTATGCTCGACCCGCGTATTGTCGGTGAAGAGCATTACCAGGTGGCACGTGACGTCCAGGCGACCTTGCAACGTTACAAGGCTCTGCAGGACATCATCGCAATCCTGGGCATGGACGAGCTGTCGGAAGAAGACAAGCTGACAGTCGCGCGCGCGCGGAAGGTTGAGCGTTTCCTGTCTCAGCCGTTCTTTGTCGCCGAGGTCTTCACCGGTTCGCCGGGCAAGCTTGTCGACTTGGCAGACACGATCAAGGGCTTCAAGGACCTCGTTGCCGGCGAGTACGATCACCTGCCGGAGCAGGCGTTCTACATGGTTGGCTCGATCGAGGAAGCGATCGCGAAGGCGGAGGCTTTGGCCGAAGCGGCTTGACGTGGGCACCAATCCACGCATCGGTGATACTGGCGCGTCGCGACTCGTCCGGCGCATCAATTCCAACACGGCTGCGCGAGCTGGATAACACAGACAACGCAGCAGAAAGGGGAGTGGCCATGATCACCGAGACATCCCACGGCTTTGGCAAATGCTGTGACACACTTGCGGGCGCCATGGCTGAAGAAGAGTTCGATCCTTTGATCGCAGCGGGCGACGATGGGATCCTTTACATGGCCGTCGGCAGCATCATCGAAGATGACGACGACGAAGCCGGAATCGTAGAGCATCCTGTCTTCTTTTGCCCGTTCTGCGGCGAAAAGGTACAGGACACGGATGAAGTGATGAGGAAACTGGACGGTCCCGAGCAATAAGGGGCCGAGCCGCCTGACTGTAACGCGGCGACAGGAACCGGAACGGGAGTTCAGACGACCATGGCGAGTGCCGGCACATTCAAGTTCGAGTTGATCAGCCCGGAGCGGGTTCTGTTCTCCGGCGACGCCGAGGAAGTGGCCATGTCCGGCACGGAAGGTGATTTCACGGTTCTGGCCGGCCATGCGCCGGTGGTTGCCAGCCTGATGCCCGGCGTCATCCACGCGACCCTGCCGGACAGCAAGAAGAGCATTTACGTCAAGGGCGGCTTCGCCGAGGTGACACCGGACAGCCTGTCCGTCCTTGTCGAGCACGCCATCGTCGCCGACGAAGCCGACCCGCGGCGCCTGGAAGACGAGATTGCCGCGACGGAGAAAGCACTGGCCGAGGCCGATGACGACGAAGCCCGTCTTCACCTCGACCGTGCAATCAAGGCCCTGCGGGCGCTACATACGCGTTAGGGCGGCACACCACAGATTTGCGTCGTGGGACAGTCATTGCCCCTTGCAATCAACGCAGAGCCGCTCTAGAAGACGCGTTCTTCATGCCATTTGCGGCACACGCACCGGTAGCTCAGCTGGATAGAGCACCAGACTACGAATCTGGGGGTCGGGAGTTCGAATCTTCCCCGGTGCGCCAATGAAATCGATAAGTTGTGTGTTGGGGGTCGCTGACAACCGGTGCCGGTTATCGCTTGGTCGTCTGTGTCGTCCCGTTCGATCCCATACCTCAGTTCGCCATGAAGTCAGGTAGCCGGTCGGCCGCCATTGCTCGGGATACGCGAGCTCTTGAGCGTAATGCACATCGTCCGATGCAGGATCATACTTGAGGACGTACGCAACCTCCCTCCCCGACACTCACCCCATTGACAGCGAATGCCCGCCGTCGACTGTGATGACGCTGCCGGTCATGAATGCGCTGGCATCGGATGCCAGAAGCAACAGCGGTCCGTTGAGATCTTCGAGGCGGCCGAACCGCTTGACCGGCACGCGCGACATGAGTTTCTGGCCTGGCGCGCTCGCCAGGAACTCGGAATTCAGCTCCGTCGCGAAGTATCCCGGTGCCAACGCGTTCACGCGAATTCCGTCACGCGCCAGTTCGAGCGCCATCGCCTTTGTGAGCTGAATGACAGCTGCCTTTGAGGCCGCGTAGGGCGCAAGCCCCTTCAAAACGCCAAGGCCGAGGATCGAGGCGATGTTGATGATCGCGCCGCCGCCGCCATGCGCTTGCATGACTTTCGCACTGTCTCGGGCGACTCGGAACACGCCGTCGAGGTTCACGTCGATCACATGCCGCCAGTGCGCATCGCTCACGTCAACAGCGAGGCCTTCGGACGGCACGCCCGCGTTATTGACGACGATGTCGAGCCGGCTGCCATCCGAGAAACGTTCCGCGAAGGCCTGCTTGACGTTGTTCCCATCCGTGACATCGAGCGCGAGCGGAACGGCACGACCGCCCTCTGATGCAATTTCGGCGGCCAGGGCTTCAAGCCGATCCATTCGGCGGGCGGCTACAATGACCGTTGCGCCGTTGCGCGCGAGAACACGGGCGAAGTGAGCGCCTAGACCGCTCGATGCGCCGGTGACCAATGCGGTCTGGCCGGAGAGATCGGATTGGAAACCATCAGCCATGGTGTTTTCCCCTTTGGTGCCAGGTTGTCTCTTTGGTTTGTCCCGTCTCAGTCGCTTATGGGAGACGGCGTGCATGGCCGGACATTGCCGTCGCTCTGGCAGCGCGGTGTTTCAGTCGTGATTCCAGCTTCTGAAACCGCCTAACGGGCCTGATCTGATTCCCATTTCAGCGTTCTGGCAAGACGGATCCCGATGGTGCTTTCCCGCTGTGTCGGTTTGGTGGAGCCGCGCGCTGCTGAGAACCTGGCAAAGCGCGTGTCGGCCTAGGCCCCACCGCGCACGCCGCGTTCGCAACCCGGATATGTGATGGCGGAGCTGTCCCCTGAGCGGCCGTCATACTGATTTCTGTAGCGGTACCCCGGGCGGAGGCGGTGGTGGAGCCGGCTCTTGCGGCGTGCTCCCACTCGGCGAATGTGATTTCGTACTTCGAAACTGCATAGGCATCGGCAATGACGGCCCGCTATGTTCCCATTGTGATCGGTCCCATCCGGCTGTTCCACTTCTCTGACAGGTAGGTTATACCCCGGCGCGCCCGGCAGGGCGGCGGCTTTTGTTGCGCGGGTTCAGTGGTGGGGGATCAGTCATGAACTCTGGGGTTTCGCTAACAGGCGGCCGCGTGCTGACGCCACACGGCGAGGCGATACACGGCGACGTGCATATCGCCGACGGCCGGATCGTCGATGCGCCGCTCGCCAACGCGGCGCGCATCGATTGCACGGGGTGTTGGGTGCTGCCGGGCATTGTCGATGTCCACGGCGATGCCTTCGAACTCGAGCTTCATCCGCGCCCGAGGGTCGACATCGCGTTTCCGATCGCAATGGGCTCTGTTGACCGGCAGCTTCTGACCAACGGCATCACGACGGCGTTTCACGGTCTGACTTTGTCATGGGAGCCTGGCGCGCGGAGCCTGGCGGCCGGGCGCCGCTTTATGAGCGCGCTCAGGGCCCTGCGTCCACAGTTGCGCGTGGATCACCGCGTTCAATTGCGTTGGGAAACATTCGCTCATGACGCGATTGAAGATCTCGCTATCTGGTTGAGCGAGGAGCCGACGCCCGCGGTTGCCTTTAATGATCACACGACGATGACCATTGAAAAGGTCAAGTCCGGCACCCACGACAAACTCGATCAGTGGGCGCAACGCGCCGGCCTGACGGCTGCGGAGTATCTGGCCGCCGTTGATGCGGTTGCCGAACGCGGGGAGGAGGTTCCGGCCAAGATCCGGGAAGTTGCAGCGCTCGCCAACCGCCACGGCGCTGTTTTGCTCTCCCATGATGAGCGAGCAACGCGCGAGCGCGTAGTCAACCGTGACCTCGGCATGAGCGTTTGCGAGTTTCCGCTTGCGGCTGATGTCGCAGCGGACGCCGTCGCGCATCGCGAACACGTTGTGCTAGGCGGTCCGAACATCATTCGCGGTGGCAGTCATACCGGGGCCATGACGGCAGAGAATGCCATCCGTGACGGCACATGTACGGTGCTGGCATCGGACTACTACTATCCGAGCCTGTTGCACGCCGCCGAACATTTGGTTGATCGCGGCGTGATGTCGATTGAAGCGGCCTGGGCTCTGATCTCGCAGAATCCAGCAGCGGCTATGGGGCTTGACGATCGCGGCACGATCGAGACGGGCCAAAGAGCGGATATTGTGGTGGTGGATAGCGCCGGCCCATGGCGACTGATCCACACCGTAGTCGGCGGTTCCGTAGTGAGTTTTGGTCGTTGAGTGGGCATCCGGTCAGGAGGATCAGCCACGACCGGAGCGGGAAAGCTTGTCAGTCACGATAGAGGTCGGCCCGCGTTGCCGGTAGCGGAGGCCGGCCTTTGGCCGACTTCGAGGCGAGCGTCTGGAAGATGCGAGCAGAGCCGCGTTCAAACGCGAGCGAGCAGGCCGCCAGATACGCAAGCCAGATCCGATACGTTTGCTCTCCAACCAGCGCAGTGGCCTCGTCGCGCCGCGATCGAAGCCGTTGGCACCAAAGCTCGGTCGTTCGCGCGTAGTGCCAGCGCAGCCCTTCGACATCGTGGACTTCGAAGCCCGCCTGTTCCATGGCCGCTATGGTGTGGCCGATATCATCTAATTCGCCACCCGGAAATATGTACTTTTGTAATGCCCGCTGCTCGGCTCTGGCTGAAAACCGGCGCTGCTTCTTTTTTGCCCGTCGCGAGATGGCGTGATTCAAAAACAAGCCGTCCGGGGCCAGTGCACGGCGAACGGTGCGAAAGTAGGTATCAATGTTCGCGATGCCGATATGCTCGTACATCCCGACAGACGCGATCTTATCGTACGTGTCGTTGATATCGGCATAATCCCGCAGTTCGACCGTGACCTGTTCGCTCAGCCCCTTGGCCGCGATGCGCCTACGCGCTTCTGCCAACTGTGCTTCAGAGAGTGTGATACCGTGGGCCGTCACGCCATAGTGCTCGGCGGCATGAAGTATGAGGGCGCCCCAGCCGCAACCAATGTCTAGAAAGCGGTCACCCGGTTTCAGGCGCAGCTTTCGACAAATCAGGGACAGCTTGTCGAACTGAGCCTGGTCGATCGTATTGTCCGGCTCGGTGAAATAGGCGCAGGAATAGATCAGCTGCTGATCAAGAAACAGCGCGTAAAAATCGTTCCCGACGTCATAGTGAAATTGAATGAAATCGCGGTTTTCGGCCTGTTTCCGTGCCCCGCCGTCTTCGTCGCCGCTATAACTCCGCCCGGCCCCGGGACGTTCGGACGGTGCCAGAAGAAATGGCCAGAGTTGCCGTGCCAGGCGGGTGTAACTCATGCTCCTTAGGCGTTTGCGGCCGTTGCCGGAGGCCTCAAGCGCGCGCCCGACATCAAGCAGCGTACCGCCTTCCAGATCAATCTGGCCAAGCGCGTAATGTCGAATCAGGCGATCGAGCGACGGCCAGCGGAGCAGTGACGAGATCACGCCGGGCGACGAAATCGAAATGCACAACTCGCTTGTTACGTTCTTGCCCAACGGAACAACCTGCCCATCCCATAGGCGCAACGACAGGTTTGCATCCAGCAATCGCGCGATCTCGCGCGCGATTTGCTCCGCTCTCGCCAGCAATGCTTCGTTGTTCTCAGCCATGGCACGGACAGGAGCATGCCGTTCAGCCCTCCGCAAGTGCCGACTGTGCCACAAGTCAGACATCCCGTGTCGGTTATCGTCTTGCTGTTTCTGATTGCGTGCGAACCGTGATGTAAGATGTGTCCGTCGTGCTATGGATCAACGCTTGAGGCATCGTCTTTCGGCTTGGCGCGGCCTGCTGGATGGCTTTCAGCGCGCCGTCATGTGGTCCCCAAGCGGTTGCAAAATGCGCGATATGTCATCCAAGCAGGATGTGTTTTCCAAGCAGCAAGAGTTCAGCAATCCCGGGGCAAACTGAAATGGCCGCAACCAAAAATCAGGGCACGTCTGCACGTCCGATCGTTCTATGTATTCTCGACGGATGGGGCCTGCGCCGTGAGCGGCAGGACAATGCGATTGCGTTGGCAGCAACGCCGAACTGGGATCGCATGCTTGCAAGCTGGCCAACCGGGACACTGCGGTGCTCCGGTGAGGATGTGGGTTTGCCAAGCGGGCAGATGGGCAACTCTGAAGTCGGTCATCTGAACATCGGCGCCGGACGCGTTGTGTGGCAGGATCTCCCTCGGATCAATCGTGCCATCGCCGAAGATCAATTGCGACAGTCCTCCGAACTGGTCGCGTTTGCTGACAAGCTTCGGGCGTCAGGCGGCACGTGCCATCTTGTTGGTCTGGTGTCTCCAGGTGGTGTGCACGCACATGAAGATCACATCGTTGCATTGGCGAAAGCCGTATCGGAACGCGGGGTACCGGTTCGCATTCACGCCATAACCGACGGACGTGACACGCCGCCGAATTCAGGGCGAGACTGTCTTGCGCGGTTGCAGGCGTCTATTGCCGAGTTCCGCGACGTGTCGATTGCGACTGTGTGTGGCCGCTACTTCGCCATGGATCGGGATAAGCGATGGGAGCGCGTCGCGCGCGCCTACGATCTGCTGGTTTCGGCAAAGGGAGACGCGTTCGACGACGCACTTGATGTGATCGCGGCGAGCTACGCCCAGGGAACGACTGACGAGTTCGTCACACCGGCGCGGCACACGAGCTACAACGGCATGGGCGATGGTGACGGCATTCTGTGTGCGAATTTCCGGGCCGACCGTGTACGCCAACTGCTGGCCGCAATTCTGGATCCGGACTTTGACGGTTTCGCGCGAACGTCGATCGTCGATCTCGGGGCGGCATTGGGCATGGTCGCCTATTCTGACCATATCAGCCAATTCTGCCCCGCGATATTTGCGCCGACCCATCTCGAAAACACACTTGGAGACGTGGTTGCCAATGCCGGTCTCCGCCAGCTCCGGGCGGCCGAGACGGAAAAGTACCCGCATGTCACGTACTTCTTCAACGGCGGCGTCGAGCCGCCGCTCGCCGGCGAGGAGCGCATACTCGTGCCGTCGCCAAAAGTCGCCACCTACGATCTCAAACCGGAGATGTCTGCCGTTGAGCTAACGAACAAGGTGATTGCGGCCATCGAAACGCAACGGTTCGACCT
The DNA here is from genome assembly GCA_039186015.1 of Pseudomonadota bacterium. Taxonomy (GTDB): domain Bacteria; phylum Pseudomonadota; class Alphaproteobacteria; order Rhizobiales; family Hyphomicrobiaceae; genus JBCBWG01. The sequence goes on from JBCDAH010000046.1 coordinate 9,379, forward strand.
TGTCGTGATCAATTATGCCAATGGCGATATGGTCGGGCATACCGGCGTTCTGGACGCTGCGGTTCGCGCAGTCGCGTGTGTCGATATGTGCATTGGACGTCTGGAGCAGGTCGTCAAGTCGGCCGGCGGTGCAATGCTAGTGACCGCTGACCACGGCAATTGCGAGTTGATGTTCGATCGGGCCCTTGGGGCGCCGCACACGGCACACACGTTGAACCTCGTCCCAACCATTTTGGTGAATGGGTCGGAAGGGTGTGTGTCCTTGGCCAACGGTCGCCTTGCCGATATCGCGCCGACGTTGCTCGACCTATTGGGGATCGAACAGCCCCCGGAAATGACGGGTGCATCACTTCTTAATCCATCCGCGGATGCGCACAGCACCTGAACCATCCGGTCGCTCGCGCAAATCAACCGGAGATTGCCCCCCGATGTGTGGCGTGCGTTAACACATTCGGCGTCCAGTAAAGCAGTGCATCACCCTGAGAAGCCGCAGTCCAACGCCCCGATGACGTCGCCTCGTCTGGTTAACGGCCGAGGTCAGTCTGCACCCCAAGGTAAAGCATCAATCAAACAATAACGCGTATTATGACTGCAAGTGAGTGGTTCATGGCCGGCGCCCCAACGCCAATTATCGGATTTGGCTCTTGGACTTCGAAGGTACCGATCGTGCACCTTGAGGCGAACGAATGACTCCGAACCCAAAAGCACCTGGTGCGACGCAACAAGGCGATGCCGACACACAATTGGTATCCGTTTTGTTGCAGGAGAATGATCGCCTGCAAACTGCGTTGAATGCCGAGCGGCAAAAGGTCGAGCTATTTCTCAGCGTCTTCAATTGCATTCCCGATGCGCTCGTTTTAGCGGACAGCAATCGCAAAATGCAGCTGGTCAATCCGGCGGCAGAAAAATTGTTCGGTTATTCCGTTGGCGACGTGACAGGTCACGCCACAGCGATGCTTTACGAGTCGGAAGCGGACTTCCACGCGCAGGGCAGCGCGCGGTTTAACCTGTCTGCAAAAGAGAAGCGCGAGCCGTACATGCAAAGGTACCGGCGCAAAGACGGTACAACTTTTTCCGGCGAAACGTTGGGAACGTCACTGAGATCGGCGGACGGTGACTTCCTCGGGTTTCTCGGCGCCATACGCGATGTTACAGCCCGCGAATTGGCAGCGTCGGAGATTATCGAAAATGAGCGCCTGCTCAGCTTGGTAACCGACGCACTGCCGGAACTCGTGACATACTACGACACCGAGAAAGTTCTGCGCTTTGTCAACACCACAGGCGAGCGTTGGTATCATCGGCCGCGCCAGGAACTGATCGGCATGCCGCTGTGCGCTGTGATCGGCGAGGCGGCATCTCTGGCGATTGAGCCATGGGTTCAACAGGCGCTGAATGGCCGGGAAGTTCGTCAACGCGCCGAGGTGACGTATCCCGATGGGATCACGCGATCGGTAGAACTATCGTATACGCCTGATGTCGCGCCGAACGGGGAGGTTCTGGGATTCGTTGCGCTTGTCGTTGACGTCACGGCGCATCGCAATATCGAGAAAGAGCTTATAGCGTCCCAGACCCGCTTTCTCGACGCCATTGATGCCATGCCTGACGGGTTTGCCTACTACGACGCCGAAGATCGTCTTCAGATCTTCAACAAGCAATACCAGAGCATTTTCGCCAAGAGCGGCGATGCGATCGCGGTTGGCAAGACATTCGAGGAGATCCTGCGCGCCGGCGTGGCCTGTGGGCAGTATGAAGAGGCCGTTGGTCGCGAGGAAGAGTGGATCGAGCATCGTCTTTCGGTCCATGCGGCACCCGGAGCGCCGGTGGAGCAGAAACTCTGGGGCGGACGTTGGATCCGCATCGAGGAGTGCAAGACCGCCGACGGCGGCACTGTCGGAATCCGAGTTGATGTTACGGATGCAAAGCACCGAGAAGCCGAGCTGGAGCGTTTGTCCGTGACCGATGCGTTAACGGGCCTATCGAACCGTCGCGCGTTTCTGACATCGCTCGGTGAAGCGCACGAACGTGTGCAGACAAACGGCAATATCCTCTCGGTTCTTCTCCTCGACGTGGACTACTTCAAGTCAATCAACGACACCTACGGTCACGCGACGGGTGACGAAGTTCTCGTGCGCATTGCGGAGCTTATCTCGGGTGAACTGCGCGGTAAGGATCAATCCTGCCGATATGGGGGAGAGGAGTTTGCCGTGCTTCTGCCCGATACCAGCATCGGTGGCGCATTTGCCATGGCGCAGCGCATTCGCGAAGCGATTGAAAGCGCTGAGTTTCGATCCGGTCAGCTGAGATTCAATATTACAGCGAGCATCGGCGTGACACAATTGGATGGTCGCGACAAGAAATACGAACTTGCCCTCGCGCGCGCTGACGAAGCACTCTATCGCGCCAAGCGGCATGGACGCAACCGCGTAGACGCCGAGCTTGTGCCGTTGCACGTTCTCTCCGCGACGATCGGACAGGACGGACGGGAACAGCCGGTCTCCGCGGAGTAACCGTCTCCCGAGCCTGAGCCATCATCTCGCAGCAACGGTTCGCCGGACGGCTTGCGACGGTCCGCACCCATGTCCGAGTCAACTGGGCCGGCGGCGGAAGCCCTCCTATGGCGGACCATGGCGGAAATGACCTGCAAAAATCCGCAGGAGTCTGTGCTGCGTAAGACAGAGGGTTATGCGCGACGGATCACACGATCGAATGTCACAAGACCTCGCAAAGACGCAGCCAGCCGGCCGCGCTTGCGTCGCGTTAACGCTCAGACAGCGAGGTTAAGTCAGGAGTTCACATGTCCAAGCCGACAGACCGTATTGTTGTCAACGGCCTGGTCGTCCAGGCCTATGTCGGGGTGCTCGAACGGGAGCGCGGACAACGGCAAGCGTTGCGCTTTGATGTCGAAATGCACGTTGTGCCGAACTACGCCGGTCTAGTCCGCGAGACAGGTCGTTACGTATCCTATGCAGACGTCGTCGATTACATCGTGGCGCGGGCTGCGACGGATGAACATGTCGAACTCGTCGAGACCTGGGCCGAAGACGTCGCGACGTTTGCCTTGCGCAACGATCTGGTCGCGTCCGTTACAGTTTCCGTTGGGAAACCGGATATCTTCGCTGAGGCCGAGTCCGTCGGCATCGTCATCACGCGGCAGGCATAAGTCTGTCGTGCCAACAACGGGGGAGATACGTGAAGCCGCCGCATGCACCACGTGCTGCAGGACAGGCCTCGTGCTTGATTGCACTGGGATCAAACCTCGGCTGCCGGCTTTCCAATCTGCGGTCAGCCGTCGCCGAGCTTCACTCAGATGGCGATGTCAGCGTCCGCGCTGTTTCCAAACTGTATCAGACATCACCAATTGGCGGCCCGGAAGATCAGGGCGCATTCCTGAACGCCGCACTGCTTGCCGAGACACGTCTTGCACCAGATGAACTGCTCGCGCGGCTCCATCGCATTGAAGACGCACGTGGCCGCAAGCGAGAGGTCCATTGGGGGCCGCGCACGCTGGACCTGGATCTTTTGACGTATGGCGATCTGACCATGGATACGTCCGAACTCAGCCTGCCCCACCCGCGTTTGCACGTCAGACGATTTGTTCTTGTTCCCGTATGCGACATTGCGCCGGAGCTCACACATGCGAGAACGGGCCGAACGATGCATGATCACCTCGCAGACCTTCCAGCCGTCGACGGTGATCTCAGCGTCTATGCGGCGTCGTGGTGCGAGCCGGACCAACCCACAGCCTAAGGCCAGATGAATGATAACGCCTGATAAACTGCTTCCGCTTTGGATGGAGCATAAGGACGCCCTTGCCCACCCGATCCGCGACTTCTCGTTTCCGAAGTTCAATCGCACATTTTCAGACAAGCCCTATCAGCTTGGCGTTGTGAACCTGTCGCGCGATTCGACCTATCGGGAGAGCATCGCCCACACAACGGAAGCGGCCCTTTATCGTGCGCGTCGCATGACGCTTGAGGGTTGCGCCATGATCGACATCGGCGCTGAGTCAACCGGGGATGCTGCCGACATCGTCAACGCCCGCCACCAGATCGATACCATGATCCCGGTCATCCAAGAGGTCGCCAACGACGGCATTTTAGTGTCTGCCGAAACATACCTTCCGGAGGTTGCGGAGGCCGCACTGGAGGCCGGCGCAGGCGTCGTCAATCTCACGGGACGCATCGACGATCGGGGATTCTACGAGATGATCGGCCGTCATCAGGCTGGGCTCATACTGTGCTACACCCCGGGTGACAACGCGCGATCGCGTGATGAACTCCCGCCGTCATCGCAATTGGTCGAGCAGCAGCTCGCATTTTTTAAAGAGCGACTGGCTTTGGCAACGGCGGCCGGAATTGAGCGGATATGGATCGACCCCGGCTTCGGGTTTGCGCTCAACCTGCCAGATGGTGCGGCACGTGTCCGCTATCAGACCGAGAGCGTCCTGCAGGCATTTCGCTTTCGGACTTTAGGTTGGCCGACGTGCGTCACGATGGCGTCGTCCGTCTTTCTGTTCCGGGACGAAGTGCGTTGCGCTGAAACCGGCATGGCCGCACTTGCACTTTTCGCCAAGGCCAATCTCTTGCGCAGTCATGAAGGGGCAAGGGTGCAGCCCATGATCGACCTTGTCGACATTTGTGAGAGCGCGTGACCGATGTCCAACGCACGGCACGATGACTCAAACCGAGTCGCATTGATCACAGGCGCCGCCCGTCGTGTTGGTCGCGCGATCGCGCTTGGGCTTGCACAAGATGGGTTTGCCGTTGGCATCCACTACAATACTTCCGCCCAACCGGCAGAAGAGGTTGCGACCGAAATCCGGGACGCTGGTGGACAGGCGGTGACGCTTCATCATGATCTGAGCCATGCCGAATCGAGCGGCATACTTATCGACCGATTGGCGGAAGCTTTCGGCCCCGTCGGCATCCTCATCAATACGGCGTCGCTGTTCGATGAAGATCGCTTGTCCACGCTTACGGCAGAGAGCTGGCGTGCGCTCGTCGATGTAAACCTGACGGCACCGGTGTTCCTGATGCAGGCCTTCGCCAATCAGCCCGACGTTCCGAAGAATGCTGCGATCATAAACTTCCTGGATACGCAGCTCACATCTGCCTACCCGGAGCGCTTTAGCTATTTCATCGGCAAGTTCGGCCTCGAGGGCGTAACGCGTGTCGCAGCGTTCGATCTTGCGGCCAAGGGGATTACGGTCAACGCCATCGCGCCGGGTCTCATTCTGCCAAGCGGACAAACCGAGGACGAGTTCGTGGCACGGCAACGCCTGACACCGCTCGGTGTCGGTCTCGGAACGGATCATATTCTCCAAGCGGTGCGCTATCTCATTTCAGCACGTCAGACGACAGGCCATACGATGGTCGTCGACGCTGGCCAGCGTTTGATGGGCTTTGGCAATACACCGGTTGGTGCATAGACATGGATGACAGCCGCTGGACGGGTAATGTGCACCATCGTGCTCGGCACGAAGTTCTCAGGCGCGATCATGCCGCAGCATGTGCATGCGTTCTTTCTGATTTAGCGGGCAGGGTCCCACACGCCCGCCCGAACCTGCGGCACCATGGATCCCGGCCTGCGCCGGGATGACATCGTGGGTGTGGCGTGGACAGAGAGCCGAGCAGATTCAGCGCCTGCAGCCGGTCCTGACGTTCCAATATGCCCAGCAGCTCCCCACGCAAAGGGTCATCCCGGGCCAGCGTGCCCGGGGTCTACGGTGCCGCATATGAGAACGCTAGCGTCGGAGATCGCACTGCACCAAGAGGGTGTGTAGGATGGTTCAAGCTGAACCTGAAACGCCCTAAAGCGTCGGAATGATCTTGTTTTGCCGAAGCTCGTCGAATTGGCGCAGGAACATCTTTCGACTGTCGATGAACTCATGAAACCCGTAGCGACGCGCCTTGGTCATGGATGACATGATGTCGAACTCCGGCGTGAAAACAAAGTCGCCGTAGTTCCAACTCACGAGCTGATCGTAGGGAATCTCGCGCAGACCGTGTTGGCGTGTCAGTTCAGTCCAGAGTGTCGCCTTGTCAGCCATCATGTCAGCCAGGCTGATCCGCTGCGGCGGCGCCAGACCCATCTCGAAGTACTCGGCAAAGGCAGGCCACATGTGGGTCCACCGGAAGACATCGCCGTTGGTCACGTTGAACGGCTCGTTCGCGCAATCCGTGTCTGTCGACATCCACACGCAGGCGCGTGCGAGAAGCCCGGCATCTGTCACGTTGTACAACGCCTGCGCATTCGCATCGGAGCCCGGGTGCCGGAGCGGGAGGCCCAGAGCCTTCGACACTGTGGCATACACGGCGAGAACCATAACAAGGTTCATCGGGTTCCCGATCGCAAACCCGCAAATGCCGTGTGGCCGCGCCGACGACCATGTCCAACGCGCATCGTTTGACTTGTTTGAAATGTACGCCTGCTGGTCGAAATAGAAGTTCGGCGGCATGTGCGGTGGGTCGGTTTCTTCCGCCGGTGTTTTGAATGGACCGAGGTGATTGCCGTACCACTTCGTTCCATGCATGAGGTTCACGTGGGCCAGGTGCGGAGCCGCCGGTGCAACCGCCTCAACCAGGTTTTCGAGCATCGCCATGTTCGGTCCAACCATTTCGCTCCAGGTTGGTCGCTCGACATAGGCGGCATAAAAGACGTGAGTGACGGGCGCGAAGGCGTCGCGCGCGGCGACACACGCCTCTTTGTCCATCAAATCAAGAGCCAAGTGCGCGAAGTCGCCTGCGATGTCGGGCTTGCGCCGCGAAACAGCGATGACGTTCCAGTCTGGCGCGGCTGCAAGGTGGCGGAGGAGGTTGCGTCCCACCACACCCGTCGCGCCTGCGATCAAGGCCGTCTTCTTCTGGTCGACCATGGTGTCTGCCTCGACGTTATGTGCACGCCTGAACCATGATGCAAAAGGTCCGACGTGTCGATGATGCATCGTCGGCCAACGGAGTTGCGCATGTCGCAAAACGCCCGGACCCGGGATGACCTTTGTGTGGAGAAATGACTGGAGCGCAGCACATTGCCAGCGTAGGCGATGTCTGGCTCGACGGATGGCATCCGACGCCATAGTCTCGCGAGAGGACACCGTTTCAAGATAAGAGTCGCGGTCGTGCTCGGAGCCATCCGGCTGATGCACGCGCGATGACAATTCAAAGGAGAGGAACCATGGCGGCAGAGGCACCAAAGGTGGAGCTTGGTTTCCGCGCGCCTGACTTTGCATTGCCGGCAGTTGATGGGGCGACGGTTCAGCTTGCGGACGCTGCGGGCGCCAACGGCACGGTTGTGGCGTTCATATGCAATCACTGCCCGTATGTGAAAGCCATCGCCGGCAGACTGGTCCGCGATGCCAAAGATCTGAGTCAACACGGCGTGTCGGTGATTGCCATCAATGCCAATGATGCCGACGCGTACCCCGATGACTCGTTCGACAACATGAAGCTGTTTGCCCAGCATCACGGCTTCCCGTTTCCCTATCTCTACGATGAGGCGCAGACCGTGGCGCGCGCATACGGGGCGGTGTGTACGCCCGACTTCTTCGGTTTCGATCGTGATCTCACCTTGCGGTATCGCGGCCGATTGGATTCGTCCCGAAATGTCGAAGGCCCACCCGACGCGCCGCGGGAGCTCTACGATGCGATGCGACAGGTCGCAGAGGTTGGAACGGCACCGGGCCAGCAGCATCCGGCACTTGGGTGTTCGATAAAGTGGCGGACGGCTTCTTAAGCGGCGGAGATAAGGCATGGCTGGCAGCGACCTGAAGATCAAAGACATCAAAACCACGCGCTATCAAAGCAAGGAGGCGGCGGCGGCGCGAACGTCCTACGGAACCGAGATCCTCGTCGTCGATGTCGAGAGCGATGACGGAACAACAGGTCTCGGCTTTGCTTCAGCGAGCGCGGAAACCGGGCCGATTCTGTCTCGGATGATCTCGAACATCATCAAGCCGTTGATTGTCAGTGAGGACCCGCGCAGCACAGATCTACTGTGGCGCCGCATGTTCGAGGACGCGATCCCGCGCCGCGGCGGTGACGGCCTGATGCGGAATGCAATCGCCGCCGTCGATTTTGCGCTGTGGGACATCAAAGGCAAAGTCGCCGGCGTACCGGTTTGGAAACTGTTCGGCGGCGGCCAGGACCTCGTCCCAACCTATGCAAACTGTGCACACCACATGCCACCGGATCGCTTGGCCGAGACAGCGGCATCGTACGTTGCGACTGGTCACCGCGCGCTCAAGATCCGCGGGACGCGCACGTTCGTGTCGCTTGCTGAGGCGACCGAGCGCGTGCGCCATGTGCGTGAAGCGATCGGGTCGGACATTCGTCTCATGGTCGACGTGAACGGGAGTTGGGATGTCGACACGGCCATCCAGCAGCTGAAGGCGTGGGAGCCGTACGACGTCTATTGGCTCGAAGAACCGGTACCGCCGCAGAACGTTCCCGGATACGCGCGCATCCGCGAACGGGCCGGCGCGACGTACATTGTCGGTGGTGAGCAACACGCCGGCTTACTTGAGTTTCAAACCCTCATTGACTCCGGTGGCGTCGATATCGTTCAGCCCAATGCGTCGTTGACAGGTGGTATAACGGATTGGCTGCGGATCCACAGCTACGCGACGGCGCAAGGTGTTCCAGTCTCACCGTGGAACTTGCAGCAGGTCCATATCCACATGGCAGCTGGGCTGCCGAACGTACAATGGATCGAGTACTTTATGGCGGACAATGCACTGCTCAAGTTTCAAGGCGAGCTGTTTGAAGGCGCGACGTTAGAGCAGGTCGTGACCGATACCGGTGTCATGTTGCGTGCGCCGACTACGCCAGGCCTCGGCCTTGCTGTTGCGCCAGCCGTTGCTGAGGCGACCAAGGTGCGAGATTGATTGATAGCCTTGCGGATTTGGCCGGAACCATCGCACCCAAGGCCGAAATGACCCGGCTGTTCACCACTCTGGGTCAGCAACACCTTGACCGCCGCCGGTAAACCCCTAGCGTAGGGGCCTAAGCCCTTTACGAAATTGGGCACTGCCGGGAGGACTTATATGGCATTTCGACATCGCATCGGAGTGGACCTTGGGCGTCGCGTCGCGATCGAAGAGGGGATCGCGTGGGCCGCTGCGAATGATGTGAAATACTTCGATGCACAAATCGATATTGCCCCAAACGCAATGGAACGATTCGACGACGCAACCTGCGCGCGCATCAAGGAGACTTGCGCAACGCATGGCCTGCACCTTGGGCTGCACACCTTGTCCGGTGTGAACATTGCCGAGGTTTCACCGTTGCTGCGCGATGCGACCGATGCCTATCTCCGTGCCTATATTGATCTGGCAAAACGCATGGCGGCTGAATGGGTCGTCGTGCACGGCGGTTACCACTTCACCGCGTGTCGCGAATTGCGCAAACAAGCCAGCGTCGAGCGGCTGAAACGTGCCGTCGGATATGCCGAGGAACAGGGCGTTCTCCTCACACTCGAAAACCTGAACGGCGAGCCGGAGCGCGCGGAAGTCCATTACATGCCGGACAACCTTGAGGACACGATCTGGTATTTTGACCAGATCAAGTCACCAAACCTCAAATGGGCATTCACGATCAATCACGCGCATTACGATCCGGTCGGCATTGCCGGTTTTATTGACGGCATGGATATGACGTTGTGTGAGGAGGTTCGGATCGCTGACAATAACGGCGAATACGAAATCCATATGCACCCAGGCACCGGAACAGTCGATTTTGTTGACATGTTCCGTCGCATCGAGGCGACAGATTTCAGCGGGCACTATATGTGCGGCTGGGGCAACCTCGATATGATGCTCGAAGGCCGCGACTATCTGGTCGAACGGGCTCGAGAAGCAGGCGTTGAAAGCGCCCAATAGGTATGCCGCGTTAGGGCATAAAAAACCACTTAAGGAAACGCTAAGGAGAAACTGATGAAGCCATTTAAGCTGGCAATGGCGGCTGCGCTGTGCACGACCGCTTTCACCACACTGGCCGTTGGTGCCGATTTCCCGTCGAAGACCATTGAAGTCATTACACATGCCGGCGCCGGTGGCGGTACGGACGTAACAAGCCGTATGATGATGTTGCGCTCTCGCCGTGTTTTGAAAACCGACATGGTGGTCGTCAACAAGCGCGGCGGCAATGGCGCTGCAGCGATGAATTACTTCCTCACGCGTCCCGCTGACGGTCACTCCGTTCTGGCCTTTACGATCGGTCACGCGATCACGGTTGCAAAGGGAAAGACGAAGCTCAAGGTCGAAGACCTCGCGCCGATTGCACGCGGCACGGACGACCCGCAGATCTTCATGGTGAACTGCAAAACGTCGCCGTACAAAAAGAGCGAAGATCTTGTCGCTGCGATGAAGAGCAAGAAGCTCAAGTTCGGCACCACGAATGCCGGCGGCATCGATCACATCACGGCGTATGTCTTTGCCAAGAAGGGCAACCTGATGCAACCGGACATCGTGCCGTTCAAAGGTGGTGGTGAAGTCGCGACACAGCTGGTTGCCGGAGCCGTCGATGTTGGAGTCCTCAACCTGTCTGAAGCAAGCGCACAGATCGAAGCCGGCGATATCTGCCCGCTGATCGTCCTTGCCAATGACCGTATGAAGCCGATCCCCGACGCCAAAACCGCGAAAGAGCTGGGCATCGACGCCGTGTTCTCGACGGTTCGCGGCTTTGCAACGCATGCGAAGGTTGATGCGGCGAGCGTTAAGACGCTTGAGGAAGGCCTCGTCAAAGCGATGAACCACTCCGTCTACCAAGGCTTCCTGACATCTGTCGGCTTGGACAAGTCGTCAGTCGTGGGTGCTGAAGAGTGGAAGGCGCAAATCATCAAGATGATCGAGGACATGAGGCCTGCGATCAAAGAGATGGGCCTTTAAACAAAGCCGACTGGGAGCACGGCCAACGCGGGCGAGCTCCCAGCTCGACTGGAGTGATTGATGACGAATAACACCACTGGCGACAAGTCGTCGGGATCTACGTCTGGCGACGTAACCCAGGATGCGCCGTTTCCGAAGCCACGGCCAATGGACTTTGCCGCGCCAGTGGTGATTTTCGTGTTCGCTGCTGTTGTCGCATACCTGACGACGACGTTCGAAGACGCCTCACCGCTTATCGTGGGTCATGCGATGCAGCCGCGCAATTTTCCGCTGTTTCTTATGGCGGTGATTTGCGTACTCAACGTTGTTTTGATCATTCAAACCGTTTTACGCCCACCGAAGCGACGCGACCTTGAACCGTGGCAGACGTGGTTATCGATGGTGGTGCTCGGTCTATTCTTCATTCTCGCAGCTTATGCGGATCTCTTTCTCGGGATTATTGTGTCGATGTTCGCACTATCCATTCTTTGGGGCGAGCGGCGCTTATGGGTATCGACACTCGTCTCTGTTGCGACACCTGCGATCATCTTTTTCGTATTTGACCAGGTTCTCAAAGTTCGGTTTCCGCGTGGAATTCTCACCAATCTTTGGTACGGAGCATAAGCGATGGAGCAGGCAATCACGGCCTTTTTCTCCGTTTTCGCGGACCCGTATCTGTTGGGGTTGATTTGCATCACGACCATCGCTGGCGTGATCATCGGGGCCTTGCCGGGGCTTGGGGCAACGACGGGCGCAGCGCTACTGCTGCCCTTCACGCTCACGATGGATCCTGTCTATGCGATTACGATCCTGACGACGATTTATTGCTCGGCAACATTCGCCGGAGCCATTACCGCAATCCTGATCAATACGCCGGGCACGCCGGCGGCGGCGGCCACGACGTTCGACGGCTTTCCGTTGGCGCAGCGGGGTGAGGCTGGGCGCGCGCTCGGCGTTGCCGTTGTCGCAAGTACCATCGGCGGGATCTTTTCGGTTTTCGCACTGGCGATCGCCGCCCCGCTGATGGCGCAGGTTGCCTATGAGTTTCGCCCGCCTGAGTACTTTGCCCTCACGCTTTTTGGCCTGTCGATGCTGGCCAGCATTTCCGAAGGCGGCGCGATCAAGAACCTGATTGGCGGTTTGTTCGGCGTATGGCTTGCAACAATCGGTGCAGACCAGGTGACCGCGGTCGAGCGGTTCATGTTCGGCAACTACGAACTGTATGAGGGGCTGAACTTCATTCCGGTGATGATCGGTTTGTTCGCGATGTCCGAGCTGCTCTACCAGTCGACTCGCGTCAACCAGATTGTCGAACAGATCGCGATGAAGGCCGTCAAGCTGCCGTCATGGGCCGACTACAAGCGCATCGCCGGCACTGTCGCCCGGTCCTGTGGCATCGGCACGTTCATTGGCATTCTGCCCGCAGAAGGCGCGACGGTCGCGTCGATGATCGGTTATTCCGAGGCTAAACGCTGGTCCAAGAACAAGGAGGAGTTCGGCAAGGGCGCGATTGAGGGCGTTGCGGGCGCGGAGGCCGCCAACAACTCGGCAACCGGGGGCGCCATGGTCCCAACTCTGGTGCTCGGGATTCCCGGCAGTGCGACGACGGCAGTGATCATCGTCGGCCTGATGGTGCACGGTTTGCGGCCGGGCCCGTACTTGTTCACGCAACAAGTCGACAAAGTGTACGCGATTTTCGGCGCCATGCTCGCTGCCAACATCATGTTCCTGGTGCTTGGCCTGTACGGCGCTAAGATCTTTGCTCGCGTCACGCTCGTGCCGCGTCAGATCCTGTGGCCGATCGTATTTGCGTTGGCCATCGTTGGTGCGTACTCGCTGAACCAGGCGATGCTCGACGTTTGGCTCGTGCTCATTTTCGGCGTTGTGGGCTTCATGTGTCGGCGGTTTGGCTTTTCCGTCGCGCCAATTGCCATCGGACTGATCTTGGGTGAGATGGTGGAAACCAATCTTCAAAATTCCTTGAAGATCTTCGATGGACAGTGGTGGCTGATCTTGACCCAGCCGCTGGCTGCGGTGTTCCTTATCCTTGCCGCGCTTGGTTTGGCTCGCCCATTCCTATCGGCTCTGTCGGACCGGCGCCGTCGCGCCACGACATCGACATTGAGTGAGTGAAAACTGACTTGGCGTGATTCGCCACTTGTGAAGAGGGCGGCGCGCCGGCCCGGGGTTCAGACAGTGTCCCCGGGCTGTCGTTTGTTTGAGCCACGTTTGTTCAAGCGGCCTTTATTCAAGTCGCCCTTATTTATTCAAGTCGATGGTCGCGCTCGACAGCGTCCGGCGTGCGCAGGAATGCGATCGCAACAAGTCCCGCAACAGCGGGATATAGGGCCAACACCTGAAGTGTGGACGTCGCATTGCCGACCAGGTCATACGCAAGCCCAACCGGCAGTGGGCCAAGCGACGCACCAACGACGCCGACCAGTTGGCCGGTTCCTTGGATACTCCCCAGGTGTTTGCGTCCGAAGTATCGCGGCCAGACGTAGCCGAACATCGTCATCGACAGCGCGTTGTTGGCGCCAAAAATGACGGCGTACACCGTGGCTGAAAGCAAATCCGTCGCGAAGGTGATGGTGACGAGGGAGGCGGCGGTGGCGAACAATCCCAGTGCGATGACGTACCGTGTCTTCAGATTGTCGAACATCTTCCCGACCAGCGGCATCACCAACACCATCGTGATGGCTGAGATCGGAAAAATGCGCGCGGCTGTTCCCGCATCCAGACCCTGATCCGTCAGAATCGTAACCTGATAGAAGTGAAGGGTCGTAACGAGCATGGCGATCGCACACCAGCCGACTGCAAGGATGTAAAATGCTGATGTCTTCAATGCGTCCGGTAGGGACAGACCGTTCAGGTCTGCTGTTGCACCCGTTGCGCCGGCAGCGCTTGATTTGTCGGGTTCTTCACCATCTGGACGCAAACCGACGCTTTCCGGTGTGTTGTGCACCAGCAGCCATACGGCCGGCAGCATCGTTGCCCAGGTGATGAGGCCGAGAATAACCCAAGCCCAACGCCAACCGATTTCTGTGATCAGGTATTGCGACAAAGGGGGATGCACGGCCATCGAGATGCCGAACCCAAGCGCCATCAAACTCATCGCGAACCCGCGCGACTTGGAGAACCACTGCGAAACCAGATTCGCGCAGGCCAGCATCAAGGAGCCCTGGCCGAGAAATCTCAATAGGCCAAAACCAACGGCAAGCCACAGAAAGTTGGCGGCCGCGCCAAAGAACAGGCAAGCGACGCCAAGTCCGCCGACAATCACCAGGAGCATACGCTTCGCGCCCTGGCGGTCGACGAGACGCCCCATCATCGGCAGGGCGAATGCCGCAGCCAACGTTGCCAGGCCGTATGCGGTTGCGATTGTCGCGCTGCTGATCCCGAGATCACGGCTGATGGGCTCTACGAAAGCCGAAAATGTATGGGATTGCCCGGGCCCGCTGGAGAAAACGCCAAAACTCGCCAGACCGACGATGATCCAGCCATAGAACAAGTGTTGATTCGTTCGCGCGACGAGTGAAGGCGGAGTTGTGTCTGTCATATGCGATCTTTCCCTGGATTGAGGGTAGATCGCACTGTGCTGCCTGCGTTGTCGAGTTCACGTTCGAAAACGCAGAGCAGGCATGAAGAAAAGGACCGGCAGGTGTGATGCGCAACGCTGGGTTCACAACAGACGCGATACTTGGCACATCACAGTACGCAGAACACAATGACAAACGCAGGTACAGATCCCTGCCGGGTAGAAGCTCCTATCCGCAAAGGATGCTCTGAACTTGCCGCCAAGCAGTTATGCTCAGGCGGCGCGTCGGTTCGGTTGGGTGCAAATCACTTCGGCGATCCGGTCGATGGCCCGGCTCCAGTCAACGTCGGCTCCGTCATCTTTGAGTCCGAAGGCCGCCAAGGCGTCTTTGGGCGATGCTCCGTCGCGAAACAGGCGCGCGCATGTTTGGCGCGAAACGGACAGCGCATGGTCCCAGTGGATTTGGTGGATGTGATCTGGAGTCATATCATTTCACTCCTAATTAGACCGCCGCGGAGGACCTTCGGCCTCGATCTTACGGACAACCTCATGAAAGAACTGAAGGTAGGCCCATTGCACTCTGGCATCACGACGCAAAACCGATAACGCTTCGCCAGTCGATTGGGATCCTGCCCCGACGCAATGGACCTACCAACTCTGTCGCAACACGTACTCCCGGCTTCAGGAGCGGCGCTGCACTTGGCCGACATCAAGCCGCCTGTCGACTTTGCTTGGCCAACAAACTCGTGTGCGGTTGCTCTCGGCGTTGTTCGATCCTGGTCATCAACTCAGCGGCGATAACGCCAACAGACTGCCATTCGGTTTCTTGCTTAAGTTGATGCGGTACTTGAGCACTGTGCTCACAAAAAACGGGTTTCATCGGACGCAACTCCACGCTCGGCAACCGCTGGAAGAACTCGACAGGCGCCATTCCGGCGCCCACGCGCGGTGCAACTTCAATCATGTACGGACTTGGCCGTGAACGCTGGCCGACTGGTTGGTTTTCGCAACGCTTACGCAACTTACGCAACGCTTACGTAACTAAAGCGGACGCAACTGAAACTCCGAAACAACGCTGGAGACTTGGGCCAATCGCTCACGCGAACGCCGGCCCTTGGACGCGGATACACAGGCCGATACGCGGCCTTTCGGGTCCGGAACGCTGAACTGAGACGCAACTGACGTGGACCCAAGGAACGCCGACACCGATCCCTGCTGGTCTGCCCGATGACGCGAAACTGAAACTTGGGCTGGGCGACCCCGGGATAACGCAAGACGCGAACGCGGAACTAACGGTTGATACTGGGCAACGCGAGGGGGACTGACCTGACGCAAAACAAGACCTCAAACGCAGCCGATTACTCAAACACAGACGCAACTCGGAGTGTTCGCTTCGTTTCTGCGAACGAGGGAGAATAAATCGTTGCTTCGTGACTACATCTGGGCACCTAAGCGGCGAATGATAGAAATTTTGATTGACTGTGGATGAATAGTTTCGACCAGCGCGTCGAAACGTGCTGAATCGCTCGTGTTTGGCCGAGCGCGCGCGTGATGGCGCTCACGAAGGCGACCACCAACGTCATCCACATTTTCGCGGGCTTGGGCGTATCGGGGGGTGTAGGCCGGCGCAGGCACGCCACCTGTGGCGGGCGGACATTAGTCCTCGAAGGTTTGTTCGAGGAGATTGGACGTGGCGTAGAACGCCAAACCCGCCAGTGCCGCGGAGATTAAAACGTTCCAACCTGCAAACGACAGTCCGAAAGCGCGAAACGCCGGTTCGGTGCAGCTGGGCACGGCAGTGGTTGAGATGGCTTTCTCGAAGTCTGGGCCCAAAGTCAGCGGCTGGGCGGCTTGCTCACACACGGACGGACCGGGCCAGAACGCCCACTCTGCACCGGCATGGTAAATGCCGAGCGCGGCGTTCGCGACAAATGCAAGCCCAACAAACAGAAAGATGATCCCTGCCGCGGACCTCTGGCCGGCGCTCATGACGACGAGCCCGATGAATGCCAGCGGAATGCCCACATAATACGCATAGCGCTGCATGATGCAGAGCGGGCACGGCGCGTAACCGCCGACATGCTCGAATGCGAGCGCTGCCAGTATAATCGCCGTTGCACCGAAGAGAACGTAAGATCCAGCCGCATATCCAGGTTGCTGTGTCAGCGACTTCAGACTTCCTTGCGCCATGATCTCGTCCCGTACGCTTGGAGCGCTCCAGAGTTTACTTGAACCGTCTCACCGAGGCGGAACATTTTCAGAATGCAGCGCCATTAGAGCAGATAGCGAACGGCGAGCAGGCCGCCAAGACCGACGACGACAACCACTGTCGTGACCAGTCCGAGGCGCCGTTCGATAAACGCCCGAATGGGCTCTCCAAATGCTTAAAGCAAACCGGCAATCACGAAAAAGATCAGCCCGCGAGAAACGACGCTGGCGAGGAGAAAAACACCCAGGTTGAGCTGCGTCGCACCACTCGCGATCGTGATGACTTTGTAGGGAAACGGTGTGACGCCGAAAAAGAACACGATCCAGGCGCCGAATTCGTTATACTGCGCCGCAAAGTTCGCGAACTTTTCCTCCGCACCATACAGTCGCAGCAACGGCTGCCCGACGACATCGAACAATAGATAGCCGATGGCGTACCCCGCCAAACCTCCAAGGACTGAGGCGATCGTCGTGATGGCGGCGAACCGAAACGCTTTCGACCGATCGGCGAGGATCATGGGCGCAAGCATGACATGCGGTGGAATGGGGAAGAACGAGCTCTCCACAAACGCGACGCCAGCCAATGCCGGCTCCGCATGGCGATGACCCGCAAGGCCCATCACCCAGTCGTAGAGACGCCTGATCATGTAGTCCCCAATCACGGATAGAAACGTCAGCGTATGAGGCGAGCCGGCAGATCAAGTCCCGGTCATCGGAACTTGTGACGGCGCACATACGTCAGCCGGACGGCACCTGTCTACATGCCCTGTTGTTGTTCGTGAGATGCCGTGTCGCGTGCGCCAGCCTTACGAGGCGTTGGCGAGGATGCAGCACTAAATGAAAAGCAGCCGGAACGCGCGGTTCCAGCTGCTCTTGGTGCTCAGTCTCTCAACTCGTCGGGGGTGTTGTTAAGCCTTTACGCCCGAAAGTGCAGGCTCGATCTCTTGAGCTCGCTCGGTATTTGCCGGCCCTGCAAACAAGTTGGCGAACATCGCCCGCACGGCCTGTGACCGTACAACCCTGCCTTTCAGGACCAGCCGATCGATGTCTTCAGGCGTTAGCTGCGACGTTTGATCTTTGCTCACGATCGACATTGTTGTTTCTCCTCATGTCATCTCGTTGTATGACGCCAAAATTAGGGGCGTTCGCGCTGCCTGACAAACGATGATTTCTCAGGCGTAGCTTTAGGAAATCTCACATGTTGGATGCCTTGCCGCCGCTGAACGCCCTCCGCGCTTTCGAGGCGACCGCGCGTCATCTCAGCTTTTCCCGCGCCGCGGATGAATTGCACGTGACGCCGGCTGCCTTGAGCCATCAGATCAAGGGCCTCGAGGATTTCCTGGGCGTGAAGCTCTTTTTGCGGAAGCCGCGAGCGATTGAGTTGACCGATGCCGGACGATCTCTGTACCCCGGCGTCCACGCGGCCTTTGGGCAACTTCGCCAAGCGGTTCAAAGCCTTGAGCGTATTCGGAATGACCGGGTACTGGTCGTGAGCGCGCCACCGGGGTTCACGGCGAAATGGCTGGCGCCGCGACTGCACCGCTTCATGACGGCAAACCCCGACATTGATACGCGGATCTCCTCGACCAAGTCGCTAGTAGACTTCACCGCCGACGGCGTCGACGTCCTGATCCGGAACGCCATTGAGGCGCCGGAGAACATGCACGCGGAGAAGCTGGTTGACATTGTCATTCTGCCGGTCGCCAGTCCGCGCCTGATTGACGAGATCGGCGGTCTGGAGAAACCCGAAGACCTCATGAAAGTGCCGTTGATCCACGACGAGTCGATTTCTGAGCTGCCGGGGGTGCCCTATTGGAAGGACTGGTTTGCGCGCCAGGGTATTCGCGACGTGGATTTGAGCCGTGGGCTTCGCTTCAACAGTGCTGACCACGCTTTGGAGGCAGCAGTTGAAGGCGCCGGCGTCGTCCTCGCCTACCGCACGTTGGCCTATGATGACTTACGCGTCGGGCGCCTCGTGGCGCCGTTTGGCAGCACGCTCACGACCAAACGTTCGTTCTTTCTCGCGTGCGAAGCCGGAAGCGAGTATCGCCCGAATGTCTTGGCGTTCCGGGAATGGGTGCGCGCAGAAATGGATCATATGATCATTGACTGCGAGGCCGTCTCTAAGCCGGACTATGAACCGCGTCCGCGTGCGGTTGCATCGTAGCGGCAAGCTCAAGCACCAGACGATCAATCACAAACCGGCCGGCCGGCTCCGCACGGAGCCGCATGCCGTTCGATTTTAGTTTTACGAAGCCGGCCGCGGCCAGATCCTGAATGGTCTGCCTGCACAGAGACCTGCCGGTCAACGTGGCCAGGCGTTCGATGTCCACGCCTTCGGTTAACCGCAGCCCCATCAGCAGCAGCTCGTCGGCCATTTCATCGTCGGCGAGTTCTGTCTCGGTAATCACGCCGTGACCCGTTCGCATGACCTGATCGCGCCAACGTTCCGGCATTTTCTCAGTCAGTGTGGCGGTGCGTCGGCCTGACGACACCTGAATGCGCCCGTGTGCGCCTGGTCCGATACCGGCGTACTCGCCGTACCGCCAATAGAGCAGATTGTGCCGGCACACCTCGCCAACGCGCGCATGATTGGACGTTTCGTACTGCGGCAGCCCGGCGGCGTCCGTAAGCTCTTGTGTGATGTCGTAGAACGTGTCCGCCAGCTCTGGGTCCGGGATCTGCAGCCGGCCGGCGGCATGAAGCGCCGCAAACGGCGTCCCAGGTTCGATGGTCAGCTGGTACAGAGACAAATGGCCGGCCGCCATCGCCAGCGCGTCCCGCAGCTCATCTCGCCAGCTGGCTGTGGACTGGCCGGTTCGCGCATAAATCAGATCGAATGACACGCGGTCAAACAGCCCCTGCGCCAGGCTAACGGCCGCGCGTGCTTCGCGGACCGTATGCAGACGACCGAGCGCTTTAAGATCGCGGTCGTTGAGCGCCTGAACGCCCAACGACACACGATTGATACCGGCCGTACGATAATCGCGCAGGCGCCCCGCCTCGACGCTTGTGGGATTGGCCTCCAAGGTGATCTCGGCATCATCGCTGATCGACCAGTGCTGTGCGACGGCATCGAGAACGGACCCCACCGCGTCGCCCGACATCAGGGACGGCGTGCCACCGCCGAAGAAGACGGACCCGACGGTGCGCGGGCCGATCCGCTCCGCCGTGCGCGCGATTTCGCGGACCAGGGCCTGGGTGAATTGCGCCTCATCCACACCGCCGTGGCGGACGTGGCTGTTGAAGTCGCAATAGGGGCACTTGGCTGCGCAGAACGGCCAATGGACGTAGACGCCGAAGCCGGCTGCGTCAGGGTTACGGTGCGTCGGAGACACGGTTGTCTGCAAGACAGGCTTCCACAAAAAGTGCAAATGCGCGCGCACGATGCGACATCGCGTGTTTGTCCACCGGGTCCATCTCGCCAAATGTCGTGGCATGGTCGTCCGGCAGGAACATGGGGTCGTAGCCGAACCCTTTGTCGCCCCGCGGCGGCCACACGAGCCGGCCGAAGACTTTCCCTTCGAAGATCTCGTGGCGGCCATCGGGCCAAGCGAGGCATAGCGCGCAAACAAAGTGCGCTGACGGTCCTGGTTGTGTCCAGCCGTGCCGCTCGGTGATCTCTTCGGCCACCTTCTGCATGGCAAGGTTGAAGTCTTTGTCCGGACCGGCCCAACGTGCGGAATAGATTCCGGGCGCCCCACCCAAGACGTCAACAGCGAGTCCGGAGTCGTCGGAGAGCGCCGGCAGGTCGGCTCCGGTCGCAGCGGCCACGGCTTTGAGCCGGGCGTTGCCGGCAAACGTCGTCTCGGTTTCCTCTGGTTCGGGAAGGCCGAGATCGCCCGCAGAAATCGCGTCAAGGCCGTACGGCTCGAGCAATTCGCGGATTTCGGCAAGTTTGCCGGGGTTGTGCGAGGCAACGACAATCCGGGTTCCACGCGCAAGAACGGTCATTCCGATAGCCCCCATATCCGCGGTTCCGCGAACTCCAGGCAGTTGCCGTGCGGATCGCGGAAGTAGATTGACCGTCCGCCCTTCGGCCACTCGAAGTCGGACTCGATCTCAATCCCTTCGGCTATGAGGTGTTGTCGCCAGGCTTCGATTTCGTCGGATGTTGCGCGGAAACAGACGTGCCCCTTGCCGTGCGCGCCGTGCGTTGGCACCGGCAGGCCGGACGGCGCCGCATGTTGCTCAGTCGCGTGTGGATTGAAGATCAAGAGCACCTGATCCCCGCATTTATAGAAAACCTGCCGTCCTTCAGCTTTTGCAAAGGCCTGAAGACCCAAGACGTGGCTGTAAAAGGCTTCCGCTGCCTCAAGGTCGTCCGCATAGAGAATTGTTTCCAGCACGCCCGACGGAGCCGTTGGTCGTTTCACCATAAGCCGCCTCCTTAGGCCGGCAAGCTAGAGAACGGTCAGCTTTTGCAAAGAGATCAACTCTTGGACGCCCTGTTCCGCCAGGGCCAAAAGCTCATCGAACTGGGTACGCGTGAACGGTTCGCCTTCTGCGGTGCCTTGAACTTCGACAAGGCCGCCTTTGCCCGTAATGACAAAATTGGCGTCGGCCTGTGCGGTTGAGTCCTCCGCATAGTCCAGATCCAGCACGCAATGCCCGTCATAGATCCCAGCTGACACCGCTGCGACGTGGTCTTTCATCACGTCATTGCGGATCATATCGCGCATGTGCATCCACTGCAGACAGTCGTGCAAGGCAACCCAAGCGCCGGTAATCGACGCCGTGCGCGTGCCGCCATCAGCCTGGATGACGTCACAGTCAACGGTGATTTGACGCTCGCCGAGCTTTTCCAAGTCGATCACTGCGCGTAGTGACCGCGCAATCAAACGCTGGATTTCCTGGGTTCGTCCCCCGACCCGGCCGGTTGTCGATTCTCGCCGCATACGCTCGTTTGTTGAGCGCGGCAGCATGCTGTACTCCGCTGTGACCCAGCCGCGGCCCTGGCCCTTGAGCCACGGCGGAACGCGCTCTTCAAGACTCGCCGTACAGAGCACATGCGTGTTGCCGAACTTGATGAAACAGGATCCTTCCGCGTGCATGGAAAACGCCCGCTCGAACGATACGGGGCGCAGCTCAGACATCTGTCTCTTCGACGGTCGCATGGGAGGTCCTGGTCGTTTCGAGCGCCGCGTGGCCGGTCTCGGCACCGTGCAATGCCCGGCCTTAGTCACGTGCCAACGTTCGTGGTAACGCGGCAAACTAAGAGAGGAGGCGCCAAGCATCAACCGCAATTCGTTCCGGAATTGACGTACGTGACCGGTCCGCGCAGACTCCCAGAAAGCTCCAGGAGCGGGTCTGACGTTGGGCCGCTCCCTGGATCATGGCATAAACAGCGCGGCAAAGTTCGATAAACTCGCATCAGCTGCAGCGAAATCGTCAGCTTGCATATGACGAAACACTCTCACGATCTGACCGCATTAAACGAGCGCTCGCGGGAAATCCTGCGCCGTATCGTGGATTCGTACTTGGCAACAGGCGAGCCCGTTGGCTCGCGGAATCTGTCGCGGGACTTGCCGATGGCGCTATCGCCGGCATCGGTGCGCAACGTCATGTCGGACCTTGAGCATCTTGGCCTCGTGTACGCACCGCACACGTCAGCTGGGCGATTGCCGACGCAACTTGGATTGAGATTGTTCGTTGACGGCTTGCTTGAGGTTGGTCGGCTTTCGGACGACGAGAGACGGCAGATCGAGCGGCAAATCGGCGGCGAGCCGGATCTGTCGACGGAAAAGCTCCTGAGCGAGGCAACTGAGGTCATTTCAGGGCTGTCGAGTTGCGCCGGCGTCGTCTTGGCCGAGAAGCAGGTCGGAACGGTCAAACATATCGAGTTTGTGCCGTTGGATCCGAACCGCGCGCTCGTTGTACTCGTGGGTGAGGACGGAACTGTTGAAAACCGGGTGATTTCGCTGCCGATTGGTTTGCCGCCCTCAGCGTTGACCGAAGCGGCCAACTACCTCAACACGCAAATGCGCGGGCGCAGCCTCGAAGAAGCGCGCGCGCACATTGAGGCGCAGCTCGAGCAGGACCAGGCTGAGCTGGACGTGTTGACGCGGAAAGTTATTGCCGCCGGTCTTGCCGAGTGGTCTGGAGCGCACGACGAGCGCAAGAGCCTGATCGTTCGCGGGCAATCGAACCTCTTGAACGAGCTGAAAGCCGCCGACGACTTGGCACGCATTCGTCAGCTGTTTGATGATCTGGAGGCCAAGCGTGATCTGGTGCAACTGTTGGGTCTGTCGGACAGCGCGGACGGCGTTCGGATTTTTATCGGGTCTGAGAGCAATCTCTTCTCGTTGTCCGGCTCGTCCGTAATTGTCGCACCATTTCGAGACGACAGCCGCAATGTTGTTGGTGTACTCGGAGTGATCGGACCAACGCGGATCAACTATGCGCGGATCATCCCCATGGTTGACTTTACGGCCAAGGTGATTACTCGGCTTATCTCTTGATTTTTCGAGGGGACCGGAAGATATCCGGTGCGCATTTGCGCCGCAGCATGATATGGCGCCGTCGAAACGCTTCAGAGTCGAAACGCTTAAGAGATGTCATCGGGACCCATGAACGGACAAAACGATACTGACGGCAAGACGCCACTGTCCGACTCGGAGGCGCAGACGAACAAATCGGCTGCAGCAGATGCTTATGCCGAAGCCGCCGCTGACGCGGTGGAAGAGGCTGGGGCAGGCACCGAGCCGGGTGGATTGGATGAGCAACCGTCCGAGGATCCGAACCGGGAAGCAAAGACGCAGGCTATTCACGAGGCTCAGCTCAAAGAGCTGAGCCTCGTGA